>JAJSZB010000556.1:0-3206 GCA_050613715.1 Streptomyces sp. IBSBF 3018
ATCCCCGCCATCCCCGCCACCCCGGCCCTCTCGTCCCTCGTCATGTGTACGAGCATACACATCGCGTGTGTACGGGCATACACATATCCTCGTCCGCATGATGTCCCGTGACGCCGCCGCGACCAGGCGGCGCATCCTGGAGCACGCGCGCCGCCACTTCTCCGAGCGGGGGTACGCCGCGGTGACCGTCAAGGGCGTGGCCGACGCCGCCGGGGTCTCGCCGAACCTCATCACCCGCTACTTCGGCGGCAAGGAGGGCCTCTTCCTGGCGGCGACCCGCGTCGAGATCCCGGTCGCCGACTCCTTCGACGGCGACCGCTCCCAGCTGGGCGCGCGCCTGGCCGCCAGCATCGTCCGGCGCTGGTTCGGCGCGCCCGGCGAGGACCCGCTGCTCGTCCTGCACCGCGCGTCCGGCGAACGCCCGCAGGCCGCGGCGGCGCTGGCCGGCTTCCTCGACGCCAACTCGCTGGAGCCGCTCACCCGTTACCTGCGCGACAGCGGCCTGGACGAGGCCGAGGCGCGCGGCCGGGCGGCGGCGATCGACGCGTTCGTGCTCGGCGTCTCGACGCGGCGCCGGGTGCTGCGGGCGGAGCTGGGGGACCCGGACGAGCTGCGCGCATGGCTGAGCGTGACGATCCAGCGGCTGGTCGACGGCTGAGGGACGCGCGGGGCATCCGGATGCACCCGGGGAAGCCCCCGGGGACGCGTCCTGTGCGGCATCCGGGGACGCGCCCGGCGTCGTGCTTGACCTCCAGTCGACTCGAACTCGTAGCGTCGAAGACAAGCGCACACGAGCATCGACAAAGCTGAGGAAAGGGTCACCATGACCACCACCTGGTTCATCACGGGCACGTCGTCCGGCTTCGGCCGCCTGCTCACCGAGCAGCTGCTCGCCCGCGGCGACCGCGTCGCCGCGACGCTGCGGCGGCCCGAGGCGCTGGACGACCTGCGCGAGAAGTACGGCGAGCGGCTGTGGGTCGCGCGGCTGGACGTCACCGACACCGCCGAGGTCCACCGCGTGGTCGACGCGGCGTTCGCGGCGCTCGGCACGGTCGACGTGATCGTCAACAACGCCGGCTACGGCGTCTTCGCGTCCGTCGAGGAGGCGTCCGACGAGCAGATCCGGCGGGTGATCGACACCAACCTGATCGGGTCGATCGACGTCATCCGCGCGGCGCTGCCGCATCTGCGGGCGCAGGGCGGTGGCCGCATCCTCCAGGTCTCGACCGCGGGCGGCCAGGCCACGTACCCGAACTTCGGCTACTACCACGCGTCGAAGTGGGGCATCGAGGGCTTCTGCGAGACGGTCGCGCGCGAGGTCGCGCCGCTCGGGATCGGGCTGACGATCGTGGAGCCGGGCGCGACCCCGACCGGTTTCGGCGCCGGGCTGGACACCGCGCCGGTCATGCCGGAGTACGAGGCCACGCCGGCCGGCGAGGTGCGGCGCGCGCTGGCGGACGGGGCGTTCCCGCTGCCCAACGACCCGGCGAAGATCGCCGGCGCGATGATCGCGCTGGTCGACTCGGGGGCGACGCCGTTGCGCCTGCCGCTGGGCTCGGACACGTACGCGGACGTGCGGGCGGCGCTGGGCGCGCGGCTCGCGGAGCACGAGCGGCAGCGGGAGGTGGCGCTGTCGGTGGTGGCGGAGGGGGCTCCGGCGTGAGGCGTGGCGTGCGGCGGCGGGTGACGCGTGCCCGGCGTGAGGCGTGGCGTGCGGCGGCGGGTGACGCGTGCCCGGCGTGAGGCGCGGCGTCGCGGGGTCGAGGCGATGCGTGCCCGGCGTGGCGTACCGGACCGGCGTGGCGTACCGGACCGGCCTGGCGACGTACGGCACCGGGCGGACGTACGGCACCTGGCCGACGTACCGCGCCCGGCTGACGTACGCGCCGGCTGGCGTACCGCGCCGTCGTCACGCGTGGCCGGCGCCGGCCTCCGCCCCGGCCGGGGTCTCGATCGTCGCGAGGAAGTCCCGGAACGCCCGGCCCGTACGCGCCGCGTCGCCCGTCGCGTCGAGGTCCATGAGCAGCCCGCGGATCACGGCCAGCACGACCGTCGCCAGCTCAGGGCGGCCGAGGCTGCCCATGCCCTCCTCCAGCGGCGCGAGCCAGTCCGTCGTCGCGGCGCGCCGGAAGCCCGGCCACAGCGGTTCGCCCGCGGTGTCGTGCAGTCGGCTGAACATCCGCAGGTACGGCTCGCCCTCCGGCCCGGAGATCGCGGACCAGGCGCGGGCGAGCGTCGCCGGGTAGGGCTCGTCGCGGCGCAGCCGGAGCAGCTCGGTGAACGCCTGGAGCTGCCGCTGCCTGGCCTGCCCGAGGACCTCGCGGAGCAGCCGGTCGCGGGAGCCGAAGTGGTAGATCAGCATCCGGCTCGACGTGCCCGCGGCGGCGGCCAGCGGCTCCAGCCGGTCGGGGAGGCCGTGCGCGAGCGCGTGGTCGGTGCAGGCGGCGAGGATGCGCTGCCGGATCTGCGGTTGCGGATGTCTGCCCATCGCCTCAGTTTTTCGCGTAATGGACGGTACGTCTACCGTTGATCGGGAGGCAGGTGACTGCGACAGGCAGGACGGCGGACCGGGAGGTCGCGATGAGGGTCGTGTTCGTGCACGGGGCGTGCGTACGGGACGGCGCGTGGTGGTGGCACCGGACCGCGGAGCTGCTGGCCGAGCGGGGGGTGGCGAGCGTGGCGCCGGGGCTGCCGAGCTGCGGGGAGCCGGGCGCGTCGGGTGCGTCGGGTGCGTCGGGCGTGGTGGACGCCGCGGGGCCCGGGCTCGCGGAGGACGTGGCCGCGGTCCGGCGCGTGCTCACCGACGGCGACGAGCCGACGGTCGTGGTGGCCCACAGCTACGGCGGGATCGTGACCGCGGAGGCGGCGGCGGGCGTCGGGGCCGTACGCCACCTGCTGCTCGTCTCCAGCTACCTGCCGGAGCCCGGCGAGAGCCTGTCCACCTTCGGCGGCGAGGGACCGGCGCCCTTCCTCGACGTCGACCCGCGGGCCGGCACCTTCACCGTACGGCCCGAGGCACTCGCCGACACCTTCCTCCAGGACTGCGACGCCGAGATCCGCGGCGAGGCCGTGACCCGGACCGCCGCGCAGAGCCTGTCCGTCCTCACTCAGCCCGTCCAGGCCGCGGCCTGGCACGACATCCCCTCCACCTACCTCGTCTGCGCCGACGACCGGGGCACCCCCGCCCCCCGCCAACACGCCTACGC
>JAJSZB010000557.1:0-3200 GCA_050613715.1 Streptomyces sp. IBSBF 3018
GAGCGCGCAGAATGGGGGGCGGGCGGACGAGAGGGGATGTGGACGTGGCGGTGTGGGAAGACGTCGTGGGGCAGCCACGCGTCGTGGAGGAGCTGGCGGCGGCCGCCGCGGACGCCGATCGGACCGTGACCGCGGAGGCGGCCGGCGAGGAGCCGCCCGCGGCGTCGCGGATGACGCACGCGTGGCTGTTCACGGGACCCCCCGGCTCCGGCCGGGCCACGGCCGCCCGCGCGTTCGCCGCCGCGCTGCAGTGCACGAGCCCGGACAAGGCACTCGGCGCCGCCCCCGGCTGCGGGTTCTGCGACGGCTGCCACACCACCCTGATCGGCACCCACGCCGACGTGGAGACCGTCCGCACCGACCTGCTGTCCATCGGCGTGAAGGAGACCCGCGACCTGGTCCGCCGCGCCTCCCTCTCCCCGGCCGGAGGCCGCTGGCAGGTGATCCTTATGGAGGACGCCGACCGGCTGACCGAGGGCGCTGCCAACGTCCTGCTGAAGGCCGTCGAGGAGCCCGCGCCGCGCACCGTGTGGCTGCTGTGCGCGCCGTCCGTGGAGGACGCGCTGCCGACGATCCGCTCGCGCTGCCGGCTGCTGACCCTGCGGACGCCCTCGGTCGACGCGGTCGCCGACGTGCTGATGCGCCGCGACGGCATCGACCCCGCGCTGGCCGCGCAGGCCGCCCGCGCCACGCAGGGCCACATCGGACGGGCCCGGCGGCTGGCCACCGACGAGTCCGCGCGCGCCCGCCGCGCCACCGTGCTGCGGCTGCCGCTGCGCGTCGCCGACGTCGGCGACTGCCTGCGCGCCGCCCAGGAGCTGGTCGACGCGGCCGCCGATGACGCCAAGGCGGTCGCCGAGGAGGTCGACGCGAAGGAGACCGAGGAGCTGCGCGCCGCGCTCGGCGCCGCGGCCGGCACCGGCAGCCGGATGCCGCGCGGCACCGCGGGCGCCATGAAGGAGCTGGCCGACCGGCAGAAGCGGCGTTCCACCAGGACCCAGCGCGACACCCTCGACCTCGCGCTCACCGACCTCGCCGGCTTCTACCGCGACGTGCTGGCCGTCCAGCTCGGCGGCCCCCCCGAGCGCATCGCCAACGCCGAGGCCGCCGACGGCATCTCCCGTATCGCCTCCTCTTCCCGCCCCGAGCAGAGCCTGCGCCGGATCGAGGCCGTGCTCGCCTGCCGGGACGCGCTGGACCGCAACGTCGCCCCGCTGCTGGCCGTCGAGGCCATGGCGCTCGCCCTGCGCGCCGGCTGACACGGCCGCCGCCCCGGCGGGGTGCCCCCTCGGTCCTGCCGGGGCCGTCCCGTACGGCCCGCGGCTACCGCTTGGTGAACGTCATGTGCGTCACCCCGCTCGGCGACGTCACCGACTCGTGGGTGAAGCGCTCCTCCAGGCTCTCCAGGCCGTCCCACAGCCGCACCCCCCGGCCCAGCACGATCGGCACGAGCACGATGTGCAGGTGGTCGACCAGGTCCGCGGCCAGGAACTGCCGGACCGTCGTCGGGCCGCCGCCGATCCGTACGTCCAGGCCGCCCGCAGCCTCCCGCGCCCGGCGCAGCGCCTCCTCGGGCGTGGCGTCGAGGAAGTGGAAGGTCGTGCCGCCCTCCATCTCTATCGAGGGCCGCGGGTGGTGGGTCAGCACGAAGACCGGTGTGTGGAAGACGGGATTCTCCCCCCACCAGCCCTTCCACTCGTGGTCCTGCCACGGGCCGCGCTGCGGGCCGAACTTGTTGCGCCCCATGATCTCCGCGCCGATCCCCGGCCCCCACTCCGCGGCCATCGCGTCGTCCACACCCGCGCCGCCCCCCTCCTTGCCCTGCATCGCCCGGAAGGCGCGCGTCGGGAAGAACCAGCTCATCAGACGCTCCCCCGCGTGCCCGAACGGCGCCTCCATGCTCTGTCCCTCGCCGGTCGCGAACCCGTCGAGCGACACCGCCAGGTTGTGCACCCTCACCCGTGACATGGTCCCCGCTCCTTCGTCGATCTGTGGCTTATGCCTGTTTGGGTCTGTTCTCGTGGTTCTCTGACGCTTCACGCCGTTCTGTTGTGACTCGTCCTCAAGCTCTGTGCCCGACCGTACCCCCACCCACTGACAACCGGTCCGCGGCCGGTCGTTCGGCCGTACGGCCGCTCCCGGATCGCCGGGCGCGGCCCGCCGCCCGACGATGCTGCTGCGGGCGCGGAAACGGACGTGAGCGAGGACCGCATGGAGGACGCAGGTGCGCGGCGCGGGCGCGGCGGGCTGGGCCGGCGGGGGTTCCTGGGCGCCGCGGCGGCCGGTGCCGCCGGGGCCGCGGGCGCCCTCGCGGGCTGCGACGCCGGGTCGTCCGGCCGCAGCCGTCGCCTCCCCGGCGTCGGGCCAGCCGGCGGCCGGGACTGGCGGCTCGGCGCGACCGGACCGCCCGCGGCGGTGGAGGGTTACGCCGACAAGGTGAGCGTCGTGCCCGGCGAGGAGTTCGGGCTCCACGTGTCCACGACCGCGCCCGGCTTCCGCGTCTCGGCGTTCCGCGTCGGCTGGTACGGCGGCGCGCAGGCGCGCCTGGTGTGGCGGTCGGCGCGGGTGCCCGGCCGGCGCCGGCCGCGCCCGAACCCGGTCGACATGGTCGTGGCCACCAGGACCGTACGGGCCGGCTGGCCGCGCAGCCTGAGCGTCCCCACCGACGGCTGGCCCGAGGGCGCCTACCTGCTGCGCCTGGACGCCGAGAACGGCTGCCGCCGGTACGTCCCGATGATCGTCCGCTCCACCAGCGCGGCCGGCCGCACCCTGATCATGCACGCGCCCGCGACCTGGCAGGCGTACAACAAGTGGGGCGGCTACAGCCTCTACGAAGGCCGCGACGGCTCCTACGCGCACCGCGCGCTCGCCGTCAGCTTCGACCGGCCCTACGACGGCAGCGGCGCGGAGAAGTTCCTGGTGTACGAGCGCGCGCTGGTCGTCCTCGCCGAGCGGCTCGGCATCCCGCTCGCGTACACCACCGGCATCGACGTGCACCTCGCGCCGTCGGTGCTGCGCGGCGCGCACGCGCTCATCGCCCTCGGGCACGACGAGTACTGGACGCCCGAGCAGCGCCGCCACGTCACCGCGGCGCGCGACGCCGGCACCAACCTCGCGTTCCTCGGCGCGAACACCTGCTTCCGGCGCATCCGGCTCGAACCCGGCGCGGACGGGGGCGGCCCTGCTCGGCCGTCCAGTAC
>JAJSZB010000558.1:0-3189 GCA_050613715.1 Streptomyces sp. IBSBF 3018
GCGCTGCGGGCCGCGGGGGCTGCGGGGGGCGAAGGGGGCACCGCCAGTGAAGCGTCGCCGGGAGACCTTACGCGCGGCCCGCAGCGCCGTGCACCGCGCGGCCCGCGCTCGCGGCGCCGGGGCGCGGGCCGGCCGCCGTACGGGCAGGCGCGCGACCCGCGGGTCCGCCGCGACCGCCGCGGCGGCCGTGCTCGCCGCTCTCGCCCTCGCGGCCGGCGCGACCGCCTGCGACGGCGCCGCCGCCCGCGCCTGGGACTGCGCCAAGACCGCCGCGACCATCGCCGGGGATGTCCAGGACCTGCAGAGCACCGCCACCAACATCGGCCAGGTCTCCGAGGCCGACCGCCGCCAGGACACCGTCGACGCGCTCGACCGGCTCCAGGACGACCTGGACCGGATCGGCAAACGCGACGGCGGCGGGGACGGGAACGGCGACGGAGGCGGCGACGGCGACACGAAGAAGGCGGTCACGCGGCTGTCGGACTCCGTACGGACGGCACGCGACCAGGCGGCGGACGGCCGCACCCCCGACCTGAAGCCGGTCGTGTCGGCCGCGGGCCACTTCACCGACGTGTGCGCCGGGGGCTGAGCCGGCCCGGCCCGCGGGCGCCGAGGTCCGCGGGCCGGCGGGACACCACCGGATCGGCGGGCGCCGCGGGTTCGCCGACGGGACGCCACCGGGCCGGCAGGCGCCGCGGGTTCGCCGGCGGGACGCCCGGTCCACGCATGCCCACCGCGCCGCAGCCGCGCCGCCGCGCCCTCACGCCGCGCCGACGCCACCTGGCCGGCCCCGAGCGAGCCGGCGTCCCCGCGCCCCTCGCGTCCCCGCGCCGCGGACCCGCGCCCGCACTCCGGGACACGCCCACCGGGATAATCGGCGCATGACCACCCGCCTCGTCCTCGCCACCCGCAACGCCCACAAGGTCGGAGAACTGCGCGCGATCCTCGGCGCCGCCGGGCTCGACGTCGAACTCGTCGGCGCCGACGCCTACCCCGAGATCCCCGACGTCAAGGAGACCGGCGTCACCTTCGCCGAGAACGCGCTGCTCAAGGCCCGCGCGCTCGCCGACGCCACCGGTCTGCCCGCGGTCGCCGACGACTCGGGGCTGTGCGTCGACGTCCTCGGCGGCGCCCCCGGCATCTTCTCCGCGCGCTGGGCCGGCAAGCACGGCGACGACCTCGCCAACCTCGACCTGCTGCTCGCCCAGCTCGGCGACATCGACCACCCGCACCGCGGCGCCCACTTCGCCTGCGCCGCGGCCCTCGCGCTGCCCGGCGGCGCGACCCGCGTCACCGAGGGCCGCCTCACCGGAACCCTCCGCCACACCCCCGCGGGAACCGGCGGCTTCGGCTACGACCCGATCCTGGAGCCCGACGAGGGCCCCGCCGCCTTCCGCGGCCGCACCTGCGCCGAGCTGACCCCCGAGGAGAAGAACTCCATCAGCCACCGGGGCAAAGCCTTCCGCGCCCTGACCCCCCACATCACCGAACTCCTGACCTGAAAACCCGACGAACGCGGCGCCGGTGCCGGCGCCGCGTCCACAGGGTGAGCCCGGTGGGACTCGAACCCACGACACACCGGACCTAAACCGGCGCCCTCTGGCCAGCTGGGGTACGGGCTCAAGGGGTTACTGTACTGCGCTCGGCGGGGGCGTCCGGCGGGCGGCGGCGTTGGCGAACGTGCGGGTCTGGCTGTGGCAGGACGGGCAGAGGTACCGCAGGTTCTCGCGGCGGTTGTCCCACCGGTCGCCGTTGATGTGGTCGATCTCCAGCACGAGCCGTCCGCCCTGCCAGATCTCCCCGGTGCCGCATTCCCCGCACAGGTGCGGAACGCCCATGTCGTCCAGCGCGCGCCGCAGTTGTCGTGTGCCGGTGCGGCGCGTGCCCGGGCCGCCGTCCCGCCGCAGGATCTGTTCTGCGGACCTGCGGCGGGGGGACACCGTTCCCCTGAAGTGCGCCTGGCCGGTGAAGTGGTCGGTCGACAGGGCGTGGTGCGCGAGGCTGCGCCGGACCAGGGCCCGTCCGCTCCCGGCGTCCGCCAGGCCGAGGAGCCGCAGCACTCCGGCGATGCTCGTCGCGGCGGACACCGCCGCCGACAGGGGTTCGCGGGCGAGCACCCCGGGACCGCGGCCGCGGCCCCGGGTGAAATGCCGTGTGTCGATGCCGAATTCGTCCAGCTTTCTTCGGACGTGGCCGTACGGGCTGTCGTCCGGCGGGTATCCCAGGTGTTCGAGCACCTCGCGCACGCTGGCGGAACGGGCCGCCGCCGCTTCGAGCCGGGCACGGGAGTAGGACCGCCGGGCTCGCGGCGGCAGCGGCTCGTCGACGAAATGGGAGGTGTCGATGCCGTAGTGGGCCAGCCGGCGGCGTACGTACCCGGCGGGGCCTGCCGCGAGCCGGCGGTCCAGGCGGCGCAGCAGGTCGGCCAGGCTGGTCGACACCCGGGCGGTGCGCGCCAAGAGATCGGCGGTGAGGCGCGGCGCGGTCATCGGGAGCTCCTGCGGCGGCCGCGGTACGTATCCGTCACCGCGTGGCAGTTGGGGCACAGCAGGCGCAGGTTCTCCGCCCGGTTGTCCCACCATGCGCCGTCGATGTGGTCCACCTCGAGGCCGAGCGGTCTGCCGTTCCACTCCGGGCCGGTGCCGCACATGGCGCACCGCTCGGCCCTCCCGGCGGCGATCAGTGCGGCGCGCAGCCGCTTTCCCGGCACCCGCCCGCGAGCCGGCTCGCGCAGCGCCAGGAGGTCGCCGCGCGGCCGTCGGGGACCGCGGCCCGCGCCCGACGTGAAGTGCGACGTGTCGATTCCCAGGGCCGCGATGCGGCGTCCGATGTGCGCCTGGTTGCCGCCGACCTGACTGATCCCCAGCCGCCGCACCACCTCCTTGACGCTGTCGGACTCCGCGACGGCGGCGCGCAGCCGGGCCTCGGTGTGGCGGACCCGGCCCGTGCGCAGATGCGAGATGTCGATGCCTGCCGCGGCCATCCTCTCCCGCAGGTAGCGGCGGCTCCCGGGGGTCGGGTCGCCGCCGCACAGCCGGACCGCCTCGTCGATGTGCGAGGCGTCCGCCGCCGCCCGCGCGAGCAGCTCGTGGGTGATCCTTACCGCCGGCATCTTCCGTCCTCCCCGATGGGTACTCCTGTTCGAGTCTCGTACGGGTCAACGACGGGGGCGGCCCGGGGTCACGGGGG
>JAJSZB010000559.1:0-3182 GCA_050613715.1 Streptomyces sp. IBSBF 3018
CGATTACGCTGGACGCGTGACCGTCCCCGCCTCGCACGCTGCGCCCCACGCCGCGGCCGACTCGCCCGCGACACCCGCACCCGCAGCGCCGCAGGCCGCCGCCACCCCCAACCGCACCCTCGACCTCACCCTCCTCGCCCTCGCCGTCTCCGGCGTGTCCCTCTCCGCCCCGCTGATCGCCGCCACCACCGCCCCCGCCCTGGCCATCGCCTTCTGGCGCAACGCCATCGCCGTCGGCGTGCTGAGCCCCGTCGCCCTGTGGCGCCACCGCACCGAACTGCGCACGATGGGCCGCCGCGCCACGCTGCTCTCGGTCGCCGCCGGCCTCCTCCTGGCCCTGCACTTCGGCCTCTGGCTGCCCAGCCTGGGCATGACCTCCGTGGCGACGTCCACCGCGCTGGTCACCACCACGCCGATCTGGACCACGCTGATCCTGCGGGTGCGCGGCCACCGGCCGCCCGGCATGGTGTGGGCGGGCACCGGCCTCGCGGTGGCCGGCGTGCTGATCCTGACCGGGATCGACCTGTCGACGGACGGCCGCGCCTTGGAGGGCGACGCGCTCGCGCTGGCCGCCGGCGCGGCGGCCGCGGTGTACATGCTGCTGGGCTCGGAGGTGCGGCGGACCGCAAGCACCACCGCGTACACCTACGTCTGCTACTCGACCACCGCGGTCGCACTGCTCGGCGCCTGCCTGGTGTCGGGCTCGGCGCTGGGCGGCTACGACGGCCGTACGTGGCTGAAGATCGCCGCGCTGACCGCGGCCGCGCAGCTGCTGGGGCACTCGCTGCTCAACCGGGTGGTGCGCGGGCTCGGTCCGTCGACCACGTCGACCGCGATCCTGCTGGAGACGCCGGGCGCGGCGCTGGTGGCCGCGCTGTGGCTGGGCCAGACGCCGCCGGCCGCCGCCTATCCCGCGCTCGGCGTGATCCTCGCGGGCCTGGCCCTGGTCATCCTCGCCGACCGCAGGAGGACCCCCGCGGTGGAGCCTGCGGCCTGACCCGTACGGCCCCGCGGCCCGCTACAACCACCCGTTGCGCCGGAACCCGCGGTGGATCGCGTAGCAGATCGCGAGGATCGCGCAGAGCACCACCGGATAGCCGTACTTCCAGCGCAGCTCCGGCATGTGGTCGAAGTTCATGCCGTAGACGCCGGTGATCATCGTCGGCACCGCCAGGATCGCCGCCCACGCGGTGATCTTGCGCATGTCCTCGTTCTGGACGACCGTCGCCTGCGCGAGGTTGGCCTGGAGGATCGAGTTGAGCAGGTCGTCGAAGCCGGTGACCTGCTCGTGCACGCGGGCCACGTGGTCGGCGACGTCGCGGAAGTACTTCTGGATCTCCGGGTCGATCAGCCGCATCGGCCGCTCGCCGAGCACCTGCATCGGCCGCAGCAGCGGCGACACCGCCCGCTTGAACTCCAGCACCTCGCGCTTGAGCTGGTAGATCCGCCCCGCGTCGCCGCCGCGGGACGCCTTGCCCGCCCCGCCGGGACCGCCGTTGTTGCCCGCGGAGAAGACGTCGATCTCGACGTCGTCGATGTCGTCCTGGACCGCCTCGGTGACCGCGAGGTAGTCGTCCACGACCTGGTCGGCGATCGCGTGGAGCACCGCGGAGGGGCCCTTGGCCAGCAGCTCCGGGTCGCCCTCCAGCCGGTGCCGCAGCGCCCGCAGCGACCCGTGGCCGCCGTGCCGCACGGTGATGACGAAGTACCGGCCGGTGAAGACCATCACCTCGCCGCTCTCCACCACCTCGCTCGTGGAGGTGAGTTCGGCGTGCTCGACGTAGCGGATCGTCTTGAAGACGGTGAACAGCGAGTCGTCGTAGCGCTCCAGCTTCGGCCGCTGGTGGGCGTGCACCGCGTCCTCGACGGCCAGCGGGTGCAGGCCGAACTCCTCCGCGATCCCCGCGAACTCCTGCTCGGTGGGCTCGTGCAGGCCGATCCAGACGAAGCCGTCGCTGCCGTCGCAGCTCTCGGCCGGCCGCCCGCGGCGTACCGTGCGCAGCGCCTCGCGCAGCCCCGAGCTGTCGCACCGCACCCCGTCGCGGTACACCGCGCAGTCCACCACGGCGCTGGATGCGGCGATGTCCTGGGCCGGGCCGTAGTCGTACGAAACGGTGGACTTGCGCAGCGCGGGACGAACGACTGCGCGCAGATCACGGATCATCGACATGGCAAGCTCCTTCACGGACTGGCCGACGGCATCACGCCGCACTGGATTGCTGGTGGGGGGGTGGCAGATCGCCATTGATCGCCGGTCGATCGCCAGGCAGTCCAGCAAGCTCCTCCGACGCGCGGCACTGCTCGCGCGCATTCCCGGGAGCCCGGGGTTCACAGCAGGAGAATCCCGCGTTTCACGGTCCGGGGACCGGGTATGGAACGCGGAGGCTCAGACCGCGGAAGGGCGCCACGTGGAGGAGCTGCCGGTACTGCACGGTCGACTTCGATCCATGTCAGTCCCACCTCCTCCGGCCGTTCCCCGCTGAGGGATGACGTTGTGTGAACGCTCCACCTTAGCAAGACGGTGGGGCGCCGCCGTCGCGCTTTGCCGCTTCCATACGCGTTCTATGCTCGCGGCATGATCCGATCGGACGATCTGCCCGCCCTCGTCGAGGAGCGGCTGTGCTCCGTCTTCGGCGCGCCCGACGCCCGCGCCGCGGTCACCTTCGTCGGCGCCGACCGCATCGAGGTGCTCCGCTTCGCCGACGGCGACCTGCTGCGCTACGCCACGCTGGGCATGTCCGCCCAGCCCATGGCCGACCCGCTGGCCACGGCCGTCGATCCGGTACGCGGCCCGCGCGCCGAGCTGCTGCTGACCGTACGGGCCGGGACGGCCGACACCGCGGGCGTGCTCAGGCCGCTGGCCGTGCTGGCCGCGTCGCCGCAGGTGGAGGGCGTCGTGGTGGCGCCCGGCAACTCCCTGGACGTCGGCGAGCCGCTGTGGCCGGGCGCGCCGTTCTCCGCGGTGCTCGTCGGCGAGGGCGGCGGGCTGGTCGACGACCTGGTCCTGGAGGAGCCCATGGACCCCGTCCGCTTCCTGCCGCTGCTGCCGATGACCGCGAACGAGGCCGCGTGGAAGCGGGTGCGGGGTGCGGCGGCCCTGCAGGAGCGGTGGCTCGCGGCGGGCACGGACCTGCGGGATCCGGGGCGGGGGTCCGTGGCGCTGGACTAGGGCGGGGTGGCCG
>JAJSZB010000055.1:0-48033 GCA_050613715.1 Streptomyces sp. IBSBF 3018
CCCGCCGACCCCGCCGACCCCGCCGACCCCGCCCACGTGGTCGAGCACCTCGACCGCGGACCGCTGACCATGGACGAGCTGGCCGCCGTCATCGCCCGCGACATCCCCGAGGGCTCCTACGTGAACCTCGGGATCGGGCAGCCCACCAGGATCGCCGACCACCTGGACGCGGACCGCGCGGTGGTCCTGCACACCGAGAACGGCATGCTCAACATGGGCCCCGCGGCGACCGGCGACCAGGTGGACCCGGACCTCACCAACGCGGGCAAGGTGCCCGTCACCGAGCTGCCGGGGGCGTCCTACTTCCACCACGCGGACTCCTTCGCGATGATGCGCGGCGGCCACCTCGACGTGTGCGTGCTCGGCGCCTTCCAGGTGAGCACCGTCGGCGACCTCGCCAACTGGCACACCGGCAGGCCGGACGACATCCCGGCCGTCGGCGGCGCCATGGACCTGGCCATCGGCGCCAAGGAGGTCTACGTGATGATGACGCTCTTCGCCAAGAACGGCGCCGCCAAGCTCGTACCGTCCTGCACCTACCCGCTCACCGGCGTGCGCTGCGTCAGCCGGGTCTACACCGACCACGCCACCTTCGACATCACGCCGCGGGGCGCCCGCGTACGGGAGACGTGGGGCAGTACGCGGGCCGAGCTGGTCGCGCGGCTGACCCATGGTCTGTCGGAAGCCGCTCAGCCGCGGTCCGGCAGCGACTCGATCCAGCGCGCGACCTGATCGTGCAGCGCCGCCCGGTCCAGGGACCGGCCGTCGGCGTTGTCCGCCCGGATCTCGGTCACCGGTACGCCCGCCTTCCGCAGCGCGTGCGTGGTGAACCAACTGCTGCGGCTGTCAGCGCTGATGAGGTGGACCACGCCGTCCACCCGGTGGGTGCGGGCCTCCTTCACGTACCACTCCACCGACCAGGGCGGCGTGTACATCTGGTCCCGGAAGGCGCAGAACCGGGCGGCCAGGGCGCGCAGCGGGTCGTCGCCGTAGCGGGCGTAGGCGTCGGCCGCCAAAGCCAGGTACATGGACCAGACGAACACCGCCCCGTGCGACTGCTCGAAGGAGCGGTAGAAGTCCATGTCGAACCACAGACCGCGGCCGATCCACATCAGCCTGCGCCGCTCCCGCGGCGCGACCGCCCGGCCCTCGTCCACGAGTGAGGCGACCTCGCGGTAGAGGGACTCGGCGGCCGCGGTCGCCCACGGCGTGCCCCGGTGCCACTGCGGGATCATCACCGCGGGGATGACGTCGTCGACCGGCACAGGGCACTGCGGGGCGGACGCCAGCAGGTCCCTGGTCCTGCGGTTCCACTCGGCCTGCTCGTTGGACAGCGCCATGGCCCGCGCCAGCCGCTCCCGGCTGAACCGGGCCCCGGTCAGCTGCTCCAGCCGCGGGATCAGCTCCCGCATCTCCTGCTGCAGCAGGTCGATGCGCGGCGCGCCGATGGCCGTCTCCCAGTCGTGGCGCATCAGCTCCCACCAGTTCACCGGCACCGCCTCGGCCGCCGCGCCCTCCAACGGCAGGAAGGGCACGCCCAGTTCGCTCTCCCACAGCTGGAACATCCGGCGCAGGCTGTCGCCCGAGCCGTCGGCCAGCACCACCGACGGCAGCGGCAGCCCGCCCCAGGGCGCGTCGTCGCCGCGCGGGGAGAGCGCCTCGGCCAGCGGCAGCGCGCTGTACTGCTCGACGTCGTCGGGCAGCTCGCGCTCGCGCAGCGCCTCCAGATACCGGCCCGACATCCGCTTGGCGGAGATGATGGACGACCACCACTGGTTGACGACGTACGGCACGTCCATGGCGCGCAGCAGCTCGTGCGGGACGTCGGCGTTGACGAGCGCGAACGGGCGTCCCCGCGCCGCCTCGTCGCGCAGTCGCGCGAACCACTCGCGCTGGTGGCTCAGCGCCGCGCCGGCCGCGGCCAGTCGCGCGCGGGCGCTGCGGGAACGGGTGTCGGTGCGGTCGCTCATCGCGTCATCCGTGCTTCCTGGGAGAGGAGTCGGTCGCTCAGGCCGGTCAGGTCGATGCCGGCGTAGGGCTGGTCGCGCAGGAGCGCTGCGGGCACCGCCGCCGCTGCCGCCCGCGCGGGGTGGCCCCACCGGTGGGCGTCGTCGTACCGGCGGCAGTAGGTGAGGAGGTACCGCGCGCCGGCCGCGACCGCGTCGGGGACGGCCGGGGCCGCGGCGAGCGGCGGCCGGACGGCTGGGGGGAGCACCGCGCGCGTGTAGTGGTCGGCGAGGGCCTCCAGGGTCGGCTCGCCGACGGGCGGCTGGTCGCCGCCGTCGCCCCAGTCGTGGTCCTCGCCCACCACCAGCCATCCGTCGGCTTCGAGCGCGTCGTAGACGTCGGTGGTGTCGTGGCCGCTTCCGCTCACGAACAGCCGGCGGCCCGCGGGCCCGGCGGCGTCCGCGGCGGCGTCCGCGGCCAGCGCGGCGGTGAGCGCGTCGGCGTACTCCCGGGCCGGCATGGCCGTGCCCGCGGCGTACCGGCGCAGGCGCTCGGCCCCCGGCAGCGTGCCGGCGCGGCGCCGCAGTCCGGCGCGCGCGGCCCGGGCGGCGTCGTGGTCGGCGACCGCGCCGGCCAGCTCCGCGGCGTCGACGGCGCGCCCGCGCCAGGCCGCCAGCTGGTCGGCGAAGCGGCGGAGCCGCCCCAGGTTGTAGCGCCGGGTGGGCTCGCCGGGCAGGTGCAGCAGGTCCACGAAGTGCACCGGGGGAAAGGTCCCGGCCCCGATCCTGCGCAGCTCGCGGAGCGTGTGGAACAGCTGGAGCGAGGCGTCGCAGTCGTGGGTCACGACGATCAGGTCGGGCACCGGGTCGCGGTCCTCGGGCGTCAGGATCGCCGCGAGGACGTTCACCACCTGCGGGTCGACGGCGCCGTCCAGATAGGTGCGGGCCGGCGAGGTGTCGCGTCCCGCGCGCCCGGCCAGCCGTACCGGCAGGGCGCCGGCGGCCGTGATCAGCTCGACCGGGGTGTCGCAGCCGACGTAGCCGACCACCGGCAGGCCGCGTGCCGCGTGGCGCCGCGCGTGCAGTCCCCGGTCCGCGTGGGCCGCGCGCAGCGCGGCGGCCGCCCGGTGCGCCGGGAGGGGCTCGGCCATCAGACCACCCCGGCCTGGCGCAGCGCGGCGATCTCCTGCGCCGACAGGCCGCCGATCTCCGCCAGCAACTCCTCGGTGTGCTCCCCGAGATGGGGTGCGGGCCGGTCCAGGCGGACGTCGGCGTGGGAGAAGCGGATGGGGACGCCGGGGCCCATCAGGCCGGTGGAGCCGTGCTGGGGGTGGCCGAGTTCGACGACCTCCTCGCGGCGCAGCACGTCGGGGTTGCGCAGCGCGTCCGCCGGCTCCAGCACCTCGGCGGCCGGCACGCCCTGTCCGGTCAGGGTCGCGACGGCCTCGGCGCGCGGCCGGCCCTGCGACCAGGCGCCGACCATCTCGTGCAGCTCGGTCGCGTGCCGCACCCGCTGGTCGCGGGTGGCGAACCGCTCGTCGTCGATCAGCTCCGGGCGGCCCATCGCCCGGAAGACGCCGCGGGCGAAGGTGTCGGTCGGACCGCACAGCGCGATCTGCCCGTCCTTGGCCGGGAAGATGCCGAACGGCGCCAGCCGCGGGACCGCGTTGCCCGAGCGCAGCGGCATGCCGACCTGCGCGAGGGCGTCGAAGGGCTCGGTGGACAGCAGCGAGGTCAGCGCGCCGAGCATGGAGACGTCGACGTGCTGGCCCACCCCGTCCTGGTCGCGCTGGACCTTGGCCGCCAGGGTGCCGATGACCGCGTAGAGCGGCGCCAGCAGGTCGCCGACGGGGAGGCCGAAGCGGACCGGGTCGGTGCCCGGCTCGCCCGCCGTGTACATCACCCCGCTCAGCGCCTGGATGATGGAGTCCATCGCCTTGGCGGTGCCGCCGCCGGCGCCGAACCCGCTGATCGAGGTGTAGATCACCGACGGGTTGACGGCCCGCACGTCCTCGTAGCCGACGCCGAGGCGGTCCGCGGTGCCCGCCGCGTAGTTCTCCACGACGATGTCCGCGTTGCGGGCCAGCCGCAGGAAGGCCGCGCGACCCCGCGGGTCCTTGAGGTTCATGGTGATGCTCTTCTTGTTGCGCCCGCGGCCCATCATCGACACCGACATGTCGGTCTCGGAGGTCCTGGCGGCGCTCAGCCCGTGCGGCCCGTAGTAGGGCGAGTTGGTGCGTGCGCTGTCGCCGCCGGTGGCGGGGTTCTCGACCTTCACCACGGTGGCGCCCAGCCCGCCGAGCAGCAGCGTGGCGTAGGGGCCGGACAGCGCGGTGGTCAGGTCGAGGACCACGGTGCCGGCCAGCGGGCGGCTCGGCGTGCGGTCGGTGTGCGACGTGTCGGTCACCGCTGTTCTCCCTGCGTGATGGTCACGATGTCGTCCCCGCTCCAGTCGAAGCGGGTGTCGAGGCCGGCCCTGCGGCTGATGTCGCGGACGTACGCGACCACGTCCTCGCCGCCCGACGTCCTGGTCACGGGCACCGGCCGGCCGCGGTCGTCGATGCGGCACGGCAGCAGCCGGGCGTGCACCCGGCCGTCGTCGTCGACCTCGACGGAGGCGACGACGGTGTTCCTGGACTCGGGGTGGAAGGGGTAGTACGGCATGTCCGGGTCCGGGGCGAAGCCGTAGAGCTCGACCCTGCGCCGCGCCCATGCCCGGCGCTCCGGGCTGTCGTCGCCCTCGGCGGGGGTCAGGGCGCGGGTGACGGTCACGAAGTTGCCCAGGCCGTGGTAGATCGGCCGGCCGCGGTGGATCTCGATGCCGCGCATGATGTGCGCGTGGTGGGCGAAGACCGCGTGGGCGCCGGCGTCGATCGCGGCCTGCGCCACCGGCCGTTCGTACATCGCGAGCACGGCCGGGGTGTGCCCGACCCCCTTGTGCAGGCCGACCACCACGATGTCCGCCTGCTCCCGGGCGGCCCGGACGTCCCTCCGCATCGCGTCGAGGCCGGCGGGTTCGGCGAAGGTGTACGTGCTGGGCGGCCCGCCCGGGCTCGCGTGGTCCAGCTCGTAGTGGGTCAGCACATGGACGTAGGCGCAGCCGGGCTTCGCCGAGGTCGCCCAGCTCTCGCGCGGGCCGACGCAGTTGTAGCCGAGCACCGCCACCGTACGGTCCCCGGCGCGGACCACGGCCGGCGTCCTGGCCTCGGTGAGGGACGCGCCCGCGCCCGCGGTGGCGAGGCCGTGGCCGCGGGCGTGCCGCACGGTGTCGAGCACGCCCTCCGGTCCGGCGTCGGCGATGTGGTTGCCCGCCAGGGTCACCGCGGAGAAACCGGCTCGGGCCAGGGCGCCCAGGGCCGCAGGATCGGCGGGCGGCGCCGGGACGTCCGTGCTGGTCTGCACCGTGGTGGTCGAGTGCGGCACCTCCACGTGGCCGATGACCGCGTCCCCGCCCAGCAGCAGCGGGCGGCTGGGCTCGAAGAACGAGTCCGGGTCGGGCTCGTCGAGGATGATGTCGCCCACCGCGAGGAGTGTCGTCATCGCCAGTGCCCCCCGTTGGTCTCGTGGTCGGCGAGTTCTTCGAGGAAGACCTTCACCTCGCGGGCCAGCCGCCGCGGGCGCTCCTCCGCGAGGAAGTGGCCCTCGTCCTCGAACAGCACGGTCTTGCTGTGCCGCACGGCGGTGGCCGCGCGCAGCGCCGACTGTGGGGAGATGACGCCGTCGCGCAGCCCGGCCAGGGACAGCACGGGCACCTCGATGCCGGCGAGGATCTTCGCCAGCTCCTCGTTGTCCGCGGCCTCGGGGAAGGGCATGCCCTGGTTCACCAGCGCCTCCTCCTCGGTGTAGGCGAGGTGGTGCTCCACCAGCCGGGCGAGCGTCCGCTCGCGCGTGGCCAGCCGCTCCTCGCCCTCGGTCGGGCCGCCGATGATGCCGAACTGCTCGCGCAGGACGGCCGGATCGCGGCGTCCTTCGACGACGCGTCTGCGGCCGGCCGACGACGAGGTGTCACCGGAACGGTCGTGCGGGGTGCCGACGACGCTGACCAGGGCCCGCAGCCGCTCGGGGTGGCTGCGGGCGAGGTGCCAGCCGATGCCGGCGCCGTGCGAGACGCCGGTGTAGACGAAGGTGTCGATGCCGAGGTGGTCGGCGACGGCCAGCACGTCCGCGCCCCACTGGTCCAGCCAGCCGGCGGCCGGCGGCCGCTCCAGGTGCGTCGAGCGCCCAAAACCCCGCGCCTGCACCGTGACGACCGTGCAGTCGTACGGGTCCTCGGCGAGGATCGCCGGATACGGCCCGAAGCCGGAGGCGCTGGAGATGACGACGTCACCGCCGGCGCCGTGCTGTTCGAACCAGACGTCGGCGCCGTCGAGGGCCAGGATGGTCACGGGCGGGTTCCTTTCACCTGGACCGCCGCTGTGCCGGCGGCCTCCTCGTGCGGGTGGTGCGGGTCGTGTGCGTCGTGCGGGTCATGTACGGCATGCGGGCCGTGTGCGTCGTGCCGTTCGTGCGGCATTGGCGGGGCCCCTTCGGGCAGTTGGGGGAGCGCGCGGTCGCGCGCGGCGCCCAGCAGCGCCCGCGCGTCGGCTTCGAGGAGCAGTCCCTGGGCGGTGAGCCGCGCGCACGCGGCCTCGTACCGGTCCAGGTAGTCCCGCCGGGTGGGGTAGAGCGCGCGCAGCTCGTCGGCCGGCAGCGGGACCGCGTGGCCGATCATCGCGGCGACCATCTCCGGGGTTCCCATGGGCGCCCAGGGCGAGGGCAGGCAGTAACCGGGCACGGGGGTGCTGTGCGGGCGGTAGGCGGCCACCGGAGCCTCGACCCAGGGGGTGCGGACTCCGCCCAGGACGTTGCCCCGCTCGTCGCGGGCCAGTTCCTGCACGGCCCCGGTCCCCGCGGGGTCGGCGTAGGAGAAGCGCTCCACGCGCGGCGGCGGGGCCCCGGTGGACGCCCAGCGGTGCAGCAGGGCGTACCCGGCGCGTGCCACGGCGTCCATCCGGGCGTCGCTGAGCTGCTCGTTGATGCGCCGCAGCGGCACGTCGTGCTCGCGCCGCGCGAACTGGGCGCGGTTGGTCAGCACCGGCCACAGGTGCGGGTTGTCGTGGGAGGTGCCGGCGACCTGGTAGAGCCGGTAGCGGTCGCCGGGGGCGTCGCCGTCCTCGCGCAGCGCCGGGCGGTGCGTCTCGCTCTCCAGCTCGCTGAGCACTTCGAGGACCGGTACGTCGGCGGGGCCGATGACGCGCCGCGGGTCGTCGTCCGGCAGCACCGGGGAGCCGTCGCCCAGCGGCGGATAGCCCGCGGCCCCGGCGGCGCCGGAGGAGATGCCGATGAGGTAGCCGTCCACGGCCGGCGCCCCGCCGGCCAGGCGGTGCCGCCCGTGGAAGCCGTCGCGCAGGAACACCCGGCAGAAGCTCCCGGTGTTCGACCAGCCCGACAGGTAGACGTGCCGCACCCGGCCGGCGAGGCCGGCCAGCGGGCTGCGGCCGGGGGTGCGCAGCGCGGCGAGGATCCCGCCGACGATGTCCCAGCGCAGACCCGCGGCGGGGATCGACAGCTCGCCGTAGCGCCGGGTGTCGAACGACTCCCGCATCGTGGCCGCCATCCGGTGGTCCTGGGTGATGCCGACCCAGGCGGCGCCGGTGCCGGTGATCCACGGGTGCGCGGTCTGCCAGGTGCTCGCGCTGTCGTAGTCGGGGTGCAGCGGTTCGGCCAGGACGACGCCGTTGAAGCGCTCGGCGGCCGGGGTGCGCACCAGGACCCGGGTGACGTACGGCTGTTCGCCGGTGCGTTCCAGCACGCCGTCGCGGTGGCGGTACTCCCCGGCGGTGCCGGCGGCCAGGAACTCGCGCTCCCGGTAGCCGGGCGGCCCGAGGTCGACGCCGACGCCGTCCTCCGGCAGGTGGCTGGTGCCCAGCGGCCGCGAGGCAGCGGTGACGTCCAGCTCGCGCAGGCGGTGCAGGGTCATGGTGCGGTGCTCCCGGTCGCCTCGCGGGGGTGGGTGAGGTCGTCGGACCAGGGCGGCAGCTCGTCCGCGCGGTGGCAGGCCACCTGGCCGCCCAGGGGCGCGGGCCGCAGCAGCGGCCGCTCGCTGCGGCACCGGTCGACGGCGAAGGGGCAGCGGTGCGCGAACGGGCAGGCGTCGCCGAGCGGGTCCTGCCGGGCCGGCGGCAGTGCCAGCGCCTCGCGCCGCTCGCGGCGGGCCCGCTGCCGGCCGAGGTCCTGGAGCGGCGCCGACACGACGAGCTGCCGGGTGTAGGGGTGCTGCGGCCGCCGGTGGACCAGCTCGGCCGCACCGGTCTCCATCACCCGGCCGCGGAAGAGGACGACCAGGTCCTCGGCGATGTGGTGCACGACCGACAGGTCGTGGGTGATGAACAGCAGCGACAGGCCGAGGTCCTGCTGGAGCTCCAGCAGCAGGTTGAGGATCTGCGCCTGGACCGACAGGTCGAGCGCGCTGACGGCCTCGTCGCAGATCAGCAGCCGCGGCTGGAGGATGAGCGCGCGGGCGATGGAGATGCGCTGGCGCTGCCCGCCGGAGAACTGGGCGGGGTAGCGGTCCGCGGTCTGCGCGGGCAGCCCGACCCTGGCCAGCATGGCCCGTACGCGTTCCTCGCGGTCGGCCGGCGGCAGCGGCCGGCCGGTGCGGGCGGCGTGCGCGCGCAGCGGCTCCTGGAGGGTGTAGCCGATGGTCTTGGTGGGGTCCAGGGAGCTGTACGGGTCCTGGAAGACGACCTGGATGTCCTGCGGCCGGGCGCTGCGGCGCAGGTCGTTCAGCACCCGGTCGCCGTACGTGACCTGGCCGGAGCTGAGCGGGGCCATGCCGAGGACGGCCTTGGCGACGCTGGACTTGCCCGACCCGGACTCGCCGACCAGGCCCACCGCGCGGCCGGCCGGGACGCTCAGGCTCACCCGGTCCACCGCCCGGCGGTGCCGGCGCCGGCCGATCGGGTAGTCCACCACGAGGTCGCTGACGGTGAGTTCGGCCGCCTCGCCGGCCGGCGCGGCGTCCTCCGCGCCCCCGACCGGTGATCCCTTCACGGGTGCGCCCTTCACGTCTGCGCCCTTCACATCTGCGCCTGGAGGAGTTCGGTGTGGATGCATCGGCTGACACGCTCCTGGTTCAGTCGGACCAGCGGGATGTCGTGGCCCGCGCAGTCGGCCTCGGACAGCGCGCACCGGTCCTTGAAGCGGCAGCCGTCGAAGCGGCTGCCCGGCGGTGGCACGGCCCCGGCGACTGCGTGGATCGGGGCCCGCCGCGGGGCGTTCTCCGGGCTGGAGGCCATGAGCGCGGCGGTGTACGGGTGGGCGGCGGCGCCGAAGACCTGCTCGGCGGAGGCCCGTTCGACGACCTGCCCGGCGTACATGACCGCCACGTGGCTGCAGATGTCGGCGACCACGCCCCAGTCGTGGGTGACCAGCAGGACGGCCATGCCGCTCTCGCGCTGGAGGCGGCGCAGCAGAGCGAGGGTGTCGGCCTGCACGGTGACGTCCAGGGCGGTGGTCGGCTCGTCGGCGATCAGCAGGTCGGGGGAGCCGGCCAGGGCGGCCGCGATGGCGACGCGCTGGGCCATGCCGCCGGAGATCTGGAACGGGTAGCGCCTGGCCATCTCCTCGGGGTCGGGGAGCTCGACCATCTCCATGAGCTCCAGCACCCGGCGCCGCGCCGCCTGCCGGGACATCCCGGTGTGCGCGCGCACGATCTCCGACAGCTGCGACCCGATCCGGAAGGAGGGGTCGAGCGCGACCATGGGCTCCTGCGAGATCAGCGCGATCCGGGTGCCGCGCAGCGCGGCCAGTTCCTTGCCGGTGGCCCGGGTCAGTTCCCGGCCGTCGAAGACCACCGAGCCGCCGGTGACGGCGCCGTTGGCCTCCAGCAGGCCGAGGACCGCCCGCGCGGTGACGGACTTACCGCTGCCGGACTCGCCGACCAGGCCGAGGGTCTGCCCGGCGTCCAGGTCGAAGCTGACGCCGGTGAGGACCTCCACCTCGCCGCGCGGGGTGAGGAAGGAGACGCTGAGGTCGCGCACCGACAGCAGGGCGGTCCCCTCGGGGACGGGCGCCGGCGCGGTCCGGGGGCGCCGCCCGGAGGGCTTGACGCGCAGACCGCCGGACGAGGTGTGGTTCTGCGCGGTGACGTCGCGCACCGTGTCGCCCAGCACGCCGAGGGCGAGCACGGTCAGGGCGATCAGTCCGCCGGAGGGGACGAGCAGCCACGGCGCCGTGCTCAGGGTGGTGGCCGCCTCGTTGACCATGCCGCCCCAGGTCGCGGCGGGCGGGGGCGGGCCGAGCCCGAGGAAGGTCAGGCCGGTCTGGATGCCGATGGCGAGCGCGGCGAACAGCGAGGTCTGGACGATGATGACGCCGCGGCAGCGGGGCAGGATGTGCCGGAAGATGATCTGCGTGCGGCTCAGCCCGAGCAGCTCGGCGGCCGAGACGTACAGTTCCTGCCGCGCCGTCATCGCGGCGCCGCGGACGATGCGCATCGTGCCCGAGGCGCCGAGCACGCCCAGGGTGATCATCGCGGCGGCGACGGAGTGGTCGAAGATGGAGAGGATGGCCAGCAGGATCACGATGACCGGCACGGACATCACGATGTCGGCGGCCCTCATGACGAACCGGTCGAACCTGCCGCCCAGGTAGCCGGT
The DNA here is from genome assembly GCA_050613715.1 of Streptomyces sp. IBSBF 3018. Taxonomy (GTDB): domain Bacteria; phylum Actinomycetota; class Actinomycetes; order Streptomycetales; family Streptomycetaceae; genus Actinacidiphila. The sequence continues at coordinate 10,586 of JAJSZB010000055.1, forward strand.
GGCGACACCCAGCGGCACGGCGACCGCCAGGTGCGCGGCCACGCCTTCCAGGATGCCGACGATGGACGACCGGCCGCCGTACAGCAGCCGGCTCAGCACGTCCCGGCCCAGGCTGTCGGTGCCCAGCCAGTGGGCGCCGGAGGGCTTGTCGAGGATCTCCCGCAGGCTCTGGTGCAGCGGGTCGGCCGGCGCGATGACCGGCGCGAGCAGGCAGCAGACGAACAGCAGCAGGAGGAATCCCGCGGTGATCCGGCCGCGCCAGGTGGCCAGCACCGCGCGCAGGACGCCGCGGCTGGGCGCGGGGGAGTCGGTTGCCGTGGTCATGAGACGCGGACCTTCGGGTTGAGGAGGCCGTAGGCGAGGTCGATCAGGAGGTTGATGACGATCACCGAGAGGGTGAAGAAGACGCCGACGCCGAGGATCACGGGCACGTCGTGGTCGAGGGTGGCCTGCGTGGCGAGCGAGCCGAGGCCGGGCAGGACGAAGACGTTCTCGATGAACACCGCCCCGCTGAGCATGCCGACCGAGACCAGTCCCAGCGACGTGACCACCGGGATGGAGGCGTTGCGCAGCACGTGCCGGTAGCGCACCGACCGCTCCGGGACGCCGTTGGCCCGCAGGAACTTCACGTAGTCGGTCTCCAGCACCTCCATCACGGTGTCGCGGGTCTGCTTGGCGACGGAGGTGATGCCCTGCAGGCTCAGCGCCAGCACGGGCAGGACGATCGACTTCAGCCAGCCGGCGGGGGAGGCCGCGAAGTCCTGGTAGCCGGTGGCGGGCAGCCAGTTCAGGTGCACGGCGAAGAACGTGACCAGGATCAGGGCGATCCAGAAGCTGGGCAGCGCGAAGCCGAACAGCGACACCACGTCGATGAACCGGCCGAGCGCGCCGCCGCGCACCGCGCTGGCGAAGCCGAGGGCGACCCCCGCGACGGCGCTCAGCAGCATGCTCGGCACCAGCAGCGACAGCGTGACGCCCAGCCGGCTGTTCAGGCTGGACATCACGTCCACGCCGCTGATGATCGAGGTGCCCAGGTCCCCGTGCAGGGCGCCGGTCAGCCAGTGCCCGTAGCGGACGGCCCACGGGTCGTCGAGTCCGAGCTGGTCGCGTAGCGCGGCCAGGCTCTGGGGCGTCGCGTTCTCCCCCAGGATGGTGCGGGCGGCGTCGCCCGGCACGACGGCTTCGAGGCCGAAGACGATCAGGGAGACGATCAGCAGGAGAGGGATCGACATCACGAGGCGATGCGCTATCAGCCGCCACACGGCGCGCCTCCTGTCCTGGGAGCCGGCGGGGCCGCGCGGGTCACTTCAGCCGCCAGGAGAGGTCGGCGGTGGGGCCCACGGGCATGGGGTTGGGGTTCAGCACCGACGACTGGACGTTCTGCAGGCCGGCCGCCGTGTAGTAGACGTTCTGGGTGGCGAAGATCGGTACGGTCCAGGCCAGTTCCTGCAGTCGCTTCGACGCCTGCTGGTAGTGCGCGGTGCGGGTCCGCGCGTCGGTGGCCGTCGCGGCCTGCTGCAGGATCGAGTCGAGCTGGGCGTCGGCGGAGCCGAAGGGGTTGAACAGACCGTTCATGATCTGCGAGTTCAGCTCGGACATCGTGGTGCCGGCGGTCGGGAAGATCACCGCGGCGTACTTCTTCGACAGGGAGTCCGCGGTGAACTGGGCGATGCCCGTGGTCTGCACCTGGAGCGTGACGTCGATGCCGATGGCCTTCAGCGCGTCGGCGATGGCCTGCGAGTAGGTGTCGTTGACGTCGAGCACCGACTCGGTCAGGACCTTCAGCTTGAACCCGTTCGGGTAACCGGCCTGCGCGAGCAGGGACTTGGCCTTGGCCACGTCGTAGCCGTAGCCGATGCCGCCGTCGTAGCCGTCGGTCCCAGGCAGCAGCACCTGGTTGCTGCCCGAGGCGTACGCGCCGGCCAGCGCCTTGGCGATCGCCGGGCGGTCGAAGGCCAGCGCGATCGCCTGCCGCACCCGCGCGTCGGCGAGGGCGGGGGCGACGGCGCCCTTGCGGTCGACCAGGTTGAGCGACCAGTTGAAGAAGGGCGCGGTGTCGACCGTCAGGCCCGAACGCTTGGCGGCGGCCGCGGTGTTGGAGCTGCCGGAGGCGAACTGGACCTGGCCGGTCTGGGCCGCCGACAGCACGGCGTTCGGGTTGTTGATGACGCGGACGACGGCCGAGTCGAAGTGCTGGGCGGCCGGCTGGAAGTAGTGCGGGTTCTTCTTGTACACGTAGCGGTTGCCCGAGACCGAGGTGGCGCCGTCGTAGACGAACTGGCCGGTGCCGTCGCTGGAGGTCAGCAGTGACGCGGGGGCGGCGAGCGCCTTGGGTCCGATGAGGTTGCCCATCCCGTTGTACTGGGTCAGCGTGGACGCCGCCTCGGGGGTGGGCTTCTTGTAGGTGATGCGCACCTTGGTGGGGGCGACGGCCTCGATCTTCGCGACCGGCCCCACCTTGCCGACCAGGCCGCCGCCGGCGCCCAGGAAGTAGTTCATGGAGGCGACGGCCGCCTTGGCGTCCAGCGCCGAGCCGTCGGAGAACGTCACACCCTGGCGCAGGGTCAGCTCGAACACCTTGTTGGCGCGGTCGGTGAAGCCCCACCGCGTGGCCAGGTCGGGGACCAGCTCGCCCTTGCCGCTGAGGTAGATCAGCGGGTCGTAGGCCAGCGAGACGAAGACGGCGGAGCCTCCGTTGCCGGCCTTGGCCGGGTCCAGGCTCACCGGCGGTCCGGGGAACTGCAGGGACAGTTGGGAACTGGTCTGCGAACCGGCCCCACCGCCGGAGCAGCCCGCCAGCGCCACGGCGCAGGCCGCGGCCGCGGCCGCCAGACGCGGACGGGTGGCTCCTGGGTGGCGCCCGGAGGCGGAGATGAAGCGGTGCATTGCGCTCCTCAGCGACTGTGATGGGGACCACGAGATGGTGGGAACGTATCCGTGTATGTAACGAGCGTCAATAGAAGTGCAACGTATTGTTCCCCTGGGTGTGACGGGTGGGGCGAGGAGTGACCGCGGCTGACGTTGACATTCACCGGAGTGATCTCGATGATTCGAGCGAGTGTTGTGACGTCCGGCATTGAATGTGTGATCAGTTGGAGGAGTATCGCTGTGGACACGAGAGCTCGCCCGGCCTCGGCCCGGGACTCCGCGGAACAGGCGATGCCCCGTATGCAGGACGGCCCGTCCCCCCAGCACCTTTTAGTGACCCTGCTGGGCGACTACTGGCTCCGCCACGACCGGCACCTGTCCTCGGCCGGGCTCATAGACCTGCTGTCCGAGTTCGGCATCAGCACGTCCAGCGCGCGTGCCGCGATGAGCCGGCTGCTGCGGCGCGGCGTCGTCGAGGTGCGCAAGGTGGGGCGCCAGACCTTCTACCGCCTGGACGACCGGGCGGCCGAGCGGGTCCGCGAGGGCGGCCTGCGCATCGCCGCCTTCGGCCTGGACCACGACTGGGACGGCCACTGGACCGTCGTCGCCTTCTCCGTGCCCGAGGACCGGCGCGACAGCAGGCACCTGCTGCGCTCACGGCTGCGCTGGTTCGGCTTCGCCCCGCTGTACGACGCGGTGTGGGTGTCCGCTTCCGCGAGCGCCGCCGACGCGCAGACCGTGCTGGAGGAGCTGAACATCTTCACCGCTACGGTCCTGCGCGGCACCACCGACCTGACCGCCGACCGGTCGCCGCTGGCCGCGTGGGACCTGGACGCGGTCGCCGAACTGTACGCCGCCTTCATCGACGAGACCCGTCCGCTGCTGGAGGAGGCGCTGGCCGGCCGGGTCGCGCCGCGCAACGCGCTGATCGCCCGCACCCGGCTGATGGACACCTACCGGCGGTTCCCCGGCATCGACCCCGGCCTGCCCAGCGGCCACATGCCGGCCGGCTGGCCCCGCGACCAGGCCCGCTCGCTGTTCACCCAGGCGTACAACGCGCTCGGCCCGCCGGCCGAGACGCGGGTCAAGCAGATCATGGCCCTGCACGACGAGGACGCGGCCGCGCAGGCGCGCTTCCAGTCCGTGGAGTGGCCCCCGGCCGCCGCCGTGACGGCGCCCTGACCTGCTCCTCGGGGGCGCCGTGACGGTGCCCCGGCCTGCCCCGGGGGCCGCCGGGGCCGGGCGGCCGGGCCGCGGGTGCGGCGCACCGCCGTCAGTACGTCGCCCAGACCTCGCTGGTGCGCTGCTCGGTCAGCTCGGCCAGACCGCTGTCGTGCGCGGCGACGATCTGCCGGAACCGCAGCGCCGCGAGCGGGGCCAGCCCGTCGTAGAGCGCGGTGAAGACCTGGCGGGCCTGCGCCCGCGGCCAGTCGGCGGGCAGGAGCTCGTCCGGCAGGCTCGGGTCGAGTCCGGGGAAGACCCGCCACGCGTCGAAGACCCGGGTGCGGACGACCAGGGCCTCGCTGGGGCTGACGGTCCCGGCGTCCGCCTGCGCCAGCGAGTCGCGGTGGTCGGCGAGGAAGCCGCGGTACGACGCGGCGACGTCGTCCAGGTCCCACGCCCGCAGCGGGGAGTCGCCGCCGGCCTCCGTGGCCCTGAGCACGGTCAGGTTCCCGACGCCGGCGGCCCGCAGGATCGGCCCGAGCGTCGTGGGGTCGGCGTGCGCGGACACCCACAGCCCGTCGAAGAGGGGCGCGAACCCCAGCCACCTCAGATAGCTGCGCACCCGGTGGCGCACGTGCCGCTCCTGCTCCGGCACGCTGAAGGCGGCGACGGTCCACACGCCGTCCCACTCCTGCGACCGGGCGCCGAACCGCATGATGCTGGCGGTCTTCTGCCGGCTGTCCTCCCGCCCCTCGTCGCTCAGCCGCAGATACGACTGCCGGCCGGACTTCTCGGCCGCCAGGACGCCCCGCTTGACCAGCCGGTTGGCCGTCGCCCGCGCGCTCGTCTCGCTGATGCCGAACTCGGCCAGCAGCGCGATGAGCCCGCTCATCGGCAGGGCCGCGGTGTTGTCGAGCCAGTACTCGCCGAGCAGCGTCGTCAGCAGCCGCTGCGGCGACGCCCCGGTCTGCTGGCGCGGGAGGACGCTGCCCTCCTCCGCGCGCCGCAGGACCAGCGCCTCCAGGGACGGCTTCTCCAGTGACATGCCGCCAGCCTATCGGGGGGCCGGCGGGCGGCCGTCCCCCGCCGTACCGGATCGCTCAGGCTGGCGCGGTGGCCTCGTCACTGGTGGCGGAGCGGCCGCGCAGGGCGACCAGCGCGAGCACGGCGGACAGCAGCGCCGCCGAGCCGCAGACCACGAACCCGATCGCGTAACCGTGGCCCAGCGCGTCCAGGGCCAGCGGGTGCAGGTCGGCCAGCTTCGGCGAGGCCGCGGAGGCGCCGTTGACCGCGAGCGGACCGCCCTCCTGCAGCACCGCGGAGCCGGCGCCCTTGACCGGGCCGGCCAGCGCCGAGCCGTGCAGCGTGGCGGAGAAGCTGCTCGCCGCGCGGCTCAGGGCGACGGCGCCGATGATCGCGGGGCCGAGTGTGAAGCCGAAGTCGCGCAGCAGATTGGTCGTCGCGCTCGCCATCCCGGCCAGGCGCACCGGCACGGTGTTGACGGCGGTCGCGGTGATCGACGAGACGGTCACGGCGAAACCCAGGCCGACCAGGCCGAGCGGCACGATCAGCGACACGAAGGCGCGGTCGGTGATCGGCAGGGTGGCCGCCCAGTAGTCGCCGGCGGCCATCAGCAACAGGCCCGCGCCCAGGAGCAGTTGCGGCGCCACCGTCCTCAGCAGCCGCTCCGTGAGCGGCAGCATGACCAGGGCGATGCCGTTGAGCAGCAGGAAGGCCATGCCGGTCCGCATCGGCGGCTGGTCCTGGACCGGACCGAGCCGGATGCTGACGCCGTACGCGGTGCCCAGGAACGCGAACATGCCGATCACGGCCACCAGTGAGGCCACCGCGAAGGACCGGTTGCGGAACAGCGCCAGGCGCAGCAGCGGGGACTTCACCCGCAGTTCCGCGACCACGAACGCGGCCAGGAACACCGCCGACAGCACGAAGGCGGCGACGATCGAGGTGGAGCCCCAGCCGTCCGTCGGGCCCTGGACGATGGCGTAGAGCAGGGCGAACAGGCCGAGACCGATGGTGACCTGCCCCGCCGGGTCCAGCGAGCGGCCTTCGGGCGCACGGGAGTTGATCGCGAACCTGGCGCTGACCACAGCGCTGGCGGCGCCGATGACGGTCACCACGATGAACGACCAGCGCCACGAACCGTACGTCGCGGTGATGCCGCCGAGCAGCGGGGCGAGGAAGCCGCCGGTGGACAGCAGCGCCGCCCACATGGCGATCACCCGGGCCCGCTGGGCGTGCGAGGCGGTGCCGGCGGCGAGCATCGCCAGCGAGGTCGGGAAGAGCGCCGCCGCGCCGAGCCCGGCCAGCGCCTGGCCGACCCACAGCTGGTGGATCCCCGAGGCGGTGGTGCTGACCAGCTCGCCCGTCGCGAGCAGCGCGGCGCCGCCGACCAGCAGCCTCTTGCGGCCGAACAGGTCGCCCAGCAGACCGAACGTCAGCTCCAGCACGGCCACCGGCAGCAGGAACGCGTCGGAGATCCAGGTCAGTTGGGAGCCGACCGGGTGCAGGTCGCTCTGGAACAGCCCGTTGAGGGTGGCCGGGATGGCCAGGCCGATCTGGGCGAGACACACGGCGAGCAGCCCTGCGGCCAGGGTGCCCTTGCTCAGGCCGGGCCCGGAGGTGGCGGTGGTGGACGCGGCGTCGGTCGTCGTTGACACGGTGCGCTCCTCGGGGGGTCAGCGCCGGACGCCGGAGAGGTCGTCGGGCCGGTAGGGGACGAACGCCGCACCGTCCAGGTTCAGTTCGGTGGCGCTGCGCTGGAGCCGGCGGGGGGTGGCGGCGTCGTCCCAGCGCCCGGTGTCCAGGCGGTGCTCCAGCGCGTGCAGCGAGGCGACGATCTCCGCGGTGGTGAAGTCGCAGTGGCCCTGCCGGGCGACATAGGCCTGGCGCAGGCGCGCCGAGTCGCCCGAGGCGCGCACCCGCCGCGCGAAGGCGTTCTCCTGCTCGACGGGGACGAGCTGGTCCGCGGTGGTGTGCACGTCGAGCAGCGGAACGGCCAGGCCCTGTCCGGCGGTCGAGGTGCGCCGCAGGTTCCGGACGGCGGCCGGGCTCGCGGTGGTGTGCGCGCCGCGGGTCAGCGCGGTCAGGTCGCCGCGCAGGCTGAGCCCGGCCTGCCGGTACAGGGCCTCGACCTGCGGGGCGCGGGCGGACGCGTGCAGCAGCGCGGCGTAGTCGACGCCCGCGTTCCAGGAGGTGTTGCCCCCGGCGGCCTGCTCCACCGACCAGCGGGCCGGGACGATGAAGGACAGCAGGCCCTGGGCGAACCACGCGTACTGCTGCGCCTCCTGGCCCGCGTAGTCGCCGGGAGCCGGGGCGCCTTGGCCGGGCGCCCAGTCCGCGAGGTCGAGATACGCCGCGGCCAGCGCGATCCGGGCCCGCCCCGACGGCGTCCGCTGCGCGGCGGCGACGGCGGCGGTGAGCCGGCCGGCGAGGGCGCCGGCCTCGTCCGCGCTGCCGAAACCGACGAGGCGCTCGGCGTCGGCGGGGTCGAAGAAGGCGGCCAGCGCGTACTCGGCGTCGAGTTGGTAATTGTCCAGGTCCACACCGCCCGCGACCAGCCCGCACAGCCCGAGCGCGCCGTCGACGCGTCCGGCGCCGTCCCGGGCGATCTGGGCATTGACCAGGCCGCCCATCGACTCGCCGACGGAGATGACCCGGTCCGGTTCGCCGACCTGCTCGCGGAACGCGGCGAGCGCGGCGAGCTGGTCACGCTCGGCCGACTCCAGCGCCCACATCGAGCCGTCGGGGTCGTAGGAGGAGCCGACCAGGGCGTAGCCCTCGGCCAGCAGCTCGGCCTTCGCCGGGTCGCTCGGCGCGTCGGCGGCGGTGAGCGGCCCGAAGCCGTGGCTGTAGAGCAGGACGGTGCCGTTCCAGCGCGCGGGCAGGTCCGCGATCCAGGCGGCGCCGTCCGCGAGGGTGCCGGACGACTGGCTGCTCGACGGCTGCGTGCGGGAGAGCCGCGTGCTCGCAGGCTGTGCGCCGGTCGCCGCGTCGGCGGCGACGGCCGGGACGGCGAGGGAGAGCAGGAGGGCCGCGCAGCCCGCGGCAAGTGCACGAGAGGGCAGTCGGGGCATGGGAAGGCTCCACATTCCGGGCGGGTGAGCGAGCCGAAGTGCGACGAATGTAGGGCTGTCTCATGATGGCCGTCAACGGAGTGACGAATATTGTTCAGCCGAGGTCGAGGGTGTCCAGCAACTGCGCCGCGGACTGCGCGGCGGGGCGCTCCCAGCGGCGGGCCAGGCCGCGGAAGACGGACTCCGCCCGCGCGGCCGGCCAGTCCGCCGGCAGGTGCTCGGCAGGAAGGTGCGGGTCCTGCCGGACCAGGCCGAGCCAGTCGGTGTGCAGCAGGAGTTGGCCGGCGAGCTCGCCGGGGAAAGCGGGGACCGGGTCCGTGCGGTCCCAGCGCTCCAGGAAGGACCGGTAGCGCGCGCCGATGGCGGGCACGTCGAACGCCTGCTCCAGCACCTCGCGGACCTCGGTCGGCTCCGCCACGGACGCCCGGAAGACCCGCAGGTACGCCTCCAGGCCGAGTCCGGCCACCGCCTCGCGCACGTCCACCGGCGCCGGAGCCACCCACAGGCCGTTCTGCAGCGGGCCGAACCCCGCCCAGATCAACCGGGAGCGCAGGTCGTGGCGTTCGCTGCGCCAGGCTTCGGGGAGCGAGAAGCCGACCATGGTCCACCGGCCGTCCCAGTCGCGGTTGACCGCGCCGGTGCGCCACACCCTGTCCCGGCCGTCGGTCAGCACCTGGACCGCGTGCGGGGTGAGCCCGAAGTAGGCCTTGCGGCCGTGCCGGTGCCGTTCCAGCAGCGCGCGCTTGACCATCCGGTTGAGGGTGGTGCGCACCGCCTCCTCGCCGACCCCCACCTGTCCGAGCACCGCGATGACGCTGCCGGAGGAGACCGCGAACGGTCGCCCGAGCAGGTGGATGCCGAAGAAGGACAGCATCAGGGACCGGGCGCGCGGTTCGGGCGCGTCGGCGGGCGGGCCGGCAGGCGCGTCGGCGGGCGGGGCGGTGCTGGTCACCGGCCCAGCGTAGAGCCGCGGGCCGCATGCCGGGGAACGTACGCCGCTGCGGTGACCGCCGTCCGGCAGTGGACGCAGGTCAGCGCGGTGCGGCCGGCCGGGACCCGCCCACCACCGCGAGGTCGGCGCTGATGCGCTCCGCGGTCTCGCGCAGCGCCGGCAGCACACGTGTGCGCGTCTCCTGCGCCGAGGTGCGCCCGGCGTGCAGCGAGACGTCGGCCGCGGCGACCACCGAGCCCTCGTGGCCGCGCACCGGAACGGCGATGGACCGCACCCCCTCCTCCAACTCCTGGTCCACCAGCGCGTATCCGTCCTCGGCGACCCGGTCGAGCACCGCCGCCAGCCGGTCCGGGTCCGTGAGGGTGAGTCCGGTGAGCGGTTCCAGTCCGGCGCGCGCGAGCCACCGCGCGCGTTCGGCCGCGGGCAGCGCGGCCAGCAGCACCCGGCCCAGGGACGTGGCGTGCGCGGGCAGGCGCGTCCCCACGGTGACGGACACCCGCATGGTCCGGCTCGCCGCCACCCGCCCGACGTAGCGGATGTCGTCCCCGTCGAGGACCGCCACCGAGGCGGAGTCGTGCACCCGGTGCACCAGCTCTCTCAGGTGCGGCGCGGCGATCTCGCCGAGGGAGAGGCCGGCGAGCGGCGCGTAGCCGAGGTCCAGCACCCGGGGCAGCGGCGTGAACAGCCCTTCGTGCGCGTCGACGTAGCCGAGGCTGCGCAGCGTCAGCAGCGAGCGGCGGGCGGTGGCCCGGGCGAGTCCGGTGGCCTGGGCCACCGCGGACAGCGTCATCCCCCGGGGGTCCTCGCCGAGCGCGGCGAGCACGGCCAGGCCCCGGGCCAGGGACTGCAGATACTGCGGCCCCGACTCCCTCTTGGCGTCGGCGGTCGGGTCGGTGACGGGCGGGTGCGCGGCGTCGGCGGTCGGGCCGGTGAGTGACGCGGCGGTCGTGGCCTGGTCGTCGGCGGTCGCGTGTGCGGTTCCGGCCGGGTCGGCGGCGATCGCGCGGCCCTCACCGACCGGGCCGGCGCCGGCGGCGGGCGGCCCGAGGGCCGCCGTCATCCGGCCGGCCGTGCGCCGCAGCCGGTCCAGCGTGTGCTCCCGCAGTTCGTCGGCGCTGTGGCGGCTGGTGTGGCTGACGATGCTCAGCGCGCAGACGATCCCGCCGTCCCGGTCGAGGACCGGCACGGCGACGGCGACCAGGCCCGGCTCGATCAGCTGGTCGTCCACGGCCCAGCCGCGTTCCCCGGCGGCGGCCGCCAGCGCGCGGAAGTCATCCTGTGACGGCCGGGGCGCGGAGCGTGGGGGAACCGCGGGGAAGCCCTCGTCCCGCGGGTCGGCCGTCCACCGCTCCCGCCAGGCCGCCCACTGGTCGGCCGACCAGCCGGCCGCGAAGAGCGGGCCCGGCGCGCAGCGCTCCGCGGGCAGCGCGTCCCCGACCCGGAACGCGACGGACAGCGCCCGGCGCCGGGTGTGCTGCACGACGAAGCGGACCGCGTCGCCGTCCGGGACGGCGAGGGAGACCGACTCGTCCAGCTCCTGCGCCAGTTCGGCGGCGAGCGGCCCGAGCGCGGCGGGCACGGCACTGGCCCGCAGATAGGCCGCGCCGAGCACCATCAGCCGTGGCGCGAGGACGAGGTCCCGCTCCTCCTCGCGCAGGTGGCCGAGCCGGACCAGGGTGGCGGCGACGCGGTCCACCGTGGAGCGGGCCAGTCCGGTCGCCCTCGCCAGCTCGCTCGGCCGCAGCCGCCCGTCCGGCGCGTGCGCCAGCAGCCGGAGCACGGCGAGGCCGCGCTCGAGTGGGCCGACGGACGCGTCGGCGCTGCCGGTGGGCGGCATAGGACCTCCATGAACACTGCCGGGTCGGCCACACCGTACCCGTCGGCCACCTCGCCGCCGGCTGTTGACAGGGGGCCTCACCGGGGCAGAGACTCGCGCCCATCAATACTGAACGATAGTTCACCAGGCGAACACGGACACGGACGAGCACCGGCGAGCACCGGAGAACTCAAGGGGCTGGTATGACACCCGACCAGAGCACCATCGACGCGGAGATGGCCGCCGTCCGGCCGGACGGCAGGGCCCATCCCCGCCGCGGCTACACCCCTTACCGCAGCAGCGTGCTGCGCCACCCCAGGCAGTCCCTCGTCGTGGTCGAGGACCCGGAGGCCGTGGAGCTCACCGGCCCGGTCTTCGGCGCGAGCGACGTCACCGACCTCGACGCCGACCTGACCCGGCAGCACACCGGGGAGCCGCTGGGGGAGCGGATCACCGTCAGCGGCCGTGTCCTGGACCGCGAGGGACGCCCGGTGCGCGGGCAGTTGGTGGAGATCTGGCAGGCCAACGCCTCCGGCCGCTACGCCCACCAGCGCGACCAGCACCCGGCCCCGCTCGACCCGAACTTCTCCGGCGTGGGGCGCTGCCTCACCGACGACCGGGGCGGCTACCGCTTCACCACCGTCAAGCCGGGCGCGTACCCGTGGCGCAACCACCTCAACGCCTGGCGGCCTGCGCACATCCACTTCTCGCTGTTCGGCACCGCCTTCACCCAGCGCCTGGTCACCCAGATGTACTTCCCCGGCGACCCGCTCTTCCGCCACGACCCGATACTCCGGTCCGTCACCGACGAGTCGGCCCGCGCCCGGCTCGTCGCGGCGTACGTCCACGAGCTGTCCGAGCCGGAGTTCTCGCTCGGCTACCGCTGGGACATCGTCCTCGACGGACCCTCGGCCACCTGGACCGAAGGAGAGGAACAGCAGTGACCACGCCCTCCCAGACCGTGGGGCCCTTCTACGGCTACGCCCTGCCCTTCGCCAAGGGCGGCGAGATCGCTCCCGCCGGCGACCCGCGCACCCTCACCGTCCACGGCGTCGTCCTCGACGGGGAGGGCGCCCCGGTGCCCGACGCACTGCTGGAGTTCTGGCAGTCCGCGCCCGACGGAAGCCGGGCCGGAGCGCCGGGCTCGCTGCGCCGCGACCCGGTCGACGGCGCCGTACTCGGCCGCGACGGCGTCGCGTTCACCGGTTTCGGCCGGGTTCCCACCGACGCCGACGGCCACTACGCGGTGCGGACCCTGCCCCCGCCGGACGACGCGCCCTACCTCTGCGTGGCGGTGTTCGCCCGCGGCCTGCTGCACCACCTGTACACCCGCGCCTACCTGCCGGGACACCCGGAGGACGCGCTGCTCGCCGCCCTGCCCGAGGAGCGGCGCGCGACGCTGATCGCCCGTCAGGAACGGCCGGGCGTGCACCGTTTCGACATCCGGATCCAGGGGGGCGGCGCGGAGGAGACGGTCTTCCTTGAGTTCCACTGATCGCCGGCCGCCGGCCGCGAGCGACGCCGCCGCCGCGGACCGGGGCCTGCTCGCCGATGACGACGGCGCGGACCTGGGCCTGCCCGGCCCCGCCGCCGGCGACGCCGCGGACCTGGGCCTGCTCGACCCCGGCTGGGCCGGCTCCCCGGTCGAGGCCGTCACCGGCGACCGTGCGCTGCTCCAGGCCGTGCTCGACGCCGAGGCGGCGCTCACCCGCGTCCTCGGCGCCCCCGAGGACGTCTGCGCCCAGGTCGACGCGGCAGCCGCCGCGGACCGCTTCGACGTACGGGCGGTCGCCGTCCGGGCCCGCGGCGGCGGCAACCCCGTGATCCCCCTGGTCGCCGACCTCACCGCCGCGGTCAGCGAGGAGGCCGCGCAGTGGGTGCACCGCGGCGCCACCAGCCAGGACATCCTCGACACCGCGATGATGCTGGTCTCCCGGCGGGCCCGCGCCCTGATCCTCGCCGACCTCGACGCCACGGCCGCCGCCCTGGCCGGGCTCGCCGCCGCACACCGCGCCACCCCCATGCCGGGCCGCACGCTCACCCAGCATGCCGTGCCCACCACCTTCGGCCTCAAGGCGGCCGGCTGGCACACGCTGGTCCGCGACGCCCGCGACCGGCTCGCGGCCGTCGCCCTGCCCGCCCAGCTCGGCGGCGCGGCGGGCACCCTGGCCGCACTCGACGGCCGGGTCGGCCTGCCGGCGGCGTACGCGGCGCGGACCGGCCTCGACGAACCGCTGCTGCCCTGGCACGTGCTGCGCACCCCGGTCGCCGAACTGGGCGCCGCCCTCGCCCTCGTCGGCGGCGCGCTCGCCAAGATCGCCGCCGACGTCCTGGTGCTCTCCCGCACCGAGATCGGCGAGCTCTCCGAGGGCGCGGGCGGCGGCTCCTCCGCCATGCCGCACAAGGCCAACCCGGTCAGGGCGGTGCTCGTCGCCGCCGCGGGCCGCCGGCTCCCGCAGCACGCGGCCGTGCTGTTCGCCTCGATGGCCGCCGAGGACGAACGGCCCGCCGGGGCCTGGCACGCCGAGTGGCCGACGCTGCGCGAGGCCCTGCGGCTGGCCGGCGGCGCCGCCCGCGACACCGCCGAACTCACCGCCGGCCTGCGGGTCCACCCGCGCCGGATGCGCGAGAACCTCGACCTGACCGAGGGGCTGCTGCTCTCCGAACGCCTGGTCGCCGCCCTCGCCCCGCTGGTCGGCCGGACCGGCGCGCGGCGCCTGCTCACCGACGCCTCGGGCACGGCCGGCCGCGAGGGCCGGCCGCTGGCGGACGTCCTCGCCGAGCAGCCCGAACTGCGCGGCCGGCCCGACCGCGACCGTCTGCGCGACCTCCTCGACCCCACCCACTACCTGGGCGCGGCGCCCGAACTGACCGACCGGGCGCTGCGGGACGCCCGTACCGGCTCGGCGGCGGCCGCGGACCACCGGAGGACCCGATGACCACGCTCCACCACACCGACGACGGCCGCGCCGACGCCCCGCCCCTCGTCCTCGGCCCCTCGCTCGGCACCTCCCTGCGGCTGTGGGACGCGCAGGCGCCCGCCCTGTCCCGGGACCACCGCGTGATCCGCTACGACCTGCCCGGGCACGGCGGCTCCCCGGCCGCGCTGCTGCGCGAGCCGACCGTGGCCGGCCTCGGCACGCTCGTCCTCGAACTCGCCGACTCCCTGGGCGTCGAGCGCTTCGCCTACGCCGGCGTCTCGCTCGGCGGGGCCGTCGGCCTCTGGCTCGCCGCCCACCACCCGCGGCGGATCGCGTCCCTGGCCGTCGTCTGCTCGTCCGCGCACTTCGGCGAGCCGGCGCCGTGGCACGAGCGCGCCGAACGCGTGCGCACCGAGGGCATGGAGTGGATCGCCGCCACCGCCCCCGCCCGCTGGTTCACCCCCGCCTTCGCGGACACCGGCACCGCCCGTGACCTCGTGGCGGACCACCTGGCCGCCGACCCGGCCGGCTACGCGGCCTGCTGCGACGCGCTGGCCGCCCTCGACCTGCGCGGCGACCTCGGCCGCGTCGCCGCCCCCACCCTCGTCGTCGCCGGACGGCAGGACACCGCCACCCCTCCGGTGCACGCACGTGAACTGGCCGACGGCATCAGCGGAGTCGGCCTGGTGGAGATCGACGGCGCCGGCCACCTCGCGCCGGCCGAACAGCCGGAACGCGTGCTGCACGCCCTGCTCGGCCACCTCGGCCCGCGGGCCGGGGACCGCCTCGCGGACGGGACCGCCGTCCGCCGCGCGGTCCTCGGCGACGCCCACGTCGACCGCGCCACCGCCGGCACCACCGCCTTCACCGCGCCCTTCCAGGACCTGATCACCCGCTACGCCTGGGGAGAGATCTGGACCCGCCCCGGCCTCGACCGCCGCACCCGCAGCTGCATCACCCTCACCGCCCTGGTCGCCGGCGGCCACCACGACGAACTGGCCATGCACATCCGGGCCGCGCGCACCAACGGGCTGTCCGTCCAGGAGATCCAGGAAGTCCTGCTCCAGTGCGCCGTCTACTGCGGCGTGCCCGCCGCCAACACGGCCTTCGCCATCGCCCACCGCATCCTCGAAGAACAGGCTCCGGCATGACCACGACCGCACCGCCCCTGCCCGCCCGCACCACTGTCGGCATCGTGGGCGGCGGCCCCGCCGGCCTGCTGCTCGCCCGCCTGCTGCACCGGGCGGGCATCGACTGCGCGGTCCTGGAGTCCCGCGACCGCGCCTACGTGGAGCAGCGCCAGCGTGCCGGGATCCTGGAGCAGGGCACCGTCGACGCGCTGCGCTCCAGCGGGGCGGGCGAGCGGCTGGACCGCGAGGGGCTGGTGCACGACGGCATCGAACTGCGCTGGGACCGGCGCGCCCACCGCATCGACTTCCCCTCGCTCACCGGCGGCCGCAGGGTCTGGGTCTACGCCCAGACGGAAGTCGTCAAGGACCTCATCGCGCTCCAACTGCGCGACGGCGCGCCGCTGCTGTTCGACGCGCCGGTCACGGCGGTCAGCGGCGCCGGCACCGACCGCCCGGTCATCCACTACACGCACGGCGGCGCCGAGCACACCCTCGCCTGTGAGTACGTCGTCGGCTGCGACGGCTTCCACGGCGTCACCCGCAAGGCCGTGCCCGAGGGCGAGCTGCGCACCTTCGAACGCGTCTACCCCTACTCGTGGTTCGGCATCCTCGCCGACGTGCCGCCCTCCAGCGACGAGCTGGTCTACGCGCACTCCCCGCGCGGGTTCGCCCTGATGAGCATGCGCTCCCCGACGGTCAGCCGGCTCTACCTCCAGGTGCCCAACGGCACCGACCCGGAGACCTGGACCGACGAGCGGATCTGGGACGAGCTGGAGGCCCGCTTCGCCGTCGACGGGGACTGGACCCTGGCCCGGGGGCCGATCACGCAGAAGTCGGTGCTGCCGATGCGCAGTTCGGTCACCGAGCCGATGCGCTGGGGCCGGGTCCTGCTCGCCGGCGACGCCGCGCACATCGTCCCGCCGACCGGCGCCAAGGGTCTGAACCTCGCGGCCTGCGACGTGATCGTCCTGGCCCGGGCGTTCGAGGAGCTGGCGCGGACCGGTTCCACGGCGGGCCTGGACGCCTACTCGGACACCTGCCTGCGCCGGGTGTGGCGCGCGGAGCACTTCTCCTGGTTCATGACCACGACCCTGCACATCGCCCCCGACCAGTCGGCGTTCGACACCCGTCTGCAGTTCTCCCAGCTGGACCGGATCGCCGCCTCCCCGCACGCGGCCGCGGAACTGGCCCAGAACTACGCGGGTCTCCCGGTGGGCTGAGGCCCGCCCGGCCGGCCCGTCGGAGACGGCCGGCCCGTCGGAGACGGCCGATCCGCCCGGGGGGGGCCCGGGCCCCCCCGCCCGGGCGGCGGCCGGGGTCCACGGCCCCGCCCCCCCCGNCCCCCCCCCCCCCCCCCCCCCCCCCCCCCCCCCCCCCCCCCCCCCCCCCCGGGCCGCGGCCCGGGTCACAGGTCCAGGACCAGCCGGCCGCCGGGCGTGCGGCAGCGGGACACGCACACCATCATCGTCTCCCCGGCCGCGCGTTCCGCGTCGGTCAGGACGCTGTCGCGGTGGTCGACCTCGCCCGACAGCACGTCGGTCTCGCAGGTGCCGCAGGTGCCCTCCGCGCACGAGTACAGCACGGCGACGCCCGCCTGCTGGAGCGTCCCCAGGACGCTGCGGTCCGGCGGGACGGTCAACACGGCGCCGGACCTGGCGAGTTCCACCTCGAACGCGGTGTCGCCCGAGGCGCCGGCGCCGGCTGCGGTGCCGGCGGGGGTGAAGCGTTCCATGCGCAGCGCCGATGCCGGGACGCGCGACGCGACATCCGCCAGCAGCGACGCCGGGCCGCACGCGTAGACGAGTTCGCCCGGGCGCAGCCCGGCGAGGTGCGCGTCCAGGTCGAGGCGGCCGGTGGTCAGCGTGACGCGCTCGGCGGGATGGTCCCTGGCCAGTTCCCCGACGAAGGCCATGCGGGAGCGCGAACGCCCGCCGTAGAGCAGCGACCAGTCGGAGGAGGCGGCCGACGCCGCGGCCAGCATGGGGAGGATCGGCGTGATGCCGATGCCCCCGGCGACGAAGCGGTGGTACGGCGCGGGCTCCAGCCGGAAGTGGTTGCGCGGGCCGCGGGCCCCGACCCGGTCGCCGGTGCGCAGCCGGTCGTGGACGAAGTCCGAGCCGCCCCGCCCGTCCGCCTCCCGCAGCACCGCGATCCGCCAGCGCGCCGCGCCGGGCGCGCCGCACAGCGAGTACGAGCGCTCCAGGCCCTCGGCCAGCAGCAGGTCCACGTGCGCGCCGGGCTGCCAGCCGGGCAGTGCGCGGCCGTCCGCCTGCCGCAGCGTCAGCGACACGACGCCGCCCGCCTCCTCGCGGCGGTCGGTGACGACCAGGTCGATGGTCTCGTTCACCGGTGGCGATCCTCGGGGTCGGGGCGGTCGGGGTGCTCCGTACGGTCGCGGTGGTCGGGACGCTCCGTACGGTCGTGGTGGTCGGGGCGCTCCCGACGGTCGGGGTGGTCGGGGTGGCGGAGCAGCCAGTCCCACATCTCGACCGGGTCCTGGCACCGGTGCTCCGCGTCGCAGTGGCAGGTGCCGAGCAGCACGTCGGTGCCGGGCAGCCAGCGGATGCGGAAGACGCCCGGGGCGGCGCGATGAGCACCGGACCCGCGGCCGGCGCTCATCGCGCGGCCAGCCCGGCCAGGATGCGCCGCGCGGCCAGGCCCCCGGTGTCGATGTTGATGCTGAGTTCCTGGTAGCCCTCGGGCTCGGTGTCCAGGCACCGCTGCAACACGTTGAGCGCCTTCACGTCCTGCATGACCACGGTGTGGTTGAAGTCCCGCAGGAAGGTGGTGACCTCCTCGTCCTCGACCGCGAAGTTCCGCGAGACGGCCCAGAAGTCGTAGACCTTGCCGGGCGCCGAGGGCGTGATCGCGTAGGTGATCTCGGTGCGGAAGACGGGCGCGTCCTGGCCCGCGGGGCTGATCCGGCTGTGCAGCAGGTACAGGCAGGGCGCGAAGTACTCGATGTCCTGCAGCCGCCGGATACGTCCCTCGATGCCGGTGGAGCGCGCGTAGAAGGGCGGGCACTGCGCGTCCTGCATGTGCCGGGAGACGCGGACGACCCCCGCCTCCTCGTCGACCTCGGTGGTGATCGGGGTCTCGGCCACCTCCGGCGTGCCGATGTAGCCGCCGTGCAGGTACGTCTCGTGGGAGAGGTCCATCAGGTTGTCGACCAGCAGGCCGAAGTCGCCGTCGACGGGCTCCATGCCGCTGACCGTGACCCAGCCCTCCCCGGCCAGGTGCGGGGCGCGCGGAATGGTGTCCGGGTCGGCCGCCTCGCGGTCGCCGATCCAGACCCAGACCAGGGAGTCGACCTCCGCCACCGGGTAGGAGGCGACCCGCGCGGTCCGCGGGATGCGCTTCTGGCCCGGGACGAAGACGCAGGTGCCGGTGGTGTCGTAGGTGAAGCCGTGGTACCCGCACACCACCGTGTCGCCGTCCAGGCGGCTCTCGGAGAGCGGGTAGCGGCGGTGCACGCAGCGGTCGGCGAGGGCGACGGCCCGTCCCTCGCCGGTCCGGTACAGCGCGAGCGGCTCGCCCAGGACGGTGCGGGCCAGCAGGTCGCGGCCGACCTCGGCGGACCAGGCGGCGACGTACCACTGGTTGCGGGCGAAGGCAGTGTGCGTGGTCATGGCAGAAGTCCCGTTCCTCCACGGCGGAGCGCCGGTGCTCCGCGTGGGGACAGGTTCGGGACCGCGGGCGGTCGCGGACAAGGGGACTTCCGCCGGGCGGAAGCCGCGGCTCAGGTCGAGACGGGTTGCCAGCCCAGGGCCCGTGAGATGCCGCGGCCGGCCACCTGGACCGCGGGGACGAGCGCATGTGTCCGCGCGCCGGCGACCGGCACGACCACCGAGACGGCCGCGACCACGTCGCCGCGCGGCCCGCGCACCGGCGCGGCCACCGACAGCGCGTCGTCGGTGATCTGACGGTCGCTCACCGCGCAGCCGGCCCGCCGCACCTCGGCCAGCACCCGCCGCAGCCGCTCCGGGTCGGTGACGGTGAAGGGCGTGAACGCGGCCAGTTCCCCGGCGCAGTAGCGGTCCTGCAGCGCGGCGCCCCCGTGGGCGAGCAGCACCAGGCCGACCCCGGTGGCGTGCAGCGGCCAGCGCGCGCCGACCCGGCTGTGGACGCCGACGGCCGAGCGGCCCGAGATGCGCTCGGTGTAGAGCACCTCCAGGCCGTCGCGGACCGCGAGCTGCACGTTCTCGTGCGTGGCCTCGTAGAGGTCTTCGAGGAAGGGCATCGCCGCCTGGCGCAGGCCCACCCCGCGCGGGGCCAGTGCCGCGACCTCCCACAGCCGCAGGCCCACGTGGTAGCGGCCGTCGTCGCCGCGCTCCAGCGCCCCCCACGCGGTGAGGACGCCGACCAGCCGGTGCGCGGTGGGCAGCGGCAGGTCGGCGCGCCGGGCGATCTGGGTCAGCGTCAGGGCGGGATGCGACTGGCCGAAGGAGCCGAGCACGTCGAGCAGGCGGTCGGCCGCCGAGCGGGCGGCGGGCCGGGAGCGCTCCGACGGCTCCGACGGCTCGGACCGCTCGGACGGCTCCGCGCGTTCTGCGGGTTCTGTGGGTTCGGCGGGCTCCCCGGGTTCCGCGGGCTCCGCGATCCGCAGCAGCAGGTCGTGCAGGGTCTGCCGCTCCTGCGCGCCCAGCGGCGCGAGCAGTTCGTCGGTGACGCGGGCGCCGTCCTGTTCGCTCTCCCGCAGCAGCCGCCGGCCGGCCTCGGTGAGGACGACGATGCGGTTGCGCCGGTCGTTCGGGTCGGGGCGGCGCTCGGCCAGTTCGAGCCGTTGCAGGTCGTCGACGAGGCTGACGATGGCGCTGGGGTCGTAGCCGAGCCGGTCGCTCAGCTCCCGCTGCCGGGCGCTCTCGACGACGGACAGATAGCGCAGCAGGGCGTAGTGCCGCAGCCGCAGGCCGTGCTGTTCCAGGCCCGCGTTGAACAGGCTGCCCGAGCGCAGGCCCAGGCGGTACAGCAGGTATCCGGTGTCCGCGTGCAGGCCGCGCATCCAGGGTGCGTCGCTCATGGGCGCATCATGGCGCACAATAGCGGCCGACAGCAACTATTGACATCAACAATGATTGATCCTAGCTTCATTTTCCATGAGCGCTGAACCCATCCCCACCCTCGATCTCACCGGCAAGGTCGCCGTCGTCACCGGCAGCGGACGCGGGCTCGGCCTCGCCTACGCCACCGCTCTCGCCCGGTCCGGCGCGGCCGTCGTCGTCAACGACCTCGACGCGCGGATCGCCGAGCAGGCCGCCGCGACCATCACGGAAGCCGGCGGACGGGCCGTCGCCGAAGCCGTGGCCGTCGGCGACAGCGAGGCCGCGGACCGCCTGGTCGCCCGGGCCGTCAGCGCGTTCGGACGCCTCGACGTCATGGTCACCAACGCCGGGATCCTGCGTGACCGGGTGCTGTGGAAGATGACCGACGAGGACTTCGACGCCGTCATCGGCACCCACCTGCGCGGCACCTTCACCTGCGCCCGCGCGGCCGCCGTCCGCATGCGCGAGCAGGGCGAGGGCGGCACCCTCGTCATGGTCGGCTCCCCGGCCGGACAGCGCGGCAACTTCGGCCAGACCAACTACGCCGCCGCCAAGGCCGGCATCGCCGCCATGGTCCGCACCTGGTCGATGGAGCTGGCCCGCTCCGGCATCACCGTCAACGCGATCGTGCCGGTGGCCGCCACCGCCATGACCGAGACGATCCCCGCCTTCGCGCCCTACGTCGAGCGGTGGCGGCAGGGCAGCCCGCTGCCCGACTTCCTGCGCAAGGGGGAGGGCTTCGGCAGCCCCGAGGACTGCGCCGCGCTGCTGCCCTTCCTCGCCTCCGACGCGGCCCGGGACGTCACCGGCCAGTGCATCGGCATCGGCGGCGACCGGCTCACCCTCTGGTCGCACCCGCAGGAGGTCGCCGTCGCCTACGCGGACGGCGGCTGGACCCCGCAGAGCCTGGCCGCCGGCTGGCACGGCTCGGTCGGCAGCGCACCCCAGTCGGTCGGCATCCCCACGCCGCGCATCCCGGAGGGGGAGGGCCGGTGAGCGCGCAGCGGCCGATGGACGTCGGCGCCCTCGCGGCCATCGACGTCCACACCCACGCCGAGGTCTCCTCCCGGGGGAACGCCTCGCTGTCCGCCGAACTCGACACGGCCTCCGAGGCGTACTTCAAGGTCGAGGGCAACCGCAAGCCCACCCTCCCGGAGATGGCCGCCTACTACCGCGAGCGGAACATGGCCGCCGTCGTCTTCACGGTCGACGCCGAGCACGCCACCGGCACCCCTCCGGTGCCCAACGAGGAGGTGGCCGAGGCGGCCGCCGCCAACCCCGACGTTCTCATCCCCTTCGCCTCCGTCGACCCCTTCCGCGGCAAGGCCGGCGTCCGCCAGGCCCGCCGCCTGGTCGAGGAGCACGGGGTGCGCGGCTTCAAGTTCCACCCCAGCATCCAGGGCTTCTTCCCTGACGACCGGATGGCGTACGGACTCTACGAGGTCATCGAGGAGACCGGCACGGTCGCCCTCTTCCACACCGGCCAGACCGGCATCGGCGCGGGCGTGCCCGGCGGGGGCGGCATCAGGCTCAAGTACTCCAACCCGATGCACGTGGACGACGTCGCCGCCGACTTCCCGCATCTGAAGATCATCCTGGCGCACCCCTCCTTCCCCTGGCAGGACGAGGCGCTCGCCGTCGCCACCCACAAACCGGGCGTGCACATCGACCTGTCCGGCTGGTCGCCCAAGTACTTCCCGCCGCAGCTGATCCAGTACGCCAACTCGCTGCTCCAGGACAAGGTGCTCTTCGGCTCGGACTTCCCCGTGCTGACCCCGGACCGCTGGCTCGCCGACTTCGGCAAGCTGCCCATCAAGGACAGCGTCAGGCCCAAGATCCTCAAGGACAACGCCGCTCGGCTGCTGGGACTCACCTCCTGAAGGAACCTGACATGCGCAACGAGGGCATCGGTTCGTGGCCCGCCCGGCGGGCCCGCAAGACCCCGCACCGCACCGCGCTCGTCCACGGCGGGCGCAGCCTCAGCTACGCCGACCTGCACGAGCGCACCACCCGGCTCGCGCACGCGCTGCGCGCGGCCGGCATCCGCCGCGGCGACCGGGTCGCCTACCTGGGCCCGAACCACCCCGCCTACCTGGAGACCCTCTTCGCCACCGGCATCCTCGGCGCGGTCTTCGTCCCCCTCAACACCCGCCTGGCCGCGCCCGAGATCGCGTACCAGCTCCAGGACAGCGGCGCCCGCGCCCTGCTGCACGCCCCGTCCTGCGCCGGACTCGTCCCGGCCGGCGTGCCGTCGACCATCGAGATCGGTCCCGGCTACGAGAGCGCCCTCGCCGCGGCGGACACCGAGCCGATCGACGAGACGGTCCCGCCGGACGGACTGTGCCTGATCATGTACACCTCGGGGACCACCGGCCGCCCCAAGGGCGCCATGCTCACCCACGCCAACATCACCTGGAACGCGGTCAACGTCCTGGTCGACCACGACCTCACCACCGACGAGCGGGCCCTGGTCTCCGCCCCGCTCTTCCACACGGCCGGCCTGAACATGCTCACCCTGCCCGTCCTGCTCAAGGGCGGCACCTGCGTCCTCGTGGAGTCCTTCGACCCGGCCGCCACGCTGGAGCTGATCGCCGGACACCGGATCACCTTCATGTTCGGCGTCCCCACGATGTTCGACCTCGTCGCCCGGGAACCCGGCTGGGCACAGGCGGACCTCTCCTCGCTCCGGCTGCTGACCTGCGGCGGCGCACCGGTCCCCACGGCGCTCATCCACACCTACCAGGAGCGGGGCCTGACCTTCCTCCAGGGCTACGGCATGACCGAGGCGTCCCCCGGCACGCTCTTCCTCGACGCCGAGCACGCCGTCAGCAAGGCCGGCTCGGCGGGCGTCCCGCACTTCTTCAGCGATGTGCGGGTCGTGGGGTCCGACGGACTGCCCGTCGAGGAGGGCGAGGTGGGGGAGGTCGTCGTCAGCGGCCCGCACGTCAGCCCGGGCTACTGGGGACTTCCGGCCGAGACCGCGGCCGCCGTCCGCGGCGGCTGGTTCCACAGCGGCGACGCGGCGCGCGTGGACGCGGACGGCTACGTCACCATCGCCGACCGCATCAAGGACATGTACATCTCGGGCGGTGAGAACGTCTACCCGGCCGAGGTCGAGGATGCCCTGCTCGCGCTGCCCGGGGTGGCCGAGTGCGCGGTCATCGGCGTGCCCGACGAGCGCTGGGGCGAGGTCGGAAGGGCCTTCGTCGTCCCGGCAGGCCACGACGCGGTCAGCGCCCCCGAACTGCTGGCGGCGCTGGCGGGCAGCCTCGCCAAGTACAAGATCCCCAGATCGGTGGTGCTGGTGGACGAACTCCCGCGCACCGCCTCGGGAAAGCTCCTCAAGCACAAGCTCCGTGCGGAGCACGGCGGCCGGCCGTGACCCGCACCGCCGCCGAACCGTCCTCCGAAAGCCGACCCCTCCTCCGAAAGGCAAGGACACCACCCATGACCACGCCCCCGACCGTCACCGTGCACGGTCTCGACGAACTCAAGGCCCTGGCCGGCACCGACCTGGGCGCCAGCGACTGGATCGAGGTCACCCAGGACCGCATCGACGGCTTCGCCGACGCCACGGACGACCACCAGTGGATCCACACCGATCCCGAGCGCGCCGCCGCCGGCCCCTTCGGCGCGCCCATCGCCCACGGCTACCTCACGCTGTCGCTGTTCATCCCGCTGTTCACCGCGCTGCTGGAGGTCGAGGGCGTCAGCACCAAGGTCAACTACGGCCTGAACAAGGTGCGTTTCCCCTCGCCGGTCCGCGTCGGCTCCCGCATCCGCCTGCTCGCGCGCCTGTCCGAGGTCGAGGAGGTCCCCGGCGGCCTGCAGATCACCGTCGACGGCACCATCGAGATCGAGGGCGGCGCCAAGCCGGCCGCGGTGCTCCAGAGCCTCTCCCGTTTCTACGCCTGACCGGCCGCCGCCGGCGGCGGCCGGTCAGGCGTCCAGGTAGTGGACGGTGGGGTGGGGGTGCATGAGGAAGTCGTGGTGGGAGATGTTCCACGCGTAGGCGCCCGCCATCGCGAACACGACACGGTCGCCGGGGCGGACCGCGGGAACGGGCGCGGCGCGGGCCAACAGGTCCTTCGGCGTGCACAGCTGGCCGACGAAGGTGACCGGGCCGGGTCGGGCGGACGGGCGGGGCCACGGGTGCGGCCAGTCGGCGACGGGCAGTACGTGGCAGGGTTGCGCGTGGCCGCGCGCCGCGGGGGTGCGCAGGTGGTGCGTGCCGCCGCGGACCACCGCGAACTCCTCGCCGTGACTGTGCTTCACGTCGAGCACGTCGGTGGCGTACCAGCCGCAGTACGCGGTCAGCGCACGGCCGGGTTCGATCCGCAGCCGCAGCCCGGGGCGGGCGTCGGCCAGACGCGCGAGGGCGGAGCCGTAGCCGGCCCAGTCGAACCGCGCGTCGGGGTCGCCGTAGTCGACGGCCATGCCGCCGCCGACGTCGAGTTCGCGCAAGGGGACGCGGTGGCGCCGCGCGAGGTCGTCGGCCCAGGACGCCACCGACGCGGCCACCGCGGCCAGTTCGGGCGCGTCCAGCCCGCTGGCCAGGTGGGCGTGCACGCCGGCGAACTCCAACTGCGGGCAGGAGCCGTCCGTGAGCATGCGCAGCGCCACGTCGGCGTCCCGCGGGTCGAGCCCGAACGGCGAGGGCCGGCCGCCCATGGCCAGTGCGACGGACGCCAACAGGTCTTCGGGAACGGCGAGGTTGACGCGCAGCAGCACGGCGACACGAGAGCCGGTGCCGGTGCTGGTGTGGGTGCTGAGGTCGGCGTGCGGATGGGGGTGCGGGCGCGGGTGCGAGTACGGGGGCCGGTCCGCGGGCGGGGCCGCGGTCCGCGCGGCGGCGAGGTGCGCGAGGACGCGCAGCTCGTGGACGCTCTCGACGTGGAAGCGCCGCACCCCGCGACCGAGGGCCGCCGCCATCTCCGCCGGGGTCTTGCCCGGTCC
This sequence comes from Streptomyces sp. IBSBF 3018, assembly GCA_050613715.1. GTDB lineage: Bacteria > Actinomycetota > Actinomycetes > Streptomycetales > Streptomycetaceae > Actinacidiphila. The sequence goes on from JAJSZB010000055.1 coordinate 35,529, forward strand.
GCCGAACGCCAGCGGACGCCCGGGCAACGCGCCGGCCACATGCGCGAGTTCGCCGCCCGAGGCGACCTCGAAGCCGTCCACGTGCGGCGCCAGCGCGGTCAGCACACGCGGGTCCGGATTGGCCTTGGCCGCGTAGTACAGGTCCACGCGCGGCGGCAACGCGGCGCGCACGGACGCCGCGTGAGCCCGCAGCGCCGCCAAGTCGTAGACGTACGCGGGCAGTCGGTCATCCGGCAGGGCGAGGACCGCCTCGCGCACGCGTAGGTCGACGGCGCTCATCGCGCGGCCCCGCTGGAGCAGTGGTCGCCCATGCGGCGCCGGTCGCCAGTGCCGCGCTGGTCGTTTGCGTCGCGACGGTCGTCCGTGTCGCGCCGGGCGTCCGAGGGCGGCGCGGCGCCGTGCGCCGACGGTCTGGCGTCCGCCTGGTCGGCGCCGGCAGCGCGGGCCACCGGGGCCGCCGCACCCTCGCGCCGCGGTCCCAGCGGCGACGGCAGGCGTACGTACGACGCCCGGCGGTCGGCCGAACGCTCCCACCGGGTCAGCAGGTTGGCCTTGGCCGGCAGCGGTTCGCCGGCCAGCAGGGCGTCCAGCCGCGGGTGCCCGCCGTGCCGGTCGCGGTACTCGGTCAGCACCGCGCGGACCGTACGCCACAGCGCCGCCTCCGTGCCCGGGCACAGATCGGCCAGCGCCGCCAGCATGTCGCCGACGTTGTTGACGAACAGGCAGTACGCGAGCCGGGTCCAGCCCTGCTCGGCGTCGTAGCCGAGCGGTTCCGCGACGTACCGGGGCAGGGCCGCCAGCGCGGCTGCGTGCCGCTCGGGGAGGAGCTTGGCGCCCTCCAGGTCGCGGAAGAGCACCTGGCACGGCATCCCGTCGCCGTCGACGCACACCAGCACGTTCTGCAGGTGGGGTTCGAGCACCACGCCGTGATCCAGATACGCCGCGAGGACCGGCGGCACGAGCAGCGCGAGATACGCCCGCCACCAGTGCAGCACCGCCGCGGGCCCGGCACCCGGCGGCAGCAGCCGGCTGACGTGGGCGGGACCTGTCGGGTACTCGTCGGCGACCGCCGCGGCCAGCAGCGCGGTCGCGCCCGGCCGCAGCACCCCCGCCAGCCCCTCGCGGACGATCACCCCGAAGCCCTCCAGCAGATCGGGGTCCGGGCTCCCGCCGGGCCCGGGCAGGGCGAGGGAGCGGTACGCCGGCTCCCGCAACACCGCGCTGCCCGGGAAGCGTTCGGCGAGGTCCGCGGCGACCGGGCCGAGCAGCCGGGTCATCGCCACCGCCCCGGCCAGCTCGTACCGCGCGTTCTTGCGCAGGCAGTTGGTGATCCGCACGTTGAGGCTGAACTTCAGGAACGTCTCGCCGTCGTAGAGGGTGCGCACGGACGCGGTGGCCGCGAACGGCCGGTCGCCGGGCCCGAGGTCCCGTACGTCGCCGCGCCGCAGCGCCGCCGCCAACACGGGGTGGTCGCACAGCAGTTCGTACTGCCACGGGTGCACCGGCAGGAGCGTGTGGCCGGCGGGCGCCCGGCCGAGGGCGTCGAGTGGTGCGGTCGCGCCGGGCTCCGCGCACTCCTGCATGATCAGGTCGTCGCGGACCGCGAGCAGCCGCACGGGGAAGGCGGCCCCGGCCTCGGGGGAGTAGGCGGCCCAGGTCGCGGGACCGGCCTCGCGGGCCTTGGGCGCGGGGTGGAAGCGGTGGCCGAGCGGCAGCGAACGCTCGGAGGCGAGGTAGCGGGCGTGGGGATCGGGGGCGCCGTCCGCACCGGTGCCCGCGGCGTCGGGGGGACCCGCGTCGGCGCCGGCCGCCGGCTGCGCGGGGGCGGGCGACGGCCACAGCGGGTGCGCGAGGGCCGCGGTGACGCCCTGGTGGCTGGCCGCGACCTGCGCGGTGAACTCCTCGTTGGACCGGCCGGTGCGTGCCGCGAGTTCGGCGCGGACGTGCTCCGCGAGCCGCCGCCAGCCGATCGGCGACCACCGCCCCTCGTCGTACCGCGACACCGGGCCGGCGAAGCGGTGCGCCCCCAGGAGCGAGGTGCGCCGCACCGCGACCCGCAGCCGTACCCCGGTGCGCGGCAACCGCAGCGTCAGCGCTCCACCCGCGACGGCGGCGGTGCCTTCGGGCCCGGCGACCTCGCGCAGCAGGCAGTTGAGGAGGGTGTGGGCCACGGCCTCGCCCGCGGCGGGCAGTTGAGGCGGTGTGCCGCGCGCCGCCGCGGGCTCGGGTACGGCCTCCGGGGCGCCGGCGGCCGCGCGTCCGGCTCGGGCCGCGGTGCCGGACGCGGGCGCCGGCGAAGGCGCGGCGGTGGCGGGTGGGAGGTGAGGCGTAGTCATCGGCGCTCGCGCAGAAGGTAGTTGGGGCCGTAGGTGTAGTGCTTGTTGATGTCGGACGCGCCCGAGCGCTCCTTGGTCAGCAGCGTGCCGGCGCTCACCATGGCCTTGACCGGCAGGCGGTCGGACTCCAGGAGCGCGGCGCGCAGCGTGCGGCCCGGGGTCCCGGGGGCGTCGCCGAGGCGTTCCACCGCCTCCGCGAGGCGGTCGCGGACCAGGCCCAGCAGCACGGGGAGCGGCGCGCGGCCGGCGCCGGCCAGGGCGACGGCAGGCGCACCCGCGCAGAGGTGGACGGTGATGGTGGTGAACAGGTCCACGAGCGGGCCGTCGTCGTCCACGGCGATGCGCGGGTCGTCGAAGGGGGCCGGCCCGTCCTGGGCGGCGTGCGGGCCCCACGGGCCGTGCCCGAGGGTCTCGGCGAGGCGGCGCCGGTTGACCCGGAGCCCGTCGTCGTCCTTGAACAGCAGCCGCAGGCGCGGCGCGCCCGGGCGGTCGCGGTGCTCGTCACGCGCGTCATGCGCGTCACGGCCGTCACGGTCGTCCAGCACCAGTGAGATGTTCTGCTGGTGCGACTCAAGGGCGATGCCGTAGCCGAACAGCGTGGTCTGCCAGTCCAGGAGCAGCGTCAGGACGGCGTCGAACAGCGCCACCGGATCGCCGCCCGTGTGCCGGTCGGCGAGGTGGTCGGCGACCAGCCGGCCGTCCGGCGCGGTCGCCGTCAGTGCCGCAAGTGGCAGCACCGTGCAGCCGTCCAGGCCGGGCGGCAGCCGCCGCACCAGCACGGCGAGCAGCTCGTGGCCCGCGTGGGCCCAGCGGGTCTCGTCGCAGTGCAGCACCCGCCCCTGGAACCGCGGCTCGCGGGCCGTGACGGCGGCGAGCAGGTGCTGCGCCGCGGCGCCGTCGACGAGCGTGCCCGGCTTGACGGTGCGGCGGTTGAGCCGGCCCAGCGTGGAGGTGGCGAGCGGCAGCTTCAGGTGCACGCCGGGGTGCGCGGTGAGCGCCACGGTCCGCATGGACAGCGTCGGCGCCGCGCCCAGCCACGGCTGCTCGGCGAGCACGGCGCCGCCGAGCAGCCCGGTCGCGCGCAGCGCCTCGTGCAGTGGCCCGCCGCCCGCGCCGGCGGCGGTCAACGGGTGGACGGGCAGGGCGAGATGGGTGTGGTCGAGGCCGGTGAGGCCGAGGTCCGAGGGCGCGGGCCAGAACGGCGCGAGCGTTTCCGCGAGCCGGTCGGTCACGGGGTCGCGTCCGTTCTCGCGCGACGCGGTGGACGCGGTCGTCGCGGTCGTCGCGGTCGACGCGGGCTGTCCGGGTGGCCCGGGGTGTCCGGGGTGTCCGGGCGGCCCGTATCCCGGCGGTACGAGCTCCGGTGGTACGCCCTCCTCAGCCGGTACGAGTCGCGGCGCCGGGACGCCGGCGACCGTGAGCGCCTCCCGTGGCACGGCGAGCCAGCGCAGGGGGAATTCCTCGCCGAACTCGGGTGCGTACGAGCGGAGTTGTCCGGCGGACACACCGGGACGGGCGGCCCAGGTCGGGTAGAGCGGGTGCCCGTGACGCGCGGCGAGCACGTCGAAGGCGAGCGCCGCGTCCGGGCCGCGCCAGTCCGCCAGGTCGCCGCCGTGCCGCGCGGCCAGCCGTGCCAGCGTCTCCTCACGGGTGGCCGCGTGGAGCCGGAGCGCGGCCCGCGCGTCGCGGTACTCGGCGGCGAACGCCTCGAAGCCCGGGGCGTCTTCGGGCGCGGCGCGGCGCGCGAGCGCCGCGATGATCTCCTCGCCGTCCGTCACCTCCCGGCCGCCTGCCACCGCCAGCGGCGACCGGACCGCGTACGCGCACTGGAAGCCGTCCGCCACGACCGGCAGGAGAAGATCCTGCGACCCGTCATCCGTATCGAGGCCCTGCGGACTGCCGCTGCCCGGGCCGCCGTCGTCGCAACCGCCGTGCCGCGGAACGGAGTTGCCGCCGGGCAGCCGCAGCCAGCGGCCGTCCGGCCGATCCTCGACCGTGCTCCGGGTGCGCAGCCCGCACACGTCCTCCCGGAGCAGCGTGCTCAGGACCCGGGTCAGCAGCTCGCCCTCCACGGCGTCCGGCGTGGTCACGCGCGGCGCGCTCTCCGTACGCTCCGCGCCCTCCGCACCGTGCGCGGCAGCCTCCTCGCCCCCCGGCGGCGTCATGGCGTGATCTCCCAGCTGTGGGAGGCCACATACGCGTCGGCCGCCCGGTCCACGCGCTCCGGATCGGGGCCGATCGCGCGGACCACGCCGAGCAGGTCGCGGTTGGTGTGGTGGACCGGGCGCCTGCTGCCGACCTCGCGCAACGGCCGGTACGCCAGCCGCACCCCGTCGTGCTCGACGTCCTCAGGGCCAGGGGCGGCGGTGAGGACCCCGGCGGAGCGGGCGTAGGGGTAGACGAGGCAGGCGGCGGCCTCCGGCGCCGGCCACGGACCGGGCGGCAGCGGTTCGCCCAGGTGCACGCGCAGGACGAGGTCGAACAGCGGCACACCGAGCAGCTCGGCCAGCAGCAGGTCGCACCGGTCGCCGATGGCGCGGTAGTTGACCTCCACCAGCCGCGCCCGGTCGCCGTCCACCAGGAACTCCGTGTGGCAGGCCCCGAACCCCACGCCGAGCGCGTCCAGTTGGGACAGCACCTGGTCCACCAGGGGCTGCGGCAGGGCGGGTTCCCAGGTCAGCCGCTCCTCGATGAAGTACGGCGGAGGGGAGAGGCGGGTGTGGAAGCCGCCCAGCACCCGGCGGACCCGGCCGTCGCCGAGCGTCTCCAGCGTGTGCAGCTCGCCGCTCACGAACTCCTCGACCACCAGCGCGTCGTGCGGGCGGCGGACGCGGATCTCCCGGCAGCGGGCGGCGAGTTCGGCCCGGTCCGCGACGAGCACGACGTCCTCGCTGGCCACGCCCTCGCGCGGCTTGACCACGCACGGGAAGGGCACCTCCCGCACCTGCGGGCGATCCAGCGCGGCCGACAGGTCCTGCTCCGCGGGGAGTTCGGCGGCGCGCACCGCAGTGCCGGGGGGCAGGCCGGCCGCGGCCAGACGCCGCCGCATCTCGGCCTTGTCCTTCGTGCGCAGCGCCGCCCGCCAGTCCTTGCCCGGCAGCCCGAAGTAGTCCGCCGCCAGCGCCGCCTGGACCTGGAGGTGGTCGCTGTTGCTGAACACCGCGCCGGGGCGGCGGCCGGCCGAGATCCGGGACACGACCGCGCGGACGTCCCGCACCGCGCACCGCGCCACCTCCACGCCCTCGTAGCCGGCCGCGGCGACGGCGCGGTGCGCGTCCGGCTGGTCGGTGAGCACGGTGACGGTCAGGCCCAGCCGGCGGGCGGCGGGCAGGAAGCCCTCGGTCACCGAGTCCGTCGGGTTGAGGGCCAGCAGGTACATCTGCACAGGTGCGTCGGCTTTCCACGCGCAGGAGCTGGTCCGGCCGCCGCGGGCGGCGACGGGCCGGAGTGGTGTGACGACCCTAGGTTAGGCATACCTAATATTGTCAACTCGGTTCGGGGTGACCCCAGTTGGACCGGCCCGGAAGATCGTGATTAGGTTTGCCTAACTCGGCGCGCTCCGGCGTCGACATGGACTGACGCATCCGAGGGTCCGGGAGGACTCCATGCCCCTGGCCCGCGCCTACCGGCGGCTCGCCGCGCTGTGCCCCGCGCTGAGGCTGACCGTCGCCGCGCCGGACGCCGGGGTGTGCGCGACGCGTGGTTCCGTGACGGAGGCGGGTGCCGGCACCGCAACCGAGCCCTGCGCCGCAACCGAGCCGTGCGCTGAACCCCGCAGCGACGCCGACGCGTATGCACCCGGCTGGACCGACGGGCGCCTGCTGGCGTACGACGACGCCGCGCGCCAGGCGTGGCTGGACGCCGAGGCCGCCCGGGTCCGCGACGTCTACGGTGTGCGGGCGCGCGAGGACGTCGTCGCCACCAAGGCCCTGCACGGCTACCTGTGGTCGGCAGCCCTGCTGATCAGCGGACCCTGGTATCTGGAGCGACGGGTGCCGTACCTGCGGCCGCAGGACGTCCGGGTCGGGCCCGGCGGGGCGTACCGGGTCGTCGTCCCCGGCGCCTTCGCGTGCCTGCCCGGCGACCCGGCGGCCGGCGACCCCGCGGCCGGCGACCCGGCGGCCGGCGGCGCGCGGGCGAGCGTGCGGGACGGCGAAGAAGACCTGCGCGCCGAACTGCGCCGGGCGGTCGCCGACCATGTCGGCCCGCTGCTGGAGGCCCTGCGGCCCCGCGTGCGGCGCGGCGCCCGCGCGCTGTGGGGCATGGCCGGCGACGACCTGGTCTCCGGGCTGTGGCACCTGGGCCGTGCGCTGGGCGAGGAGGGGCACGGCGCGGAGCTGGCGACCACGGTGCTGCCCGCGCCGCTCGCGCCCTTCCCCGGCGGCGCGCGCTTCCGCCGGCTGCCCGACGACCACCCGGGACCCGACCGGCTGACCCGTACCCGTATCGGCTGCTGCCTGCACTACACCGTGCGCGCCGACGAGGTGTGCGCCACCTGCCCGCGGCTGCGCGCGCTCGCCCCGCGCGCCGCCGGACCCGCGGCGCCCATACCCGGGGCGTGCGCATCCACGGCGCCCGCACCCCTGCCCACGGCGCCCGTACCCGCGGAAACAATCCGTTTGTGAGCGCGCCGCGCCGCGGACCACCATGGGCGCATGAGCGACCAGCCCGCGCGATGGACCCAGGCGACCGTGTACCCCGACATGTGGGCCGACCCGGCCGACGACCCCCGCAACAGCGAGGGCCCCAGCCCGGAGGGCGAACTCGCCACGCTGCGCGACTTCCTGACCGACTACCGGCTGACCCTGCGGATGAAGTGCGAGGGCCTGGACGCGGAGCAGCTGGCCCGGCGCTCGGTGCCGCCCTCGACGATGTCGCTGCTCGGGCTGGTCCGCCACCTCGCGGAGGTGGAACGCGACTGGCGCAACTGGATCGGCGACGCCGAGCCGCTGCCCAAGCTCTACGGCCCCCGGGACGCCGACTTCGACGGCGCGGTGGCCGACCAGGCCGTGGTCGACGCGGCCTTCGCCGACCTCGCACGCGAGCAGGCGGCCACCGACGCCGCGCTCGCCGCCCACCCCGACCTCGGCGAACGCGTCGGCAAGGACGCGCTGTCGATCCGCGAGATGCTCGTGCACGCCATCGAGGAGTACGCCCGCCACTGCGGCCACGCGGACCTGCTCCGCGAGTGCGTCGACGGCCGCGTCGGCCAGTAGCCCCCGGGCCGCCGCCCCGGCCCGTCCGAGCTGCCCCGGCTGCTCTCCGCCCCGACCTTCCGCCGGTGGTGGGCACGTCGCGCAGTTCCCCGCGCCCCGATCGACTCCACCCCCGGCGTCGGGTCGGCTCAGTGCTGACGACGGTCAGCCGTCATCCGACGTTCGCAGCGTCTACGTACCCGGCGGAGGCTTGTACCCCTCTACGCCGGTCAGGTCCGTGTCGGACAGGTCCGCGCCGGTCAGGTCTGCGCCGGTCAGTTCCGCGCCGGTCAGTTCCGCGCGGGACAGGTCCGCGAACTGCAGGTCCGCGTGGGGCAGGTCCGCGGAATGCAGGTCCGCGAAGCGCAGGTTCGCGTGGGACAGGTTCGCGCCGGCCAGGCCCGTCTCGCGCAGGTCCGTGCCGGTCAGGTTCGAGCCGGACATGTTCGTGCCGGACACGTCCGCCAGGTACAGGTCCGTGCCGGTCAGGTCCGCGCCGGTCAGGTTCGCTCCGGACACGTCGGCCAGGATCAGGTTCGCGCCGGTCAGGTTGGCGTGGGGCAGGTTCGCGGCGTGCAGGTCGACGCCCCGCAGGTTGACGTCGTGCAGGTCGGCTGGTGCGTTCGGGTCGAGCGGGGCGGCGAGGATCTGCAGTGCGGTGTCGATGTCGTTGGCGGGGTGGAAAGGCGGCGTGATGGCTCTCTCGTTGTCGTCGGCGGGGCGGCTGGGTGCCTTGTCCGGCTTGAGCGGAGGGGTGTGGCTACGGACATAGGCGGAGATGACCTGGACGACGGTGGGGGCGTCGCGGGGGGAGTCCTGGGCGATGCGCTGCAGGGCGTACAGGCCGCCGATACGTACCTCTTCGGAATCCGCGCCGAGGTTGGTCACGGCCGCGTTGTAGCGGTCGGTGACCTGTCCGTCGCGGGTCAGCCGTTGCTCGGCGCCGGCCTGGCGGATCGTCACCCAGGTGAAAGCGGCCGCGGCCAGGGTGGAGATGCTGACCAGCAGCGCCACCGAGCGCTCCAGCCGCGTCCACCAGCGGTCGCGGGCTGCGCTGTTCGCCGCAGCCGGGCTGCTGTCCGCCGGGGCCGGGCTGCTGTCCGCCGCAGTCGGGCTGCTGGCTGCCGGGGCCGGGCCGGCCTCCGCGGCGGCCGGCTGGGCGGGGGAAGGGGATGCCACGGTGGCGGCGGGCGCGGACGGCTGGGCCGGAACCATGACGGCCGGAGACACGGACGTCGGGTGCAGGCGTCGGCGGAGTCGGGCCGCGGTACGGCGTAACCGCGCGATTCGTGCCGCGTCGGAGGGAGTCGGGCTGCTCATGAGTGCACTCCAGCACCTCCTGATCCGCTGCCGGCCCGTCTCGTCCAATATGTGACGCCTCTGAGACACCGCTGAACGATCACAGCTTCCGCGTGCGCACTCCAGGAACGCGGGGAAGGTCCGGTGGACGGGCGGCCGAGGCCGGGCGGGACGGGCTGAAGGGGACGCGCCGCCGTGCTAGCGTCCACGAGCACCATGACTGTCGCCATCGCGCCGCTGACCGCCGATCACATACCCCTGGCCGCCCAGCGGTACGACCGCTGGTTCGCGCGCGCCCGCCGGCCCCCCTCGCAGCGTTCCTGGCTCGCGGACGGCCCGGTCCGAGGCGACGAACTCCTCGGCAAGCTCCAGAACGCGCCCGGCCTGGAGGCGTGCCGCGCGCTGGACGGCGAGGGCGGCCAGATCGGGCACCTCGCCGCGGTGCCCGTCGACCTGGCGCCGGACGACCCCGCGGCGCTGCGCAGCCACCCCAGGTCCGCCCTGGTGCCGCACGGCGGCCATGCGCTGCCGGCCGGCCGGGAGAGCGAGGTGCTGCGCGCGCTGTACGCCCGGGTCGCCGAACGCCTGGTCGCCGACCGCCGGTTGGTGCACTACGTCGACGTGCCGGCCGGCGACGCAGCGACCGTGCCGTGGTCCGACCTGGGCTTCGGCCGCGAGACCGTGCACGGCCTGATGGCGGTCAAGGCCCGCGGCCGGCAGCCGCGCGGCGTCGAGGGCCTCGGCATCCGCAGGGCCGGGCCGGGGGACCTGCCGCAGATCGGGCGGATGGCCGCGGAGTCCTCGCGGCGGCAGCGCGGCGCCGCGGTGTTCAAGCCGCAGCCCGAAGGCCCGCTGGCCGCACTGCGGCTGCACTACGCCGACGCGCTCGCCGACCCCCGCTGCGGCGCGTGGATCGCGGCGCGGCGCGGCGAGGAGATCGGCATGGTCGTCGTGGTCCCCGCGACCCCCGACCCGGTCACCCCCGAGTCGTGCGTCGAACTCGTCGAGGCGTACGTCGAGCCGGTCGCGCGCGGCGAGGGGATCAGCCGGGTGCTGCTGGCCACCGCGCTGGCCTGGGCGTACGACAACGGCCACCGCTACATGTCGGCGCGCTGGCACTCCGCGTCGCCGCTCGCCGCGGACCACTGGCCACGGGTCGGCTTCCGCCCGGTCGCGTACCGCCTCAGCCGGACGCTGGACGCCCGCATCGGCGGCCCCGCCGGCACGTACTGACCGCAGACCGCCCCGCGTCCCGCCCTGCCCGGACCGTCGCAGGGCGCGACGCGGCGCGCTGCTTCGGCCCGGGCGTCGCGAGGGAGGGCGTCCGGCCGGTGGATCGCCATCCGGGGGACGCCTGGTCGGTCAGAGGGCTGACCGGTAGAAGATCTTCCCGTCATTCGGCTCGACGCCCAGCGCTTCGTAGAGCGGCATTCGGCGAGGGTCAGTCGTTCGGGTCGTCGGTGTGGTGGTGGGCGGTCCAGTCCTGGCGGGCGGTGGTGAGTTCGGGTGCGACGGTGTCGGTGAGGTGGTCGGCCAGGGCCCGTAAGCGTCGGCCGAGTTCGGTGACGCCTGCCGGGTCCAGGTCGGTGATCCACCAGTCGTCCACGACCTGGACGTTGACCACCGGCAGATCGGGGTCGCCGTCCTCGCCGAACGGTCGGCAGTCGATGGTGACGACGAACACGCCCGCGTCCGTCGCGGGGTCCACGCCCTGGGTGACCGGGACGATCAGACCGCCGCGGTTGGCCTGATGCCCGATGGCGGCCAGTTCGATGTGCAGCCGCTCGGGGCGCACACCGGTCCTGGTGGGGTCGTCCTCGGCCCACCACGGCAGATAGCCGCGGACCACCTCACCGCCGGTGGTCGACACCGCCCACGTACGGACCGCCCGCGCGCCCGGCCCGCCTCCGAGCCCGTTGTCCTCGGAGGGCTTCACGAACGCACCCCGTTCTGATCCCCGGTACAGACTGCCCAGACCACCTTGCCGGGCCCGTCCCGGTCCGTGACTCCCCATGCCCCGCGGGTCAGCGCCTCCACCAGGCCCAGACCGCGCCCGGACTCCTCCTCGGCCGGCGCGTCGCGGGGTTCGGGTGTGCCGTCACCGGCGTCGTGGACCTCGATCCGCACCCCGTCCGCCAACCGCTCGAACCGGGTCGCGATCAGGTGTCCGTACGGCGGATGCGCATGCGTGATCGCGTTCGTCACCAGCTCGGAGACGACAAGCCCAGCGTCGTCTGCAACCTGCGGCAGACCCCACGCCTCCACGTGAGCAATGAGCAACTGACGGGCCCTGCTGACGGACTGGGCAGCGGGCGGCCATAACTTCTGCACGACAGAAGGGCGTTCTTCATCGACCGCCGCTGACACTGCCGGGGCCCTCATGCGGGCCCCCGACATACGAACAAATGACGGTTAAACTCCTGCACGTCGACGCTCCCTACAAGCGTTGGCCACGCCCCCGCGGCCGGTCGTTTGGTCGTTCGGTCGCGGGGGTCGTAATGGGCTACTGGGCAGGCACGATGGCTCGTGACCTAGGTTAGAAGCTAGCTTGTCCTAGGACACCAATTCCACGTCTCGTCAGAATGCAGGGTTAACACGGGACTTGGTGAACTAGTACACTCACTGGTGACCTAGGACACGCTGGTTCTGGGATCATGCACTGGAGACCGCCATGCCAGACAGCACACCGCCATACATGCAGGTCGCCGAGCGAATCCGACGCCGCATCCTCGATGGAGAGCTGACTCCGGGCACCAAGCTGCCGCCAGCACGCGAACTCGCTGCTGCGGAGGGCGTTGCAGTGGCGACGCTCGGCCGTGCCATCGACCATCTCCAGATCGAGGGCTACATCCGGACGTCGAGGCGCGGAACCTTCGTAGAAGATGCGCCAACCGTCGCGCCCAGCCCCTACGACCGCATCACCCGTGTTCTGCGTACCGGTACGGTGCTCGCCCAAGGCGAGACGATGACCATCACAGACGCAGACCTCACCCAGCCGCCGAGGTACGTGCAGGAGATCTTCGACCTGGACGAGGGCCTGCCTGTCGTCCGACGCCAGTGGCACACCGGCCGCGGCAGTCAGCGACTGCTGCTGGCAGTCACCTGGTACCCCGGACACTTCGCAGGTCTCGTCCCGGAACTGCTGTCCACGGCTCCCAGCAAAGGCTCAGGACTGCTTCTACGCGTCCAGGCTGCCACCGGCCGCAAGCCGACGAACGGCCGCGACGACATGCACGGCCGGGAAGCCGATGCCAGAGAAGCCAACTTCCTCGGTCTTCGCATCGGTTCGCCGATTCTCGCGGGAGCACATCGGCTCTGGGACGACCAAGGCGTCATCGAGTACGGCGAGTGGTGCCTTCCGTACCGACTCGTCATCGGCTACGAGTACGCCCTCAACGCCTCTCTGGAGACCCGCTAGGCGAGGTCCATGCGTCGGGGCTGATGCACGGTTGGGCGGAGCTTTAGGCAGCCACCATGAGCCTCGAAGATCGGGAGCTCACATCGGGCTATTGCGGGCAGGTCCACAGCTTGCCCGAATCGCGGCAAGCAGCTCCCACCCAAAGCTCCGCCCAACCGCCGGCTCCCAGGCGCACGCGTATGGGGGAGGTACCTCGCGACCAGCCATTCACCGGGGGGAAGGTCCGGGAGCCGGGGGAAAAGGGGCAGTCTGGGGGG
>JAJSZB010000560.1:0-3164 GCA_050613715.1 Streptomyces sp. IBSBF 3018
CGTCCTGCCCGGCATGGTCGTGCCCCTCGACCTCACGGACACCGAGGTCCGCGCCCGCACCCGTCGTGCTGGACCGGCGGGAGGGGCCGTACGGCGAGGTGGTGCTGCGCAGGAACGGCGAGCGGTACGAGATCATCGCCAACGGCTGCTTCCTGATGGACACCTCCGACGGCCGCTCCGAGCGCCTGCTGGTGGACGAGGCGCTGGCCGCACTGGACGCGCGCGAGCCGGGCAGGTCCGGGCTGAGCGTGCTGATCGGCGGCCTCGGCGTCGGGTTCTCGCTGGCCAGGGCGGCGGCCGAGCCGCGCTGGGGCGAGATCGCGGTGGTCGAGCGGGAGGCGGCGGTGGTGGAGTGGCACACCGCGGGGCCGCTGGCCGCGTACTCCGCGCACGCGCTGGACGACCCCCGGGTGCGGGTGGCCCGCGACGACCTGGTGGAGTGGATGCGGGCCGGCGGGCGCCGTTACGACGCCCTGTGCCTGGACATCGACAACGGACCTGACTGGACAGTAACCGAGAACAACGGCAGTCTCTACAGCCCCAGCGGCCTTGACGCCTGCCGGGAGCGGCTCGAACCGGGCGGCGTGCTCGCCGTGTGGTCCGCGCAGCCCTCGGCCGCGTTCGAGAAGGCGCTGCGGGAAGCGGGGTTCACCGGGGTGCGCAGCACGCGCGTCCCGGTCTCACGCGGGGTGCCCGACGTGGTCCACATCGGCCTCAGGGGCTGATGCACGATGGCGTCACGGCGTGAAGGCGTCATAGTCAGGGCAGCGGCCCGCCCCGTACGCTGCCGGTAATTGTGACGACCTTGTGGGGCGGAAGTGGACAGCACGCAGACGGCCGGTGCGCAGCGCCGGGTGCTCGTGGTCGAGGACGACCAGACGATAGGGCAGGCGATCGCCGCCCGGCTGCAGGCCGAGGGGTTCCAGGTGCGGACGGCCGGCGACGGCCCCTCCGCGGTGGACGCGGCCCACGCCTGGCAGCCCGACCTGCTGGTGCTGGACGTGATGCTGCCCGGGTACGACGGCCTGGAGGTCTGCCGCAGGGTGCAGGCCGACCGGCCGGTGTCGGTGCTGATGCTCACCGCGCGTGACGACGAGACGGACATGCTGGTCGGCCTGGGCGTCGGCGCCGACGACTACATGACCAAGCCGTTCTCGATGCGCGAGCTGGCCGCGCGGGTGCACGTGCTGCTGCGCCGGGTGGAGCGGGCCGCGGCGGCCGCGCACAGCCCGCGCGGCGCCAGCATCCAGCTCGGCGACCTGGAGATCGACCACGCCCAGCGCCGGGTGCGGGTCAGGGGCTCCGACGTGCACCTGACGCCGACCGAGTTCGAGCTGCTGGTGTGCCTGGCGCAGCAGCCGCGCGCGGTGCTCTCCCGCGAGCAGCTGCTGGCCGAGGTGTGGGACTGGGCCGACGCGTCCGGCACCCGTACGGTCGACAGCCACGTCAAGGCCCTGCGGCGGAAGATCGGCGCCGAGCGCATCCGTACCGTGCACGGCGTCGGCTACGCGCTGGAGACGCCCGCCCCGTGAGGCTGCCAGGATGCCCGGCATGACCGGCGGAGACGGAACGGCGGGGGGCGCCCGGTGGCGGCGCCGGGTGTGGGAGGCGCTGCGGCCGTGGGACCCGCTGCGGTCGATCAAGGCCGCGATGCAGGGCCTGGTGCTGCTCTCGGTCGGCATCACCACGCTGCTGGTGATCGTGGCCATCCACTCGGCGACCGAGATCCGCGTCATCACCATCTTCTCGATCATCGCCTGCCTGCTGATCACCCAGATCATGGCGACCGGGCTGACCGCGCCGATCCGGGAGATGACGGCGGTGGCGCGGGCGATGGCCGGCGGCGACTACAGCCGCCGGGTGGCCCGGGTGCGCCGCGACGAGGTCGGCGAGCTGGCCGAGACGTTCAACCGGATGGCGGCCGACCTGGACGCCGTCGACCGGCACCGAAAGGAGCTGGTGGCGAATGTCTCACATGAGCTGAAGACGCCGATCGCGGCGCTGCGCGCGGTGCTGGAGAACGTCGTGGACGGGGTGTCCGCGGCGGACCCGGAGACCATGCGGCTGGCGCTGCAGCAGACCGAGCGGCTGGGCAAGCTGGTCGGCCAGCTGCTCGACCTGTCCCGGCTGGACAGCGGCGCGGTGCGGCTGGACGCCAAGCGGTTCGAGGTGTGGCCGTACCTGTCGGCGGTGCTGAAGACCGCGAGCCTGGGCATGGAGAGCACCAAGGCCACCGGGTCGCGCTCGCGCCCGCGCGCCGACGTGCACCTGCACCTGGACGTCTGGCCGCCGGAGCTGACCGCGTACGCCGACGGCGAGCGGCTGCACCAGGTGGTCGCCAACCTGGTCGACAACGCGGTCAAGCACAGCCCGCCCGGCGGCCGGGTGACCGTGCGGGCCCGCGGCGGCCCGGACTCCGGCAGCCTGGACCTGGAGGTGCGCGACGAGGGCCCGGGCATCCCCGAGGCCGACCGCGGCAGTGTCTTCGAGCGCTTCCACCGCGGCTCCCACCCAGGCCGCGACGGCGGTACGGGCCTGGGCCTGGCCATCGCGCGCTGGGCGGTGGATCTGCACGGCGGCCGGATCGAGGTCGCCGAGTCGCCGCGCGGCTGCCGCATGCACGTCACGCTGCCGGGCAACCCTTAAGAGGGACCACTTTCCCGCCAAACACGGCCCTGAAACCGGTTTTCCGGTGTGACGTGCACGACGCCTGGGCCCCGGGCCTGCGGGAAGGGGTCCGGTAGGCGTAGCCTTTATTCCCGCTGTCCACCATCTTGTGAAGCGGAAGAGGGCGGTTACCGCCGTGTCGCCACAGTCCCCCAATAGCTCTAGTGTCTCGACCGAACAGGACGCGCCGGGCGATGGCCCCGCAGCGGGTTTCGGCCCGAACGAGTGGCTCGTCGACGAGATCTACCAGCAGTACCTCCAGGACCCGAACTCGGTAGACCGAGCCTGGTGGGACTTCTTCGCGGACTACAAGCCGGACGGCTCGGCCGCCCCGGCCGCGCCCGCGGGTGAGGGCGGCGCCTCGGGCGCCGCCAAGCGCGCCGTGCAGGCCGCGGGTCCCGCGGCCGCGCAGGCCGCCTCCCCCGCGGCCGCCGCGCCGGTCGTCCCGGCGCCGCAGGGCACCGCCCCGGCGGCCCCCGCCGCACAGGCGCCGGCGC
>JAJSZB010000561.1:0-3157 GCA_050613715.1 Streptomyces sp. IBSBF 3018
AGATTAAGGAACGTGTCTCGTGGGCTCGTATATGTTTATAAGAGACAGCGACGGGTCTGCCCGGGTGCCGGGCACCGACCGGTCCGCCCCCGCTCCCCTACGCCGGCGCCGTCGCCCTCGTGAGCGTCCCGTGCGCGGTCGGCGCGAACAGCTCCAGCGTCCCCGCGGCGCCCGCCGCGCCGACCGGGCCGCCGCCGAGCCCGGCGGGCAGCGGCGTGGGAGCGCCCTGGAGGGCCGACGCCTGGCCGGCGGCGAACACGTACAGCCGCCCGCCCGCGGCCAGCGCCTCCGGGCGGCCGGCCCCCGCCGCGTCCAGGCCGTCGACCACGGACGACGGCCGCCACGCCCCGCCGGAGAACGGCAGCCGCAGCACCGCGCCGTCCGCCTTGCGGACCACGAACGCCTCCAGCGTGCCTCGCCCGCGCGAGACCAGGGCCGGCGCGGAGGTGATGCGGCCGGCCGTCGGGACCAGCGCCCAGGCGTTCCAGCGGCCGTCCACCAGCGACGCCGTCACCAGGTCGCCGCCGACCCGGTCCACCAGGTCGATCCGGCCGGGCTCGGAGGAGGCGGCGGCCGGGGCCGCGTCGAAGTGCGTCCGCTCGTCCACCTGCGACCAGGCGTTCCATGAGCCCGCCCCGGCCGCTCCGGACGCCGGGCCGGTGTATGTGCGCCGGTACAGCAGCCCGTCGGTGCCGGCCGCGAACAGGTCGATCCGCCCGGCCCGCGCCGAGACGACCGCGGGGTCGCCCTGCGTGCTTATCCCGGTGAGCCTGTGCCACGGGCCGTAGCCGGAGCCGTCCCGGGTCACGTACCAGACGTTCTTGTCCTCGCCGCGCGCGAAGACGTACGTCGTGTGGCCGAGGACGACCGCGCGCGGGCCGCCGGTGAGGGGCACGCCCGCGGCCGGCACGTCCTGCGCGGCGCTCCACCGGGGCAGCGCGACGGGCGCGCCGGTGCGGCCCTGCGGCGAGGCGGCGCCCGCGGTGGGCGCGGTCGGGGTGCCGCCGCGGCCGGCGGTCGGCGCCGCGGAGGACACGGGAGAGCGGGCGGAGCCGTCCGCCGAGGTGTCGGGCGCGGCGGGCCGGTCGTCGGTGGAGGCGCCCGGATCCTTGCCGCTGCCGCCGTGGCCGGAGCCCGAGGAGCCCGCGGAGGCGATGCCCCAGCCGCCGATCCCGGCGACGGCCAGCGCCGCGGCGGCGGCCGCGGCGAACTTGATCCGGCGGCTGCGCACCGCGTCGGAGACCGCGCGGTGCCGGGGGCTCGCGGGGCGGTCCGGCGCGGAGGCCCGCAGCGGGCCACCCCTGCCCGTGCCGTTGCCGGTCCCGCCCTGTCCGGTGCCGCCCTTGCCTGCGCCGCGGCCGCCCGCGCCCTTGCCGCCGGCCGCCTTGCCCGCGGCCCGCCCGGCGCGCGAGGCGGCGCCGTACCCGGCCAGTTCGTCCGCGGTGGGCAGCCTGATGCTGGTGTGGGTGTCGCGGCTGGAGTCGGGCGCCGCGCCGCGCACCAGCGGTACGGCGCCGCGCCGCCGGTCGGCGAAGCCGGACACGGGCGCGGCGGGAGCGCCCGCGCCGCTCCCCATGCCACCGCCGACGCCACTGCCGACGCCACCGCCCACGCCGCCGCCCCGGCCTCCCGCGGCGCCGGAGCCGCCGAGGCCCCCGGGACCGCCGGCCGCGCCGGGGACACCGGAGCCACCGGGCGCACCGGCCGCGGCCCCGACGGCCCCGCCCGGGCCGCCAGCGGCGCTTCCCGGCTCCGCCCCCTCGTCCGCGAAGCCGTTCTCCGCCGCCGCGCCGTCCGCGCCGGGCGGCGCCACGTCCAGCGCCGGCAGCCCGGCCAGGTGCGGCAGCAACTCCCGCAGCCGGGCGCCGAGTTCGCCCGCGGTCAGCCGGGATGCGGGCGCCTTGGCCAGGCACTGCGCGAGGATCTGCCACAGCTCGTCCGGCAGGTCGGGCAGCGGCTGCACCGACTCGGTGACGTGCCGCCGCAGCACCGCGCCGGGGTGTCCGCCGCCGAACGGCGTGAAGCCGGCGAGCAGTTCGTAGAGCACGGTGGCCAGCGCGTAGATGTCGACCGAGGCGCGCGGCGGCAGGCCCTCGATGATCTCGGGCGCGAGGTAGTCGGGGGTGCCGATGATGCGGGTCGCGCGGGTGCGGCGCGGGGAGTCCACCAGGCGGGCGATGCCGAAGTCGGTGAGCAGCGCGGGCGGCGCGCCGCCGGGGCCGGCCGGGGCGGCCGAGTCCAGCAGGACGTTCTCGGGCTTGACGTCGCGGTGCACCACGCCGCCCGCGTGGGCGGCGGCCAGGCCGTCCGCCACGTCGGCGGCGATCGCGACGGCGGCCTCGGGGGTCATCCGGTGCTCGCGCTCCAGCCGGGAGCGCAGGTCGGTGCCGCGCACCAGGTCCATCACCAGCGCCAGGTCGGCGCCGTCCACCACCAGGTCGCGGATGCCGACGACGCGCGGGTGGTCGAGGGACAGCAGCGCGGTGCGCTCCTGCACGAAGCGGCCGACGAGGTCCTGGTCGGAGGCGAGGTCCTCGCGCAGCAGCTTGATGGCGACCGGGCCTTCCGGGCCCTCGCCGAGCCACACCGTGCCGGCGGAACCCCGCCCGAGCACCTGGTGGGCGGTGTACCGGCTGCCGATCTTCCTGGCCAAGGCTGCTCCGACTCCTCCGAAGGTCCGTCGCGTTGGCGACAAAGCTACGCGGAACAAAGGCCGTTCGGGGTACGCGCGGACGGTGACGAGTCGTTCTGCCGGAGAAATCACCCTCCGGAAGTCGACAAATCCCCACGCCAGGTGGTACGCCCGGCCGGCGCGGACCCCGCGCCGCGGCGGCCGCGGCGGTCAGTTGCCCGAGCCGCCGGAACCGCCGCCGGAGTCGCCGGTGATCGCGGAGACCTTGTCCCAGGCCGTGTGGACCCAGCTCGACGTCGCGTCCCACAGGTTGCGCGTGCTGTTCACCCAGTCGGGCAGCGGCGTGGTGTACCAGACCACTACGAAGATCACGATCAGCACGAGGATCACCGTCAGGCAGCCCTTGAGGCAGCCGAGTCCGGGGATCTTCATCGGGTTGGCGCCGCGGCGGCGCTCGCGCGGCGCGCGGGGTTCGGGGGCGGGCCGCACGGGGGCGGCCCGGCGCTGCGGTTCGTAAACCAGCGG
>JAJSZB010000562.1:0-3145 GCA_050613715.1 Streptomyces sp. IBSBF 3018
GCCCCGCTCCCGGCCCCCGCTCACCGCCCGGGCGCCGCGGCCTCCTCCCGGTCGCGCCCGCACGCGTACGCCAGCGGGCTGAGCAGCTCCTCCGCGTCGGGCAGCCAGCGGTTGAGCGCGGTCGGCGGGCGCAGCCACCGTACGGAGCCACCGGAGCACATCCGGGTCGGCGGAGCCGGCACCCAGCCGCCCTCGCCGCGCGCCGTCAGGTCCAGCGAGCCCGGCGCCCAGCCCATTCGGCGCAGCAGCTCCGGGACCTTGGCCCGCGCGCCCGGCAGCACGAGAAAAACGATCCGCCGCGCCGGGGTGGAGAGCACCGGCCCGAGCGGCAGCCCCATGCGCTCCAGCCGGGCAAGCGCCAGGAACCCCGCGGACTCCGGCACGTCCAGCGCGTCGAACGTGCGCCCCGTGGGCAACAGCACCGACGCACGGGGGTGTTTGTGCCACATCCGGCGCAGCGCCACCGCGTTGCCGCTCGCCTGACCGGCCCAGTCCGGCCTGGTCGGGTGCGCGCCGGGGGACGCGCACACCGGTGAGGCGCACGAGCAGCGCGGTGCGCCCCCGAGCGGCGTCTCCAGCCAGCAGCCGGGCAGCACGTCCCAGTGCCGTTCCTCCGCGTAACCCACCGCGGCCGTGAGCAGTTGGCCCGTGAGCTGCCGCGGAACTCCGTTCGTCTCTTCCACGCGCTGCACAACTGCCCGTACCACCCCGGGTTACGGCCGTCGTCCCGCGGCTCATGCCGGGCGCACGGATGCACTGCCGGGGGCGCGCGCGGGCAGCGGGCTCCGCCCGGGGGTAGGCAGGAAGCAGCCGGCCGGCGACCGGTGCCGCGCGGCCCCACGGGGCTGGTCCCGGGCGCCGTGCGGTCGGCCGTGAGGGGCGGCCGAGTCGGGCCGCGGCAGTCCGCATCCGGTGCCGGTGACCACCCGGCAAAGCCGAAATGCCGCCAATGCGCGCATATTTCGCCGGACGGCAGGGAAGAGAAGAACCCGAGGTACGACAAGGGGGGACCCATGGCGGCACGACCGCTCGTGGCGCGGCAGCCCAACGAAAGGCTCCAGGCGCTGATTCAGGAGGCCGGCTGCTCCAACGCCGGGCTCGCCCGCAGGGTCAACGTCTGCGGGGCCGAGCACGGACTCGACCTGCGCTACGACAAGACGTCAGTGGCGCGCTGGCTGCGCGGCCAGCAACCGCGCGGGCGGGCCACCGCGATCATCGCGGAGGCACTCGGCCGCAAGCTCGGCCGCACCGTCTCGATAGACGAGATCGGCATGGCCGACGGCAAGAACCTGGCCACCGGCATCGGCCTGCACTTCGCGCCCACCGTGCTGGGCGCCATCGAGCAGGTCTGCGAGCTGTGGCGCAGTGACGTCGGCAGGCGCGACTTTCTCAGCGGCTCCACGGTCGCCGCCTCCGCGCTGGTGGAGCCCAGCAGGGACTGGCTGATCACCCGGCCCGACCAGGGCGTGGCGCGCAACGGCGGGGCCAGGGTGGGCATGTCGGACGTCGAGGCGGTCAGGGCCACCACCCAGGCGCTCACCGACCTCGACCACCGCTTCGGCAGCGGCCACGTCCGCCCGGTCGTCGTCCACTACCTCAACAGCGTGGTCTCCGGCCTGCTCGCCGGCACCTACCGCGAGGCGGTCGGCCGCGAACTGTTCTCCGCCGCCGCCCGGTTGACCGAACTGGCCGGATACATGGCGGTCGACACCGGCCAACCGGGCCTGGCCCAGCGGTACTACATCCAGGCGCTGCGTCTGGCCCAGGCGGCCGGCGACCGCGGCTACGGCGGCTACATCCTGGCCGCGAGCATGAGCCACCTCGCCGCCGCCCTCGGCAACCCTCGCGAGATCGCCCAACTCGCCCGCGCCGCACAGGAAGGCTCCCGCGGCCATGTCACCGCGACCGCCGAGGCGATGTTCCACGCCGCCGAGGCCCGCGGGCACGCGCTGCTCGGCGACGCACGCACCTTCGCGGTCGTCGCGGGAGCGGCGGTGGAGGCGATGGAGCGCTCCGAGCCCGACCAGGACCCGGACTGGATCGCGCACTTCGACCACGCCTACCTCGCGGACGAACTCGCCCACTGCCACCGCGACCTGGGCCAGGCCGTGCCCGCGGCCCGGCGCGCGGAGGAGGCGCTCGCCGCCCACCCCGCGACGCGCTCCCGGCGCCGCGCGATCGACCTGTTCCTGCTCGCCGAGGCCCAGGTGCTGCAGCGCGACCTGGAACAGGCGTGCCACACCGGCACCGAGGCGGTCACCCTGCTGTCCGGGCTGCGCTCCAGCCGCGGCGCGGAGTATCTGGAGGACTTCCGCCACCGCCTGGAGCCGTACGCGGACGAGCCGGCGGTACGGGAGTTCACCGCGCGGATCGAGGAAAGGGAGGCCGCCTGAGCCGCCCGGGGGCCGCGCCCGCGCGGCCCCTCCCGCCGGCCTCCCGCCGCTCTCGCGCGGCCCCGCGCGCACGCCGCCCGCACACCCGTCCGCGCCGCCCCTGACGGCGAAAACCGCAGCCAAGTGCGGGCGGGCACCGAATCGTTACCGTACCGACACCCCGTCTCCGCACGTCCGCCAAACCCCTGGGCAGGCCCGCCGTGGGCAGGCCGGGCCGGGCGCGCCGCACCACGCACCCGGTGTGGCACGGCGCTCACTCGTTCGGGGCCGTGGCCGCCCCTCGGATCGACCCGGTAGCGTTGGCGGACGGTTGTGACGACAGCCGTGCGACGACCGTCGGGCGGCCGGGCGGCGAGGGTGGGAGTGGGCGGCGATGCACAGCAGCGGACGCGGCGAGGAATCGCCCGATGCGTACCGGGGCGTGGTGCTCCCCTCGCAGCAGGACCAGGCGCCCCTGAGCTACGGCGAACACGTCCAGCCCGCGGCCGGCACCCCCTGGGGTGCGCCGCAGCCGCAGGACGAGCAACCGCAGGCCCCCGGGCTCGCGCCCGGCGCTCCCCAGGCCCCCGGCCTGTCGCAGTACCCCGGGTACGCCGGACACCCCGGGCAGCCGCAGATCATCCCCGGCCGGCTCGAAAGCGGTCCCGCCGGCGCCCTGCCCGAGGCCGCCGACGCCACGCAGATGCTGCCGCCCTACCCGGGGGACGCGCCCGCTCCCGGTGCCCCCGCTCCCGGCGCCTTCGGCCCCGGCG
>JAJSZB010000563.1:0-3120 GCA_050613715.1 Streptomyces sp. IBSBF 3018
CGTGGGGCTGGCGGGTGGGGGCGGGAAGAGGCGGGGGGTGCGGCGCGGCGCCGCCGTCCGGCGGGTGCGGGTCGGGTCCGGCGCCGGGCTTGTCGGCCATGGCCGCCTCACCTGGGCCGGTCGAGGCGCTGGATGAGCATGTCGGCGAGCCGGGAACGGGTGGGCGGCGCGGCGTGGTGGGTGAGGTAGATGGCGTTCAACAGCTGGTCGGTGGCGAGCAGTTCGCTGCGCGAGCGCTCCAGGAAGCGCTGCACCAGGTCGTCGCCGAGGGCGGCGGCCTCCTCGCCGAGGTGGGCGCGCACCACCGTGGACAGCCGCTCGTGGTCGGGGCGGCCGAGCTCCAGGTGGATGCAGCGGCGCAGCAGCGGCGCGGGGAAGTCGCGCTCGCCGTTGCTGGTCAGCACCACGAACGGGAAGGCGCGGCAGCGGATGCGGCCCTCGCGCAGGGTCACCCGGGTGCCGTCGTCGGTCATCACGTCGACCTCGGGCTCGCGTTCGGCCAGCCGCTCCAGCTCCGGGATGCCGAACTCGCCCTCCTCCATGACGTTCAGCAGGTCGTTGGGCAGGTCGATGTCGCTCTTGTCCAGCTCGTCGATGAGCAGCACCCGCGGCCGGGCGGTCGGCAGCAGCGCGGTGCCCAGCGGGCCGAGCCGGATGTAGCTGCCGATGCCGCCGGGCGGCGCGGTCCCGGAGTTGGCCGCGATCTGGGTGTCCTGCAACCGCGCTATCGCGTCGTAGCGGTAGAGCCCGTCCTGGAGCGCGCTGCGGCTGACGATCGGCCAGTGCAGCACCCGGCCGAGCCCCAGTTCGTACGCGACGGCGTGCGCGAGGGTGCTCTTGCCGGTGCCGGGGCTGCCGGTGACCAGCAGCGGGCGGCGCAGGTACAGCGCCGCGTTGACCATCTCCAGCTCCTCGGGGCTGGGCCGGTGCAGCTCGGCCATGTGCCGGTACGCGCCGAGCCTGCGGGCCGAGGAGCTGTCCGGGCCCGGGCCCTGCTCGACCAGCGGGCCGCCGTCGAAGTCCCGCCAGGGCGGCGGCTCGGGCAGCATGTCTATCCCCGTGTGGGGCTCCCCGGTGCCGCGGTAGATGAGCCATTCGCCGGCCCGGTCGGCCTCGGTCATCTCACTCACCTCGATGCCCCTCTCTGCTGCGTTCCCGGGCGGCGGCCCGGGTCCGTGGTTCCCCGCCGGCCGCGCTGGTCCGTCGTGCCCGGGCGGCCCTGGCCGGTCCCGGGGTCCGTGGTGCGGCGCCGTCGCGTTCTGGCTGTCGTGACTGTCATGGCGTCTC
Source organism: Streptomyces sp. IBSBF 3018 (assembly GCA_050613715.1). Classification (GTDB taxonomy): domain Bacteria; phylum Actinomycetota; class Actinomycetes; order Streptomycetales; family Streptomycetaceae; genus Actinacidiphila. Next base: position 1,288 of record JAJSZB010000563.1, read on the forward strand.
CAGCAGCTCGTCGGTTCCGGGGAGCGGCCTCGTCGGGTCGTCGTAGAGCAGCGTCAGGCCGTGCGACCAGTACGCCTCGGGCACGCCCGCGGCGACCTTGGCGCGCAGCGCCACCAGGTGGCCGGGCAGCGCGCCGGCGGTCCGGGCGTCGTGCACGGTGCGGACGGCGCCGCGGTGGAAGTCGGCGCACAGCGCCTCGGGGTCCACCGGGTCGCGCCGCCACAGCGCGACCGCGTAGCCGCTGCGCACCAGGGTGTGCAGCACCTCGGGGGCGTCGAGGCCGCTGCGGCACAGCACGGGCAGCGTCTCCGGCGGGCGCAGCCGCAGCTCGGCCTCGTCCGGGACCGCGCTGGGCACGGAGTCCTCGCAGTCCAGCACCACCGGCGCGGGCGGCGAACGGTGCAGCGCGCGCCAGCGGCCGTGCCGCTCCTCGGCGACCGCCGGGTCCTCGTCGGCCGGCGGGTCGGTGCGGCGCACCACGATCGGGCGGGCGGCGCCGAGCGCGCCGCCGCCGGGGGCCAGCCGCCAGGCGTCCGCGGCGAAGGCCATCAGGGCGCCGGGGACGGCCAGTTGCAGGGTGGCGGTCCAGCCGGGCTCGTCGCAGCGGCGGAACGCCTCGGCGAGCGGTTCGGCCAGCCGCGCGGGCAGGTCGGCGAAGGCGGTGCCGCGGAAGTCCTCGGCCACGCACTCCGTCTCGCCGCCCGGCGGCACCACGCACACCCGCCAGTCGTAGCGGCCGGGCTCCCAGCCGCGCGGGATGATCTCCAGCAGCGCCTCGGTCCTGATCCGCGGCGCCGCGGCCCTGACCGGCCCGGTGGGCGCGCCGGCCGCGCGGGCCCGCAGCCGGGCGGTGCGCTCGGTGAGCAGGGTGGCCCGGAACAGCCGGGTCAGCCGGTCGTCCGCGGCGGCCATCTCCTGGGCCCAGCGGGCGAGTTCGCGCTCCACCACCTCGTCCACCGGGGAGGTGCGCGGGGCGGTGGCGGCCTGTACGGCGTAGCGCAGCACCGACTCCAGCTCGGCGGTGCCGCGGCGCAGGTCGTAGAGCAGGCCGAGGCCGTCGCGCCAGGCGCGCGGGGCGACCGGCAGGCCGTGCACGGGGGCGCCGCGCACCTCGGTGACGATGTCCTGGACGCCGCGCGCGCCGGCCGGCGGCGGCAGTTGGGCGAGCATGCCCAGCAGCCGGGTGCGCTGGCCGGGGGTCAGCGCCCGGCCGGCCGCGGCGCCGATCTCGCTGTGCGCGTCGGTCCAGGTGAACTCCCCGCCGTGCACGGACTGGTGCTGGTCGGCGTGGTAGAGGTCGTGGGCCCTCATCACCCGGTCGTACAGGTCGCCGTCGGGTCCCGGCAGGTCGGGCAGCCGGCGTAACTGCTGGATGCCGACCGCGAGTCCGCCGTCGTGGCCCTTGCGGCGGGCCTTGACCACGCCGATGACCTCGCCGCGCACCAGGTCGACCACCGGGCCGCCGGACAGGCCGTGCGGCATCTCGTCCTCGTTGCCCAGCCGCAGTATGCCGCCGCTGCCCGCGGCGAGCTGGCCGCTGATGGTGCAGCGGCCGCTGTACGCGACGTGCTCGCCGTCCATCGGGACCCAGCCGAAGAACGCGACCTGGTTGGTGGTGTAGCTCTTCGCGGTGCGCTCGGTGATCCACACGCAGGGGTGGTCGACGGGGTCGAGCAGCCGGATCAGCGCGAGGTCCGGCGCGGGCCAGGACCCGCCGGACGCGGGGGCCGCGGGCTCGGACCACTCGACGACGCCGCCCAGCAGGCGGTCGCCGTAGCCGATCCAGACGCGCGGGGCGGGCGGGGCGGCCGGGCCGGCGGGGGCCGGCCCCGG
>JAJSZB010000564.1:0-3101 GCA_050613715.1 Streptomyces sp. IBSBF 3018
TCCCCCCGCCCGACCCCGAGCGCCGCCCCGCCGACCAGGCTGAACGGCACGTCGCTGCCCAGCTCCGCGCAGATCTCCAGCATCTCCTCGCGGCTCGCGCCGGTCCCCCACAGCGCGTCGCACGCGACCAGCGCGCCCGCCGCGTCGGCGCTGCCGCCGGCCATGCCGCCCGCGACCGGGATGTCCTTGGCGATGTGCAGGTGCACGTCGGGCGCCACGCCGTGCCGCCGCGCCAGCGCGAGGGCCGCCTTCGCCGCGAGGTTCGACTCGTCCAGCGGCACCGCGTCCACGCCGCGGCCCTCCGCGGTGATCCGCAGCCCCCGCCCCGGCGCCGCGGTCACCTCGTCGTACAGGCCGACCGCCAGGAAGACGTTGGCCAGGTCGTGGAACCCGTCCTCGCGCCGCCCGCCCACGGCGAGCTGGACGTTGACCTTGGCGGGGACGCGTACGGTGACGGCGGTCACGGGCGGATACTCCTCGGAAAGCGCGGACGGCGGATGCGGCTCGGGCGGCGGGGACGGCGGGACGGGTGCGGACGGCCCGGTCCGTACAGCCCGGTCCGTGCGGGCGGCGTCGATCATACGGACGGCGCGGGGCGGCCGGACGGACCGGACGGTGTGCTCGCGCTCCCGCTCCCGGTGGACGGCGCGGCGGGTGCGGACGGTACGGCGGGTGCGGGCTTCTGCGGGCGCGCGGACCGGCCGCGCTCGCCGGCCGGGCGGTGCTCGGCGATCGCCGCGAACTCCTCCACCGTCAGCGACTCGCCGCGCGCCTGCGGCGAGACCCCCGCCGCGGTCAGCGCCGCCTCGGCCGCCGCCGCCGAGCCCGCCCACCCCGCGAGCGCGGCCCGCAGCGTCTTGCGGCGCTGCGCGAAGGCCGCGTCGACCACCGCGAACACCTCCTCGCGCGCGGCCCGCGTCGCCGGCGGCTCGCGCCGCACCAGCGAGACCAGCCCGGAGTCCACGTTGGGCGCCGGCCAGAACACGTTGCGCCCGATCGAGCCGGCCCGCCGGACCTCGGCATACCAGTTCGCCTTCACCGACGGGACCCCGTAGACCTTGCCGCCCGGCCGCGCGGCCAGCCGGTCGGCGACCTCGGCCTGCACCATCACCAGCGTCCGCTCGATGCCCGGGAACGTCGCCAGCATGTGCAGCAGCACCGGCACCGCCACGTTGTAGGGCAGGTTCGCCACCAGCGCGGTCGGCGGCGGGCCCGGCAGTTCGGTGACGCCCATCGCGTCGGCGTGCACCAGCGCGAAGCGCTCCGCGCGCTCCGGCAGCCGCGCGGCCACCGTCGCGGGCAGCGCGCCCGCCAGCACGTCGTCGATCTCGATCGCGGTGACCCGGTCGGCCGCCTCCAGCAGTGCCAGCGTGAGCGAGCCGAGCCCGGGGCCGACCTCCACCACGGTGTCCCCCGGCCCGACCTGCGCGGTGCGCACGATCCGCCGCACGGTGTTCGCGTCGATCACGAAGTTCTGGCCGCGCTGCTTGGTCGGGCGCACCCCGAGCGCCGCGGCCAGCTCCCGTACGTCGGCCGGGCCGAGCAGCGCGCCGGGCTCCGCGGGGTCGGCTGCGTCTGCTGCGTCGGCGGCCTCGGCTGCGGTGTCGGCGGGGTCCGGGGGTCCGGGCAGGTCCGGGGGGCCGGGGGGCGTGGTACTCACACCGGCAAGGCTAGCGGCCCGCTCAGTACGCGAACGCCCGCGCCGTGTTCGCCGCGATCGCCGTGGCCAGCGTGTCCTCGTCCAGGCCGCGCGCCGCCGCCATCGCCCGCACGGTCAGCGGGATCAGGTACGGCGCGTTCGGCCGCCCCCGGTACGGCACCGGCGGCAGGAACGGCGCGTCGGTCTCCACCAGCAGCCGGTCCAGCGGCGCGACGCCGACCGCGTCCCGCAGGTTCTGCGCGCTCTTGTAGCTGACGGTCCCGGCGAAGGAGAGGTAGTAGCCGTGCTCCGCGCACACCTTCGCCATCGCCGCGTCGCCGGAGTAGCAGTGGAAGACCACGGTGTCCGGCGCGCACTCCTCGTCCAGGATGCGCAGCACGTCCTCGTGCGCCTCCCGGTCGTGGATCACCAGTGCCTTGTGGTGCTTCTTGGCGATCGCGATGTGGCGGCGGAAGGAGTACGCCTGCGCGTCCTTGCCCTCGGGCCCGGTGCGGAAGTAGTCCAGGCCCGTCTCGCCGACCCCGCGCACCTGCGGCAGCGCGGCCAGCGCGTCGATCTCGTCCAGCTGCGCGTCGAGGGCGGCCGGCCCGCCCGGCCCGCGCCGGTCCTCGCGGCGCGCCCAGTCGTCGCCGTCGCCGTGCACGATGCGCGGCGCCTCGTTGGGGTGCAGCGCTACGGTCGCCCAGACCGCCGGGTGGCGGGCGGCGGTCTCCGCCGCCCAGCGCGACCCGTCCAGGTCGCAGCCGACCTGGACGAGCGTGTCCACCCCGACCGCCGCGGCCTGCGCCAGCGCCTCGGGCACGGTGGTCTGCTGCATGTCGAGGTGGGTGTGCGAGTCCGCGACCGGGACGCGCAGGGGTTCCGGCGCCGGAGGTGGGGTGCGCCGGTCGTCGTCGGCGGTCTTCTTGGGCATGGCCCGATCCTAGGGGCCGTCAGCGCTCCCGCGTGCGGTGCCGGGGGGCGTCGGGGGTGTTCGGGGCGTCCGCGGCGTTCGGAGTGTTCGGGGTGCCCAGGGCGTCCGGGGCGTCCGGGTGCGGGCGCCGCCTGCGGCGCAGGAAGTGCAGCGTCGGCCAGTGCCGGGCGCGGTGCACCCCGCGGTCGGCGTGCTCGAGCGACCAGCGGTGGGCGACGGCGCCGTCCACCTGTCCCGCGCGCATGATCCGTACGTGGTGCCCGTCGCAGTTGCCGCAGCGCGGGCGGGTCAGCGGGGACGGCACGTCGACGCCGTCCGCGCGGTAGGTCACGTACAGCCGGCCCGAGGTGTCGCGGTGGTGCCGGATCTCGTACGCCTGCTCCCAGCAGTGGCCGCAGTTCATGCAGGCGAAGGAGTACGCCTCCTCGACGTCGGCGGCGTCGGCGGGCGCGGGGGTGGCGGGGGTCTGCGACCTCGACCCGCGGACGGCGCGCGCGGCGTCGACGGCGACCTCGCGGTGGGCGAAGT
>JAJSZB010000565.1:0-3091 GCA_050613715.1 Streptomyces sp. IBSBF 3018
CGCCCGTCCCCGGCCCCCGCCCGTCGTCCGAGACCGTCAGCCGCGCCACGCCGTCCGCCACCGCGAGCGCCACCACGCACGTGGTCGCGCCGCTGTGCCGTACGACGTTGGTGACCGCCTCGCGCAGCGCCCAGGCGAGCGCCCCCTCGCTCTCCGGCCCGAGCCCGGGCGGCGGACGGTCGTCGAGGTGCATCCGCGCGGCGATCCCCGCGGAGGCCAGCGCACTGCGCGCCGAGGCCAGTTCGGCCGCCAGCGTCGGCCGCCGGTAGCCGCTGACCGCCTCGCGCACGTCGACCAGCGCCTGCCTGCTGACCTTCTCGATGTCCGCGACCTGCTGCGCCGCGTCGTCCGGCCGGTCCGGCAGCATCCGCCCGGCCAGCTCGCTCTTGAGCGTGATCAGCGACAGCGAGTGCCCGAGCAGGTCGTGCAGGTCGCGGGCCAGCCGCAGCCGCTCCTCGGTGGCCGCCAGGTGCGCCACCGTCGCCCGCGCCTCGCGCAACTCCCGCATCGCCTGGACCAGTTGCTTGACGCCGACCATCGCGTAGCCGCCGAGCAGCGAGGGGATCAGCAGCGCCGGGTAGAGGTCGCTGCCGGGGTCGGTCCACACCCCGACCGCGAACAGCAGCAGCGTGACCGCGGGCACCGCCCAGCGCGACTCCCGCGCCGGCAGCGCCGCGCCGCACGCCACCGCGACGTACACGAACAGCACCAGCCAGTCCTTGCCGAGCGTCCCCGACAGCAGCAGCGACAGCGCGGTCTGCGCGACGAGCACCTCGTAGACCCACCGCTCGGGCCGCTGCCCGGTGTTGGTGCGCCAGAACACCAGCGAGAGGTACGCGGCGACGAAGACGGCGAGGCCGAGCGCGGCGAACGCGGTCACCACGTCGGTGTGGTGCCCGCCGGTCAGATCGCTGACCGGCGAGCCCAGGTAGAGCAGCCAGATGGAGATCCAGGCGAGCTTGACCAGCGCCTGCTTGCGGTTCTCCGGCGCGCGGGCCATCGGCGTGTCGTCGGCGTCCTCGATCGCCCGCCGCCACGGCGGCCACAGCTCCTGCCGGGGGGCCCGCGCCGCGCGCGCGTCCCGCCGCTCCCGGTCGCGCTTCCGGTCGTGCTCGCGGTCCCGACCCGCGTCCCGCCTCGCCATCGGCCGGCTCACGCTTTCCTGGTGTCCTTGCGGTACAGCCACGCCGCGGCGCCCGCGAAGAGCAGCAGGTAGACGACGAGCACGGTGACGTCCTTGGCGTGCGGGGCGTCGCCGAACTCGATGGTCTGGCCCATCGCCGCGTACGCCCGTCCCGGCAGGTAGCCGGCGATGGTCCGCAGCCAGTGCGGGAAGGTGGTGAACGGCACCCACAGCCCGCCGAGCATCGCCATCACGAAGTAGAACAGCATCGAGACCGGCCGGGCCACGTCCGCCGTGGCGACGTAGCCGATCGCCACGCCCAGTGCGGCGAAGACCATGCTGCCCGCCCAGGTGCTGAAGGCGATGGCCGCCCACTGCCACGCGTCGAGCCTGACGCCCTTCACGGCCGCGCCCAGCACCATCACGATCAGGATCGACGGCAGGCTCACGGTCGCGGCGGAGGCGATCTTGGCGACGACGTAGCCGCGGCCGGGCAGCGCGGTCAGCCGCAGCTGCCGCACCCAGCCCTTCTCCCGCTCCCGCGCGATGCGCTCGGCGTTGCCCATCAGCACCGCGGTCATCGCGCCGAACGCCGCCATCGCGACCATGTAGTACGCCACGACCGTCAGATCCGTGCCGTCCAGCTTCTTGCTGCTGTCCGCGCCCGCGGTGACGAGCAGGAACAGCACGCCCGGGTACAGCACCGAGAAGAACATGAACTTGCGGTTCCGCAGGGTGCGGGTGATCTCCAGCCGGATCAGCGTCCTCATCGGTTCCCCGCCTCCTTCGCGGCCTCCGCGGCCTCCGCCGCTTCCGCGGCCTCCGCGGCCTCCGCCGCTCCCGCCGCGTCCGTCGCCTCGGTGATCGCGAGGAACGCCTGCTCCAGGCCGAGCCCGGCGACCTCCAGGTTGCGCGGGTAGAGCCCCAGCCCGTACAGCGCGTGCACGGTCGCGTCCGCGTCGTCCGAGCGCAGCCGTACCGTCGGCCCGGTGACGTCGATGCCGACCACGTGCGGCAGCGCGGCGAGCTGTTCCTCGTCGGGGCCGCCGGTGCCGTCGGGCGCCGCCGGCAGGTCGAACGTGATCCGGCGGGCGCCCGCCCGCGCCTTGATCTCGGCCGCGGTGCCGTCGGCGATCAGCCGGCCGCGGTGCATCACCAGCACCCGGTCCGCGATCGCGTCGGCCTCCTCCAGGTAGTGCGTGGCGAACAGCACGGTCCTGCCCTGCTCGACCTGGCCGCGCATCGTCGCCCAGAACGCCTGCCGGGCGCTGACGTCCATGCCGGTGGTCGGCTCGTCCAGCACGATCAGGTCGTTCGCGCCCGCGGTGGCCAGCGCGAAGCGCACCCGCTGCTCCTGGCCGCCGGACAGCTTGTTGACCATCCGGCCGCCGATCCCGGTGAGGTCCGCCGCGGCCAGCACCTGGTCCACCGGATACGCCTTCGGGTGCAGGTCGCAGGCGAGCGAGACCAGCTCGCGGACGGTCACCTCCTCCATCAGGCCGCCGCTCTGCAGCATCGCGCCGACCCGGCCGCGGGCGATGGCCTGCGCGGGGGTCCCGCCGAACAGGCGCACCGCGCCGCGGTCCGGGTTCTTCAGGCCGAGCAGCAGGTCGAGCGCGGTCGACTTGCCCGCGCCGTTGGGCCCGAGCAGCGCCACGGTCTCCCCGGGGCGCAGCGTCAGGCTCAGCCCGGCGACCGCGCGTACGGCCCCGAAGCTCTTGTCCACGTCGGTGAAGCTCACCACGGCGGGCGCGCCGGCCCGCCCGCCCCCGGCGTCCCCGATGTCCCCCGTGCCGGGCTGCCCGGCCTTCGCGCGCTCTGTGGATGGTGCGGTCATGTCCCTCAGGTTCGCCCACGCGCGCGGGCCGCGTGCAGTGTGCGGGGTCGTGTCTTCCGGATGACAGATGTCATACGGGGGACGTGCCGGGGGGACACCGTACGGCGGAGGTCGTACGGCCGCGGTGGGGC
>JAJSZB010000566.1:0-3067 GCA_050613715.1 Streptomyces sp. IBSBF 3018
AGTCTGGGGGGCGGGGACGCGGCGGGCTCAAGCCTCCGGCAGCGTGCCGGAGATCTGCCGGAGGAACGCCGCGTTGTCCGGCGTCTGCCGCATGCGGTCGAGCAGCACCTCCAGGCCGCTCTGCGCGTCGCGGCCGTGCAGCGCGCGCCGCAGGCCGCGGACGGTCTGGGCCTCGGCCGGGGAGAGCAGCAGCTCCTCGCGGCGGGTGCCGGAGGCGGTCACGTCGATCGCGGGGAACAGCCGCCGCTCGGCGAGCGACCGGTCCAGGTGCAGCTCCATGTTGCCGGTGCCCTTCAACTCCTCGTAGTAGAAGTCGTCCGCGCGCGAACCGGTGTCGACCAGCGCGGTGGCCAGGATGGTCAGCGAGCCGGCCTCCTCGGTCTGCCGGGCCGCGCCGAACACCCGCTTCGGGCCGAGCAGCGCGGCGGCGTCCACCCCGCCGGACAGGGTGCGGCCGCCGCTCGCCGCGGCGGTGTTGTGCGCCCGGCACAGCCGGGTCAGCGAGTCCATCAGGATGACCACGTCCTGCCCGCGCTCCACCAGCCGCTTGGCCCGCTCGACGGCGAGTTCGGCGACGGCGATGTGCTGCTTGGCCGGGCGGTCGAAGGTCGAGGCGATGACCTCGCCGCGTACGCTCCTGCGGATCTCGGTGACCTCCTCGGGGCGTTCGTCCAGCAGCAGCACCATCAGCGTGCACTCGGGGTGGTTGTCGGCGACGGCGGCGGCGATGCTCTGCAGCACCACGGTCTTGCCGGCCTTCGGCGGGGCCACGATCAGCCCGCGCTGGCCCTTGCCGACCGGGCTCATCAGGTCCATCACCCGCCCGGCCACCGCGCCCGAGCCCTTCAGCGCGGGGCTCTCGAGGCGCAGCCTGCGGTGCGGGTGCAGCGGCGTCAGATCGGCGAACGCCGGCCGCTGCCGGGGGAGTCCACCGTCCGCGGCCGGTCCCGCGGCCGGGCTCCCGGCCGGTCCCGCGGCGAGGGCCGCCTCGCCGAGCACCCCGGGGCGGCGCCCGACGGCGCCCTCCACCAGGTCGCCCCTGCGCAGCCCGGCCGCGCGGATCAGGGCCTGCGGCACCTGCACGTCGTCGGGCTCGGGCAGCAGTCCGGGCCCCCGCAGGTGCCCGTTGCCGTTCCGGTCGACGTCGAGTACGCCGACCACCCGCTGCGGCGACTGCGGCCGGACAGCGGGGCGTTCGAGAGTTTCTGTCATGTGGATCGTCCTTTCGAGGACGCACGTTCTGGGTAGCGGGAAACGCGTTCTGGGAGGGGAGGTGCGGCACGGGCGGGAATGTCACGCTCCATGGGCCGCGTATGTCACGGCGTACGGGACCGGTGCGGTCGCCGGTGCGACGTGTGACGGAAGGACAGCCGGAGAGATCCGGAACGGGAGCCGGATCGAGCCGATCCCGGTGGATCGCGGTCCGGGTGAACACGAGGGACCGGTGCCTACGGAAGGGCACAGACCTATACGTCCCTACGGTAAGTCTAGCACGTCCTGGCGTGCGGGCGGCCCGGCCCGGTCGATTCACCGGGCGGGCCGCCGCTGGGAGAAGGGAGCGTCGCAGGGTCCGAGCGGAATCTGAGCACAATCCGAGCAGAGCCTGCGCAGGATCACCGCAGGTCAGCGCTGTGCGGCCGACCTGCGGCGGAGCACCAGCACCGACGCGGCGGCGACGACCGCCAGGCCGCCGCCGAGATACCACGCGGTGGGGGAGCCGGACCCGGAGCGCGCGGCGGCCGGGGCGTCGGGAACCGCCCGGGTGGGGGTCGGGCCGTGCACCGGCGCGAGCGGGCCCCGGCCCGGGCTGCCCTGGAAGCTCGCCGGGCGGGCCGCGTTGAGGGTGCCGACCGAGGTGGTGCGGCCGACCGCGGCGAAGCCCCAGTCCAGCAGCTTGGCCGCCTCGGTGTAGACCGCCTGTCGCAGGCCGGACTGCGGGTTCATCACCGTCGCGATCAGCGTGTGGCCGTCGCGCCGGGCCGCCGAGACGAGGGTGTTGCCGGCGTTGGTGGTGTAGCCGTTCTTCACCCCGATGATCCCCGGGTACGGGGTCACGCCGCCCGCGCCGGTGAGCAGCCGGTCGGTGTTCTGGATGCCGAACGACGCCACGTAGTGCCCGTTCTTGTCGTAACCGCCGGGGAACTGCGCCCACTTGGTGGAGCAGTAGTCGGCGAAGTCCCGGTCCGCCAGGCCCGCGCGGGCGAAGACGGCCAGGTCGTACGCGGAGGACACCTGGCCCGGCATGTCGTAGCCGTCCGGCGAGACCACGTGCGTGTCCCGCGCGCCGAGCATCCGCGCCTTGGCCTGCATCTGCTCGACGGTCGTGGCGACCGAGCCGTTCATGTGCGCCAGGACGTGCACCGCGTCGTTGCCGGACGCCAGGAAGACCCCGCGCCACAGGTCGGCGACGGTGTAGGTCTGGCCCGCCTGCACGCCCACCATGCTGCTGCCCGCGCCGATGCCGGCCAGGTCCTCGGGGGTGACCTTGTGCGTCTGGTCGCGCGGGAAGCGCGGCAGCACGGTGTCGGCGAACAGCGTCTTGAGCGTGGAGGCGGGCGGCAGCTGCCGGTGCGCGTTCTTCGCCGCCAGCACCTGGCCGGTGCGCGCGTCGGAGACGGTCCAGGCCAGCGCGGACAGGCCGGAGGGCAGGTCGGGCACGCCGGTGTGCGGCAGCACGTGCACACCGGGCTCGGCGAGCAGCGCGCCGCCGGCGACCGCCGACTCGGCGGACCCGGACGTCACGGACGCGAGCGAGGACCCCTGGTCGGAGCCCGAGGCGCGGACCGACGACGCGTCGCCCGACCCGCTCCCGCCGTGTCCGCCGCCCGAGGCCGCCGCAGCCGGCGCCGCCGACAGCGCGCACAGGCAGCAGGCGGCGGCGAGCGAGGCGGCGGCGCGCGGCAGCCGGCGGTCCCGCGGCCCGCGGTTCGTCGGCCGGCGCTCCGGCAGGCGTACGGGCTCGGTCGCGGTACGGCGGCCTGTCGTCGTACCGCGGGCGGAGGCGCCGCCGGAGCCGTCGGCCGGGGCGTCCGCGTCGGCGGAGGGGGCGCCGGCCGACGGCTCCGGC
>JAJSZB010000567.1:0-3055 GCA_050613715.1 Streptomyces sp. IBSBF 3018
CCCCACAACCGACGCCCCCCGGCCCGGGCCCCCCCCCCCGCCCCCCCCCCCCCGCCCCCCCCACGGTGGCGCGTACGGGCGTCTCGTACGCCGCGCCCGCTCACGCGACGAGGAGAGTCCGGTGTCGATCGCCCGCAACGAGGAAGCGCTGTGGCGCCGGACGTCGGTGCGCTCCACCGCGATGGCGCTCCCGCCGCTGGCCGTCGCGGTCGTGCTCGCGGTCAAGTGGCCGCTGATCGACTCCAGCGCCGGGCGGCTGGGCTCGGCCGACGGCGAGTGGCTGGCCGCGGCCTGCGCCGCCGCCTTCATGACCTGGGTCTGCTCGGCCACCGCGCAGCAGGGCGCGGTCGTCGAGACGCTGCCGCCGGGCCGGCTGCTGGCCGCGCAGTTCGCCGCCTCGGCCGCCAACCACGTGCTGCCGGCCGGGGTCGGCGGCAACGCGGTCAACCTGCGCTTCCTGATCCGCCGCGGGCTGAGCCCCACCCGGGCAGTGGCCGCGCTCGCGGTCCGGGCCGGCGCCGCGGTGATCGGCCGGTGCGTGCTGCTGCTGGTGGTGCTGGTCTCCTTCCCCGGCGCCCTGCACATCCGCCGGGTGGCCGCCAGCGCCTCGACGCCGGCCGGCGGCCCGCTGGTGATCGGCCTGGTCGCGGCCCTCGTGCTGACCGGCGCGGTGGCGCTGGTCCGGTGCGCGCGGGGACTGCGCGAACGGCTGCGCGCGCTGCTGGTGTCGGCCGCCGCCGACCTGCGGACGCTGCACCGCAGCAGGGCGCGGGTCGCGGCGCTGTGGGGCGGGTCGCTGGCCTTCCCGGCGATGCACGCGGCGGTGCTGGTCGCCGTCGCGCAGTCGGTGCACGCGTCGGTGCCGGCCAGCGGCGTGGTGGCGGCGTACCTGTGCGCCAGCACGGCGACCGGCTGGCTGCCGACGCCCGCCGGCCTCGGCTCCCTCGACGCCGCGCTCGGGCTCGCCCTCGTGACGGCCGGCGCCTCCGCGGTCGCCGCGACCTCGGTGGTGCTCGGCTACCGCCTGGTCACCGCGTGGCTCCCGCTGGCCCCCGGCGTGGTGGTCCTCGCACTGCTGGTGCGCTGCCGCGAGCTGTGACGGCACGCCCGTTCAAGCAACTCACCCGTCGCGGGCGCACGCTGCCGGAAAGCGGTGTCGAGGTCCGGGCCGGGCCGCGGGCCGGCAGCCGGGGAGGGCGGCCCGGGACGTACGGACGGCCGCTGTCGTACGGGAGACGCTCTCCCGTACGACAGCGGCCGTGCACGTGCGGCGGGTGTGCGGGTCAGGCCCTGCGGCGCCCCGTCCACAGCGGGGTGATCACCGCGATCAGCACGGCCGCGACCCCCACCTGCAAGCCGTGGCGTATCCAGTCGACACCGCTGGTGTCCCCGACGCCGAAGGCCGCGGCCATACCGTTGCCGACCAGGCCGCCGATGATGCCGACCACCACCGTGGCCCACAGCGGGATGGGCTGCCGCCCGGGCAGCACCAGGCGGGCCAGCAGGCCGATGATCAGTCCGGCGATGATCGCCCACAAGATGGACATGCTGTCCCCTCTTCTCTCTCGTCTTCTCTTCGGTCTCGTCGTTCTTCTCGTTCTCGCCGTCTTCCTGCCCGGCTCCGGTCCTCTCTACGGGCTGCTGCCCCGTCACGCCCGGTACATGCAGTCGGGCCGCCGCACCCGGTGGTACGGGCGTAGGTGACGGCGTGTGGGGAAGACGGCGCTGCGCGGGCGAACGTCTCGCGCGATCAGGGAGGCGGAACCGATGGCGTCACATCTGCTGGGAGGGCGCGGCGCGCGCGGCCGGGGCGAACGCGCCGTGCACGCGGGGATGGAGCCGGCCGGGCGGGCGGGGTTCGCCGCACGCGGAGTGCTCTACCTCCTGGTCGGGTTCCTCGCCCTGCGGATCGCCTTCGGCGACGGCGGCAAACAGGCCGACCGGCAGGGCGCGTTGCAGCAGATCGGCGCGCAGCCGTTCGGCACCGCCCTGCTGTGGCTGCTGGCTGCGGGGCTCGCCTGCATGACGCTGTGGCGCGCGGCCCGCGCGGTGTACGGCCGCGGGAAGACCGCCAAGCGGCTCGCGGACGCGGGCCGGGCCGTCTTCTACGCGCTGGTCTGCTGGGGGACCGCCGCCTACGCGAGCGGCTCCGGCGGTGCCGGCGGCTCCGGCGGAGGGGGCAGCGACAAGGAGTCCAAGGACTGGACGGCCGCCGCGCTGAAACTGCCCGGCGGCCAGTGGATCGCCGGCGCCGCCGGGATCGCCCTGTGCGCGGTCGGCGCCGTCATCGCGGTGCGCGCCGTCCAGCGCCACTTCCTGCGCAAGCTGGAGACCGGCCGGATGGGACCGCGCACCAGGTCCGCGGTCACCGCCTCGGGCGTCGCGGGCGGCGTCGCGCGCGGCGCGGTCTACGCGGGCGCCGGCGTCTTCGTGACCGTCGCGGCGGTGCGGTTCGAGCCCGGGCGGGCCAAGGGCATGGACGACACGCTGCGGACGTTCGCGCACACCGCCGCCGGGCCCTGGCTGCTGGCCGCGGTGGCCGTAGGACTGCTGCTGTTCGGCCTGTTCTCGCTCGCCTCGGCGCGCTGGCGCCGGCTGGACGGCACCGGCTCCTGAGCCGGGCCGCCAGCCGTACCGCCGGGCTCAGCGCCGGCGGCGGCGCCGGGGGGCGTACGACCATCCGGCGCCGAAGCCGCCGAGGTGCAGGGCGACGAAGAACAGTCCGGCGATCGTCAGGCTCTGCGGCGTGAACGCCGCATCCGTGCTGGTGCTCGTGACGTTGATCAGATAGGCGATCGCGAAGATGACGGCGCCCACGGCTGCGAACATCGCGCGTCCTTCCTGCCGGCGGTCGGCGAGGACGCCGACGGCGGTTCCACGGGGGCGCGGGGATGCGCCTCCGTGGCATCGGCTTCCCGCCGACCCGCCCCGCACGCACGCGCGTTCGGGCCGGGGCGGCGCGTCCGGCGCCCGGGGGGGGGGGGGGGGGGGGGGGGGGGCGGCGGGGGGGGGGGCGGGGGGGGGGGGGGGGGGGGGGGGGGGGGGGGGGGGGGGG
>JAJSZB010000568.1:0-3047 GCA_050613715.1 Streptomyces sp. IBSBF 3018
GCCCAGAGGACGAGGACGGGGTTGGTCGCGGCCAGGCGGGTGACGTCGCCGGGGAGCGGGGCGAGGCGGGAGGACTGCAGGAGGACGCCGTCCGGGGTGAGGCCGGCCTCGCGCAGGGCGGCGCGGACGGCCGCCGCGCGGTCGATCGCGGCCAGGGTCACGACGACGGCGCGGCGTGCGCGACGTGCCGCCGCGGCGACGACCGCCGGCAGGTCCGCGCCGCCCCCGCCGACGAACACCGCATCGGGATCGGGGAGTTCGGCCAGCACGGCGGGCGCGCGACCGCGTACCGCCTCGACGTCGACGCCGTGGGCCGCCGCGTTGGCACGGACCCGGGCGACCGCGTCCCGGTCCTGGTCGACGGCCACCACCGCCGCGCCGAAGCGCGCGCACTCGACCGCGACCGAGCCCGAGCCCGCGCCCACGTCCCACACCAACTCGCCCGTGCGCGGCCCGAGTCGGGCCAGGACCAGCGCACGCACCTCGGCCTTCGTGATCATCGAGTCCCGGTGCGCGAACTCCTCCTCGGGCAGCGCCCAACCGGCCGGCGCGGCCGGCACGCCCGCGACCGTACGGGCCCGCCCGGCGACCAGCGACGCCTCCGGCCCCAGGCACAGCACGACCGACACCCCCGGCGGCCACGACCGCCCGGCCGCCTTCGCGAGCGACACGCGGACCACGGACTCCGCCCCCGACCCGAGCGCCCCCGCGACCACCAACGTCCGCTCCGGCGCGACGCGTTCACCGGCCGGCGGCCCGGAGCCGTCCGCCCCGGCGTCCGGGGGCGTCGGTGTGGGGCGTCCGGTCAGGAGGGCGGCGGCGAGTTCTGCGGGGCCCGCGCCGGGGCCGGTGAGGACGGCGACCTTGCGGTGGGCGCGGCAGACGTTCGCCGCGGTGCGCAGGTCGCGTCCGTGGGCGCTCACCACGACCGCGTCGTCCCAGCTCAGCCCGAGCCGGGCGAAGGCCACCGCGACGGACGGCGCGGAGGGCCGTACGTCCAGGGACGCCGCGCCGAAGCGCTCGCCGAGCGCCCGCACGATGCCGAAGAACCCCGGGTCGCCCGAGGCCAGCACCGCCACGGGCCGCGCGGCACGCACGTACGCCGCGATCTCGTCGAGCGCGGGGGCCAGCGGACCGAGCGCCAAACGCCGTGCTCCCGGCGGCAGTTGCGCCGCGTCGAGGTGCCGGGCCGCGCCGACCACCAGTTCGGCGGCGCCGACCCGCGGCGGCGGCGCGCCCGTTCCCGTCCCGTGCACCGTGATCACGCCGTCACCCGCGAGCCGCTTCGGACGCGGCGGCCCCGCCAGCCGCGGAACCCGCCGCGTCCGCAGTGCCCGTTGTGTCCGTGACGCCCGCCGTAGCCGCCGTGCCCGCCGTGCCCGCCGCGCGTGCGGCGCCGCGCAGGGCGCGCCGGGCCGCCGGGTCCGCGCGGCGGAAGCCGTGGAAGTGCCCCGGGTGGTACAGGTGCGAGCGGGTGCCGGACGCGGAGAGCGCGGGACCGACCAGGAAGAGCGTGTGCTTCCACAGTCGGTGCGCCTTCACCGTCTCCTCCAGCGTCCCGACCGTGCAGCGCAGCAGCAACTCCTCGGGCCACGTGACCTGGTGGGCGATCACCACGGGTGTGTCCGTGGGGTAGCCGCCCTCCAGCAGTTCCGCGGCGAGCTGCCCCGACCGCGCGGCGGACAGGAACACCGCCATCGTGGTGCCGTGCCGCGCGAACTCGCGCACCTCCTCGCCCGGCGGCATCGGCGTCTTGCCGCCGCCCAGCCGGGTCAGCACCACCGACTGCGCGACCTCCGGCACGGTCAGCTCCCGCCCGGCCGCGGCCGCGACCGCCGAGAACGAGGAGACTCCCGGCACGATCTCCACCTCGACGCCCAACTCCGCGCAGCGGTCGACCTGTTCCTGCGTGCCGCCCCACAACGAAGGGTCGCCGGAGTGGATGCGCGCCACCTTCAGGCCCTCGCGTGCGGCCCGTTCGTAGACCGCGACGACGTCCTCCAGCGGCATCCCCGCCGAGTCCATGATCTCCGCGTCCGGGCGCGCGTGCTCCAGGACGCCCGGCTGCACCAGGCTCGCCGCCCAGATCACCACGTCCGCCTCCGCGATGGCCTTCGCGGCGCGGAAGGTCAGCAGGTCCGCGGCGCCCGGACCGGCGCCCACGATGGTCACCTTGCCGCCGCCCGCACTCGTACCGTCCGCGCCCGTACCGCCCGCGTCCAGGCTGCCCGAGCCCGTACCGCCCGCACCCGCATCCGCCGCGCTCACAGCTTCGCCCCCCGGCCGCCGTCGCGCCGGGCGGGCGCGATCAGCGTGGACAGGTACGGCAGCGGTCCGTCGAGGAGTTCGGCCGCGGGCCGGATCGACTCGGCGGGCAGGCCGAGCGAACTGCCCCACACCGCGCCCTCGGTGCGCCCGGTGTCGCGCAGCGCCGCGGCGACGTCCTCGGCCAGCCGGCCGAACTTGTACGCGACCACCGTGCCCGGCCCCTCCAGCGCGTCCTTGAGCACCGCGGCGCCCGCGGTGACCGGCACCAGCGTCAACGGCTCGGTCCCTTCGGCGAGTACGGCGCCGCTGCGCGCCGCGAGGTCCTGCATCGCGGTGATGCCCGGCACGGTCTCCACCGCCGTGTCCGGCAGCAGCGCGCGCACGGTCTGCGCGAGGTAGGTGAACGTCGAGTAGACGTTCGGGTCGCCGATCGTCGCGAACGCCACCGTGCCGTGCGCGCGCAGCAGTTCGGCGACGCGCGCGCCCGCCGCGTCCCACGCGGTCTCCCGACGCGCCCGGTCCGTCCGCTCGTTGAGCGCGAACACGACGCGCACGATCCGGGCGGCGTCCACGTAGTGCCGCACCGTCGCCTCGGCACGGCCCGTCTCACCGGTGTCCAGCACCGGCACGACCACGACGCCGGCCGCGCGCAGCGCCCCCACGCCCTTGACCGTCACCAACTCCGGGTCCCCAGGCCCCACTCCGACCCCGACCAGCCGCGGCCCCACCCCGTCCGGCCCGGTGACCGGGCGTCCGGGTGGGGGCTGCACGGCCGGGGC
>JAJSZB010000569.1:0-3042 GCA_050613715.1 Streptomyces sp. IBSBF 3018
CCCCCCCCCCCCCCCCCCCCCCCCCCCCCCCCCCCCCCCCCCCCCCCCCCCCCCCCCGCCGCCCGGCCGGGTCCCTGACGCCCGACGCCGGCACCTGGCCCGGGTCCCTGGCGCTCGGCACCCGTCCCCCGGTGGCCGCCTGCCCCGCACTCCGCGGTCCGCCGCCCGGGCCCGGCGCCGCACGCCGCGGCCCGGGCGTCCGTCGCAGCCTGCCGCCGCCCGCCGCCCGCCGCCCGCCGCCGGGCGGCGGCACCGCGTCCGCATCCCGTCCTGCTCTGGAGCCCGTTGTGTCCTTCGCCCAGCCGCCGGTACGGCGTCCCCGCCGCCGGCCGGTCGCCGCACGCCCCGTCCTCGCGGGGCCCGCGGCCCTCGCCGTGGCCGCGGCCCTCGCCGTGCTCACCGGCTGCTCGTCCGCGGCCGGGACGGACGCGCCGCCACCGACGCCGCCCGTCACCGCCGGAACCACCGCCGGAACCGGTACCGCCGGAACCACCGCCGGCGCGGGCAGCCCCGTGGCCGCCGCCACGCGCCCGCGGCCCGCGGCCCCGACCGAGGTCGCCATCCCCTCGCTCGGGATCTCCGCGCCCTTGATGAGCCTCGGCCTCCAGGCCGACGGAACCGTCCAGGTCCCGCCCCCGGACAAGCGGATGACCGCCGGCTGGTACACCGGCGGCGCGGTGCCGGGCCAGGCCGGAGCCGCGGTCATCATCGGCCACAACTCCACGCGCTACGGCAAGGCCGTCTTCTACCGCCTGAAGGACATCGCCACGGGCGCGGCCATCACCGTCACCGACGCCCGCGGCAAGACGGCGCACTTCACCGTCACGTCCGTCGACAGCGTCAGCAAGAAGTCCTTCCCCACCCAGCAGGTCTACGGCCCGACGCACGACCACGCCCTGCGGCTGATCACCTGCGACGGCGCGTTCGACGCCCACGGCCACCCGGTGGACAACCTCATCGTCTACGCGCGGCAGACCTGACGTACCGTCAGCATCCCCCTCCGACCCGGGCAGCCCCGGCCCCGCGCTCCCGCCGTGCCGGAGGCAGCAAGGCCGTGGCGACCACATGAACCCCCGCGATGTCGAACATGTGACGGAACGACGTGCACCAGTCCTACCGCGCCCGACGTCCCCGACGCGGGCCGGCCGCCACGGGAGATCAGCGGGGCGAGGAGTCGGATGTCCGGTCGCGGCCGCGGAAGGTGGCGCGGTAGGCGCTGGGCGAGACCCCCAGTTCGGCCTGGAGGTGCAGTCGCATGGAGCCGGCGGTGCCGAAGCCCGTGGTGACGGCGACCTGGTCGATCGGCAGGTCGGTGCGTTCCAGCAGGGCGCAGGCCTGCTCGATGCGCTGCTGGGTGAGCCACCGCCCCGGCGAGGTGCCGATCTCGTCGCGGAAGCGCCGGGTGAACGTTCGCGTGCTCGTCGACTCCTGGGCCGCCAACTCCCGCAGCGTGATGGGACGGTGCAGGTTCGCGAGTGCCCATCGGCGTGCCCGGCCGGTCGAGGAGATCCCCGGGTCAGGCATCGGGCGCCGCACGTACTGCGCCTGGCCGCCCTCGCGGTGGGGTGGGACGACGGTGCCGCGCGCCACGTCGTTGGCGACCGCCGCGCCGTGGTCGGTGCGGATCATGTGGAGGCACAGGTCGATGCCTGACGCCGCTCCGGCGGAGGTGAGGACGCCGTCGTCGTCGGTGTAGAGGACGTCGAGGTCGAACGCGACGTCCGGGAACCGCTCCCGGAACCGGGTGGACGAGCGCCAGTGCGTGGTCGCCCGCCGCCCGGTGAGCAGGCCCGCCTCGGCCAGCACGAACGAGCCCGTGCAGATCGAGGCGATCCGTGTGCCGGGGCGCATCCGCGCCAGCGCGGCGGTGAGCGAGGGGTCGAGCGGTTGGCTCCGGGGCCCGAAGTCGGCGTCGGCGCCCGGGACGACGACGGTGTCGGCCTCGGCCAGTGCCTCGGGGCCGTGCGCGACGGCGATGGTGAAGTCGGCGTCCGTGCGGATGTCCCCGGGTTCGAGTGCGCAGGTCACGACCTCGTAGAGGGCGGCGCCCGCGGCCGAGCGCGCCTGGCCGAAGATGCGGTGGACGATGCTCAGTTCGAAGGGCAGCATTCCGTCGCGGACCAGGACCGCCACGCGGTGGCGCCCGTCACCGGCAAAAACGGCCATGGCCCGATCTTCGCACATGTTGTCCATCAGGCCAGTCGTGGCGGCGGTCCCGCACGTCCATCGTCGATGTCATGAACGTTCTGTGGATTCTCGCCCACCCGGAAGCCCGCTCGCTCAACGGCCACCTGGCCGCGCAGGGACAGCGCGCGCTCCGCGCGGAGGGCCACCGGGTCGAGGTGTCGGACCTGTACGCGATGCGCTGGAACCCCGTCGTCGACGCCGCCGGCTACGCCCACCCCCCGGCCGAGCGGTTCCAGGTCGCCGCCGCCGCGCAGCGGGCGTACGACAGCGGTGCGCTGGGCGCCGACATCCGGGCCGAGCAGGAGAAGATCGACCGGGCGGACACCCTCGTCGTCCAGTTCCCGATGTGGTGGTTCGGCATGCCCGCCATCCTCAAGGGCTGGTTCGACCGGGTCTGGCACCAGGGCTTCGCGTACGGGCTGCGCGGCCCGAACGGTGAGTGGATCGGCTACGGAGACGGGTTCCTCGCGGGCAAGCGTGCGATGGCGGTCGTCACCATGGGCGGGCCGGCGTGGTTCTACGGCGAGCGGGGCATCCACGGAGCCGTCGACGAGCTGCTGTTCCCGTTGCAGCACGGCACCCTCTTCTACGCGGGCGCGCAGGTGCTGCCCCCGGTACTGCTCGCGGGCGCCGACAGGTTCACGCCGGAGGAAGGCGAGGCGGCGGCCGAGGAGTTGCGCGAGCGCCTGCTCGCGATCCCGACGACCGAGCCGATCGCGTACCGCACGCAGAACGGCGGG
Organism: Streptomyces sp. IBSBF 3018; assembly: GCA_050613715.1. Lineage (GTDB taxonomy): Bacteria > Actinomycetota > Actinomycetes > Streptomycetales > Streptomycetaceae > Actinacidiphila. Next base: position 2,928 of record JAJSZB010000569.1, read on the forward strand.
GACTACGACGACCACCTCGTCCTGCGCCCCGACGTGGCACCAGGCCGAACCGGCCTGGGAGCACACATGGCCTGACGCCGCGGCGGCCCGGGCGCCGCGGCGTCAGGCCATGTGT
>JAJSZB010000056.1:0-26306 GCA_050613715.1 Streptomyces sp. IBSBF 3018
CCTCGGGGCCTCCCGGGGCGGGGAATAGGGTCGGGCGGCGGAATGTTCGGGTGGTTGAACGATCAACCAATTGGGATGGTGGGAGCGATGCAGTTCGGAATCTTCACGGTCGGCGACGTCACGACGGACCCGACGACGGGACGGACGCCGAGCGAGCACGAGCGGATCAGGTCGATGGTCGCCATCGCGCAGAAGGCCGAGGAGGTCGGCCTGGACGTCTTCGCGACGGGCGAGCACCACAACCCGCCGTTCGTGCCGTCGTCCCCCACGACCATGCTCGGATACGTCGCCGCGCGGACCGATCGTCTGATCCTGTCCACCTCCACCACGCTGATCACCACGAACGACCCGGTGAAGATCGCCGAGGACTTCGCGATGCTCCAGCACCTGGCGGACGGCCGCGTCGACCTGATGATGGGACGGGGCAACACCGGCCCGGTCTACCCGTGGTTCGGCAAGGACATCCGGCAGGGCATCGAGCTGGCGGTGGAGAACTACGCGCTGCTGCACAAGCTGTGGCGCGAGGACGTCGTGGACTGGGCGGGCCGCTTCCGTACGCCCCTGCAGTCCTTCACCTCCACGCCGCGCCCGCTGGACGGGGTGCCGCCGTTCGTCTGGCACGGCTCCATCCGCAGCCCGGAGATCGCCGAGCAGGCGGCGTACTACGGCGACGGCTTCTTCGCCAACAACATCTTCTGGCCCAAGGAGCACTTCAAGCGCCTGATCAGCCTGTACCGCGAGCGCTTCGCCCACTACGGCCACGGCACGCCCGAGCAGGCGGTCGTCGGGCTCGGCGGCCAGGTGTTCATGCGCAAGAACTCCCAGGACGCGGTCCGCGAGTTCCGCCCGTACTTCGACAACGCCCCGGTCTACGGACACGGGCCGTCGCTGGAGGAGTTCACCGACCAGACGCCGCTGACCGTCGGCTCCCCGCAGGAGGTCATCGACAAGACGCTGACCTTCCGCGAGTCCTTCGGCGACTACCAGCGCCAGCTGTTCCTGATGGACCACGCGGGGCTGCCGCTGAAGACCGTGCTGGAGCAGCTCGACATCCTGGGCGAGCAGGTGGTGCCGGTGCTGCGCGAGGAGTTCGCCAAGGGACGCCCGGCGAACGTGCCCGACGGACCCACCCACCGGGCGCTGGTCGAGCGCCGCGACGCCGAGGCGCGGGCCGAGGCCGAGGCGGCGGCCGGGACCGGTACGGCGGCCGGGACCGGTACGGCGGCCGGCGCGGGGGAGCGTCAGAAACAGGAGGCAGACGTATGACGAGGGACATGGCGACAGCCACGGCGACGAGCACGACGACGGACACGGCGACGGACACGGCGGCCGACGTGACGACGAGCGCGACCACGAGCACGAGCGCGACCAGGAAACTCGTGGTCATCACCGCCGGGCTCAGCCGGCCCTCCTCCACCCGGCTGCTCGCCGACCGCCTCGCGGCGGCGACCGCCGGGCGGGTCGCGGCCGACGTGCAGGTGGTCGAGCTGCGCGAGCTCGCCACCGAGATCGCGCAGAACATGGTGACCGGCTTCCCCGGCCTGCGGCTGCGCGAGGCGGTCGACGCGGTCGCGTCCGCCGACGGCCTGATCGCCGTCACCCCGGTGTTCACCGGCTCCTACAGCGGACTGTTCAAGTCGTTCTTCGACGTCGTGGACAAGGACGCGCTGGCGGGCGTCCCGGTGCTGATCGCCGCGACCGGCGGCACGGCCCGGCACTCGCTGGTCCTGGAACACGCGATGCGGCCGCTGTTCGCGTACCTGCGCGCCGTCGTCGTCCCCACCGCGGTCTACGCGGCCTCGGAGGACTGGGGCGCGGACGCCGCCGGCGGTACGGCTGTCGGCGGCGCGGTCGGTGGCGTGGGAGGCGACGGTGCTCTGAACGCGCGCGTCGACCGCGCGGGCCGCGAACTCGCCGCCCTGGTCGACGCCCGCCCCGCGGGACCGGCCGCCGAGGAGCAGGTCGTGCCGTTCGCCGAACAGCTCGCGGCGCTCGCGGTCACCGGCCGCTGAGGGTGAGGTGCGCGGCGCGCGGTTGACGCGACGCGAGGGTGACATGCGGGGCGGACGGTTGACGTCCGCCCCGCACGCACGCGTACGCACTGCGGCGATCCACGGGAGCCCGGCGGCGTCCACGGTCCGCGCGCTCGCGTACGCACGGCATGCTCCCGCGGGCCGCGGCTACGGCGTCGTCGGCCCGCGGACGCCGGGGTCGTCCAGGAACTCCACGACCGCCAGCGCGGCCACCACCGCCACCGTGACCCACGCGACGACCTGACCGGTCCGGTCGGACCACAGCAGCACCGCGAGGCATGCCGCCCCCACGACCGCCCACCGCAGCGCCGCGCGGTGCCGGTGCACCCAGGGCCCCACGGCGCCGGTCGACGCCACCCCTGCGGCCTCGCGGGCGGCCGCGATGGACGACTCCCACACGTCCCTGACCCGCCGCGCCCGCCGGCCGTGGCCACTGAGCCAGGCGCCCAGGGCGACGACCACGCCCAGGGTGACGACCATCCGGACGGTCACCCGCAGAAAACGTACGAGCTGGTCGTAGACCGCGCCCGCCGCCCGCTCGTCGGTCCGCGCCGGAAGGTGGTCCAGGTAGACGATCCGGAAGACGGCCAGCCCCACGCCCAGCACGGCGACGCCCGCCGCCACCGCCAGGGCCGCCGCCACCAGGGCCCTGCGCCGCCGCGCCGCCAGCAGCACCCCCGCACCCGCCAGTACAACGGTGACCGCCGGCAGCCAGTTCCCGGCCAGCTCCAGCGCCCGGAAACCCGTCCTGACCCGCCGCACGTCCCGGGACTTGACCAGCGTGAAGTCGGTGCGCGTCTCGGGAATGTGCGCGGCCACCGTCAGCCCCTGGTCCACCAGCCGCCGTTTGACCTGCGCCACGACCGGCGCCAGATCCAGCACGACCTCGTCGCCGGTCACCCGTACGGCCGTGTCGCCCTCGCCGGTCAGCGCCCCGGTGAAGGCCGCGTGCGCCTGCCGGTTGAGCTGCGCCCACAACCGCGCGAACTGCTCGCTCGCCACGAACCGCGCCACCGCGTCCCGTACGAGGTCCCGTACGCCGCCCGTGATCGGACCGCCGAGCGCGCCCAGCGCCTTCTTCAGCGCCGGCCGCTGCCCGGGCGCGGCGGCGGACAGCAGCGCGTCCAGGTCGATCCGCGCGGTGATCGCGTCGGTCACCCGTTCGGTGACGGCCGCCCGCACGTCGGGTTGACGCGCGAGCGGTGCCACCGTCGCCACGTAGCGGTGGGTGTCGGCCATCTCGTCGCCCACCCACACGGCCACCGCGCTCAGCGGCGCCAGTACCGCCGCCAGTGTGATGAGCAGCGCGGACAGCGGCGCGCGCCAGGCGTGGTGCGGGGAGAACCGGCGGCGCAGCGCGGCCAGTTCCGCCCGCTCCCCGGCGGCCAGCGGCCCGGAGCCGGAGTCGTCGCCCCCGCCGGGACCCGCGCCGCCCGCGACCGTCGCCATCCGCGTACCCCTCGCCGCCGTCCTGCCGCAGTCGATCCTGTGATCATCAGAAAACGGCGGTGGGCGCTTCACCGCGCGCGCGGTTACTGCGTACGGGCGCATGGACGCACGGGTGTACGGGTGTGTCAGGTGAGCGGGTGTGTCAGGTGCCGTCCCGTACGCGTCGGGTCCCGCACGTCACCCGCGCGTGTACACCCCGGTGCGCAGATCCGCTCATCGGGTCACGCCAAACGGGTGGCCGTGAGTTAGCCGTATCGGAGGGGCGGTTACGCATCGTCATGTCCGAGCCGCGTCGAGTCCGCGGCCGAACACGCCGTGACCGTCATCGCCACCAGGGACGGTCGACCGATGACGGTCGCGGTCTGTTTCTCCCGTGCGCCGGCCCGTCCCCAGGACGGACCGGCGGGCAGGAGACCGGCGGGCGCCCGGGGGCCGCCGCGGTGACCGGTACGGGGACCGGCGCCGCGGCGGCTCCCGGCCCGCGTGGCGGCTCGACAGGGGTGCACCTAGCGTGGAAGGGCGGGGGAGCGCTGTCGCCGGCGAGGAGACCCACGTCATGGCCCGTAGCACCCAGGACAGCTCCATATCGACCGCAGCAGGCGCCGGCCCGGAAGCATCGGGCCGCCGTGGCGTCCGCGGCACGCCGTCCCACCGCTGGTGGGTGCTCGTCGTCATCGCCCTCGCGCAGTTGATGGTGGTCCTCGACGCGACCATCGTGAACATCGCGCTGCCCTCCGCCCAGCAGGACCTCGGCTTCAGCGACGGCAACCGGCAGTGGATCGTCACGGCCTACGCCCTGGCGTTCGGCTCCCTGCTGCTGCTCGGCGGGCGCCTCGCCGACCTCATCGGGCGCAAGACGACCTTCCTGGTGGGCCTGATCGGCTTCGCCGTCGCCTCCGCCATCGGCGGCGCGGCGCCCAGCTTCGAGGTGCTGGTCCTCGCCCGCGCCCTTCAGGGCCTGTTCGGAGCGCTGCTGGCGCCGGCCGCGCTGTCGCTGCTGACCACGACGTTCACCGACCCCAAGGAGCGCGCGAAGGCGTTCGGCATCTACGGCGCCGTCGCGGGCGCCGGCGGCGCGGTCGGTCTGCTGCTCGGCGGCCTGCTCACCGAGTACCTGGACTGGCGCTGGTGCCTGTACGTCAATCTGATCTTCGCCCTGATCGCCTTCCTCGGCGGCCTGCGCCTGCTGCAGCCCGGCACCCCCTCCGACCGCCCCGACCTGGACCTGCCCGGCGCGGTCCTGGTCTCCGGTGGTCTGTTCTGCATCGTCTACGGCTTCTCCAACGCCGAACGCCACCAGTGGGGCGCCGCCAGCACCTGGGGCTTCCTGGTGGCCGGCTGCCTGCTGCTGATCGCCTTCGTCGCCTGGCAGCGCCGCGCCCGGCACCCGCTGCTGCCGATGCGCGTGGTCGGCGACCGCGACCGCGGCGCGTCGTTCCTGGCGATGTTCATCTCGGGCGCCGGCATGTTCGGCGTGTTCCTGTTCCTGACGTACTACCTGCAGCGCACCCTGTCGTACTCGCCGGTGATGACGGGGCTGGCGTTCCTGCCGATGGTCGCCGTCATCATGATCACCTCGGTGACGACCACCAACGCCCTGGTGCCGCGATTCGGCGCCAAGCCCATCGTGCCGACCGGCATGCTGATGGCCGCCGGCGCCATGGCCTGGCTGACCGCCCTGAACGGCCACAGCACCTACGCCGCGCACGTCATGCCGCCGCTGCTGCTCATGGGCCTCGGCCTGGGCGCGATCTTCGCCACCGGCATGAACCTGGCGACCGCGGGCGTGGAGGCCCGCGACGCCGGCGTCGCGTCCGCCATGGTGAACACCTCGCAGCAGGTGGGCGGTTCCATCGGCACCTCGCTGCTGAACACCCTGGCCACCAGCGCCGCCGCCCACTACGCCAGTTCGCGGCGCCCGTCGCCCGGGGTCGCCGCGCAGGCGCAGCTGCACAGCTACTCCGTCGCCTACTGGTGGTCGGCCGCCTTCTTCGCCGTGGGCTTCCTGGTGACCCTCGTGCTCTATCGGCGCGGCGTCCCCAAGAGCCTGTCCGACCCCAGCCCGGAGTCCGCGTCCGTGCCGATGTGACCGCCGCTCTCCGCCTCCCCGAGGGGACGCCGGGCCGGACCCCGCAGCGCCCACCGCGGCCGCGGGCTCACCCAGGGGACGACGCCTGCGGCGCGCCCGCCCCGGGGCGACCACATCCCGGAACACCGGGCCGGAAGATGGCGGATACAGCTATCGTGCCGCCATGGCAGCCACCGGCACGGGCGCCCCGGGCGCCGACAGCACCCCTGCTTCCGACGGCGCGGGCGGCGCCTCCCCCGTCGTCGCAGCCCTGCACGCCGCGAGCGTGCGCCGCTACACCACGGGACAGGTCATCCTCGACGACATCACGTGGTCGGTGCGCTCCGGGGAGCACTGGGCGCTGCTGGGCCCCAACGGCGCCGGCAAGACCACCGCGCTCCGGCTGATCGGCGCGCTGATGCACCCGACCACCGGCTCCGTCGAGGTCCTCGGCCACCGCCTGGGCAGCGTCGACGTGCGCGAGCTGCGCGCCCGCATCGGCCTGGTGTCCTCCGCCCAGAAGGTCCCCCAGGACGCCACCGCCCACACCGTCGTGCTGACCGGCCACACCGGCACCGTGCAGCCGCTGTGGCGAAAGTACGACACCGAGGTGCGCGAGCGCGCGCACGCGCTGCTCGCCGAGCTGGAGATCAAGGAGCTGGCCGAGCGCCCGTACGGGGTGTGCTCAGGCGGCCAGCGCGCCCGCATCCTGGTCGCCCGCGCGCTGATGGCCGACCCGTCGCTGCTGCTGCTCGACGAACCCTTCAACGCCCTCGACCTGCCGTCGCGCGAGGACCTCATCGACGCCATGCACCGCCTCGCGCTCACCCGCGCCGACCTGGCGACGATCACCGTCACCCACCACCTCGAAGAGCTGTCCCCGGCGATCGGGCACGTCCTGCTGCTCAAGGACGGCCGCGTGCTCACCTCGGGGCGGGCGGTGGCGGTGCTGACCGCGGCTCACATGACGGAGTGCTTCGGGCGGCCCATCGAGGTCGACAACCACCAGGGGCGCTGGCTGGCCAGGTCCGGCCGCGGCTGAGGGGCCGCCCCCGCGCCGGACGCGGCAGCGCCCCCCCAGGGGCGCGGCAGCCTCAGCGCAGCCAGGGCACGTCCGTGCCGTCCGGGCCGTGCAGCCCCTCGGCGATGATCCGCGAGATCTCGCCGAGCTGCGCCGTCTGCTCCGCGCTGAGCCGGTCGAAGATCGCACCGCGCACGGCCTGGACGTGGCCGGGAGCGGTGTCCACCACCTTGTCGTACCCGGCGTCCGTCAGCACCGCGATCTGCCCGCGCCGGTCCGACGGGCAGCTCTCCCGGCGCAGCCAGCCGTTGCCCTCCAGCCGGGCGACCGCGTGCGACAGCCGCGACCGGGTGATCTTGACGCGCTCGGCCAGCTCGGTCATCCGCATGCTGCGCCCGGGCGTCTCCGACAATGTGCTCAGCAGGGCGTAGTACACGTGCGGCATGCCCGCGTCGCGTTGCAGCTGGCGGTCGAGGTGGTCCTCCAGCAGGTAAGTGGCCTGCAGGAAGGCGCGCCACGCCGCCTGCTCGTCCGCCGTCAGCCATTCCATGCACCCCATGGTACCGACACTCTTTGAAAGTTCAATGAAATGTCACTCAGTGATGTGATGCAGGTCACATCGTCTGTGTGAAATATCCGGGGAGGGGCTCCCCGTTTGCACACGGTGGAAGGAAAACGGGGACTGAGTCTCCGCTTCACCGGGAGCGACCGCGAAAGGAGCCAGCTGTGACCACGGATGCCGTCGCCAGCGTCAAACCGCGCACGGTACGGCTGCGCGCGGACGCCACCCGCAACCGCGAGCGCATCATCTCAGCGGCGCGCGAGGCGATCGTCGAGCACGGGCCCGACGTGGCGCTGGACGAGGTGGCCCGCAGGGCCGGCGTCGGCAACGCCACCCTCTACCGCCACTTCACCGACCGCACCGACCTGACACGCCAGGTCGCCCTGTCGGTGATGACGCGCACCGCCCAGCGGGCCGAGGCCGCCCTCGCCGAGGAGCCGGACGCCTTCGACGCCCTCCACCGCTTCGTCTTCGAGGCGGCGGAGGAACGCGTGGGCGCGCTGTGCCCGATGCTCTCCGAGGCGTTCGACCGCCACGACAGCGAGATCGCCGCGGGCACGCAGCGGATGGAGGCATCCATAGCCGCCATCGTCGACCGCGCCCAGTGCACGGGCCGGCTGCGCGCCGACATAGCCGTCGGCGACCTGATGATCGCGCTGACGCAGCTCACCCGGCCGCTGCCGGGCACCCGCTGCGCCGGCCTGGACCGCTTCGTCCACCGGCACCTGCAGATCTTCCTCGACGGGCTGCGCGCCCCGGCGCAGTCGGTGCTCGAGGGCTCCGCCGCGACCTTGGAGGACCTGAAGGCCTGAAAATAACCAGTCGCACACGCCGACTGTCCGGCGATAGCGTTGGCGGGTTCGTCGCGGCACACCGCGCGGGCACGACGCGCCGCACAGTCCCGCGGGAGCGCACGCCGGCGCCGCCGCCCGTCGCGGCCGACCGCAGTCGACGCCGTTGACGCCGTTGACGCCGTGACGCCGTCCATCGCAGTTCACCGCCGCACATCGACCACCGGCCGGGGGGCCGGGGAGCCCGATTGTCAGTGCCGTACCCGACAATCGGCAACGTGAGAGAAGTCCGCTCATCACGTCGGCGCCGGAGCCGTCGCCGGGCAGCAGCCACACGGCCCGGACGCCTTCGCCGGCACCAGCAGAACCAACCTTGCTGACAAACGTCCCCACGTCCTGTCACTCCGCATCCTTAGTGAGACCCGTTATGCCAGAAACACCTCAAGCCGATCCGAAGCGCTGGACAGCGCTCATATTCATCGCCATCGCCCAGCTGATGGTGGTTCTCGACGCCACCGTCGTGAACATCGCCCTGCCGTCCGCCCAGGCCGACCTCGGCATCTCCGACGGCAACCGCCAGTGGGTCGTCACCGCCTACACCCTGGCGTTCGGCGGTCTGCTGCTCTTCGGCGGCCGCGTGGCCGACCTGTGGGGACGCAAGAACACGTTCGTGGTGGGCCTGCTCGGCTTCGCCGCCGCGTCCGCCGTCGGCGGCGCCGCGGTCAACACCGCGATGCTGCTCGGCGCCCGCGCCCTCCAGGGCGTCTTCGGCGCCCTGCTGGCGCCCGCCGCGCTGTCGCTGCTCGCGGTGATGTTCACCGACGCCAAGGAGCGCGCGAAGGCGTTCGGCATCTACGGTGCCATCGCCGGCGCCGGCGCGGCCGTCGGCCTGATCCTGGGCGGCGTCCTCACCGAGTACCTGAACTGGCGCTGGGCCCTGTTCGTCAACATCGCCTTCGCCGTCACCGCCGTCATCGGCGCCGCGACCGTCATCCGCGAACCGGAGTACGGACGCAACCGCAACAGGCTCGACGTCCCCGGCGTGATCCTCGCCAGCGGTGGCCTTGTCGCCTTGGTCTACGGCTTCAGCCGCGCCGAGAGCGACGGCTGGGGCGCGGGCATCACCATCGGCCTGTTCGTGGCGTCCGCGGTCCTCCTGGTGGCCTTCGCGATCGTCGAGGGGCGCGTCAAGGCGCCGCTGCTGCCGCTGCGTGTGGTCACCGAGCGCAACCGCGGCGGTGTCTACCTGTCGCTGGGCCTGGCCATCATCGGCATGTTCGGCCTCTTCCTGTTCCTGACCTACTACCTGCAGCAGGTCATGGGCTACTCGGCGCTGAAGTCCGGGTTCGCCTTCCTGCCGATGGTCGGGGGCATGATCGTGGGCTCCACCCAGATCGGCGCCCGGCTGATGCTGCGGGTCCGCCCGCGGCTGCTGATGGCCCCGGGCTTCCTGGTCGCCTCGATCGGCATGGTGATCCTCGCCCAGATCAAGGTGGACTCCAGCTACGCGGCGGTCCTGCTGCCCGGCCTGATCCTCATGGGCCTCGGCATGGGCACCGCGTTCATGCCGGCCATGAGCATGGCCACCCACGGCGTGCGGCCGGAGGACGCCGGTGTCGCGTCAGCCATGGTGAACACCTCGCAGCAGGTCGGCGGCTCCATCGGCACCGCGCTGCTGAACACCCTGGCGGCCAGTGCCACCACCTCGTGGATCAAGTCGCACGTCAAGAGCCCGTCGGACGTGAAGAACCAGCTCTTCATCAACCAGAGCGCCGTGCACGGCTACTCCGTGGCGATCTACTGGGCGTTCGGCATCCTGCTGCTCGCGTCGGTCCTGGCCTTCGTCCTCGTGGACGCCGAGGTCCAGAACACCGGCGAGCACGTGGACGGGGAGAATGCCGAGGACTTCGCGGTCCCGGTCGTCGCCCACTGAGGCTCCGGCACCCGCGCCGCCGGGCCTGCTTCCGCTGAAGCCGGCCCGGCGACCGCATCCACACCGACGCCCCGCCTCCTTCGGTCACCCGAAGGAGGCGGGGCGTCGGCGTTTACGGGCGAAACGGCGGCTTACAGGCCCTCGGGCCAGTTGTACGAGGCGGGGACGCGCACCTTGTTCGCGGGCGAGCCGTACACGATGGCGATCTCGTCGTGGGCGACCAGCTTGATCGCCGCGGGATCGCCGCCGCGCTCCTTGCCGTCGACGTAGACGCGCAGCGACTTGCCGCCGCCCGTCTTCAGGGTGCCGAGGGCGTCCTTGGAGATCGGGACGTTCCACTCGGTCATGAACTCCCCGAGGGTGAAGTCCTTCTTCACCGGGGACTCGATGTGCACCACGCCCGAGGTGTCGTGCGTGTGCAGCGGGCTGATCTGCTGCCTCAGCTCGTCGATGCCGATCTCGGCGGGGACGGTGACGGCCTTGCCGTCCACGAACACGTCCAGGTGGGTGTGGATGTGCAGCACCTGGCCCTCCTGTCCGAGCATCGGCAGCCCCGCGGCCTTGACCTGCGCGGAGGCGTCGGCGGGCGCGGGCCAGGAGACGGCAGGCGCCGCGGGCTTGCCGTCGGAGGACCCGGTGGCCGCAGAGGTCCCCGAGGGTCCTGACGGCGACGAGGAGGCGGGGGACGAGGCGGAGCCGCCGTCCTTGGCGTCCGTGGAGCCGCCTCGGGCGTGCGAGGAGCCGTCCGAACCGCACGCGGCCAGGCTCACGGCGGCGGCCAGCACGGCCGCACCGATCGCGATGCGTCGTTTCTGCATGGAGTGGGTGTCTTCCTCTTCAGCCGAGCTGGACGGAACGTTTGGCCAGTCCCATCCAGAAACCGTCGATGACGCTGCGCTGACTGCCGAGTTCGGACTCGGCCGCGCCGAGCGTAACGAACAGCGGGGCGAAGTGCTCGGTCCGCGGGTGCGCCAGCCGCCCGGCGGGCGCGGTGTGCGCGAAGTCGAGCAGGGCGTCGACGTCCTGGGCCGCCAGCGCGCGGCGCCCCCAGTCGTCGAACTCCGCCGACCAACTGGGCGGCCCGTCCCCCGCGTGCCGCAGCGCCGCCAGGTTGTGGGTGAAGAAGCCGCTGCCCATGATCAGCACGCCCTCGTCGCGCAGCGGCGCGAGCCGGCGCCCGATGTCGAAGAGCCCGGCCGGGTCCAGCGTCGGCAGCGACACCTGGAGCACCGGGACGTCGGCGTCCGGGTACATCTCCACCAGCGGCACGTACGCGCCGTGGTCCAGCCCCCGGTCCGGCACGTCCTGCACCGGGCGCCCGGCGCCGCGCAGCAGCTTGCGCACGTCCTCGGCGAGCGCCGGGGCGCCGGGGGCCTCGTAGGAGACCCGGTAGTAGTGCTCGGGGAAGCCCCAGAAGTCGTAGACCAGCGGCAGCGTGGTGGTCGCGCCGATCGCCAGCGGCGCCTCCTCCCAGTGGGCGGAGACGACCAGGATCGCCTTCGGACGCGGCAGCGCGGACGCCCAGGCGGCCAGCTCGCCCGGCCACACCGGGTCGTCGGCGAGCGGCGGCGCGCCGTGCGAGAGATACAGGGCGGGCATCCGCCCCTCGACCGCTGCGACCATGGCGAGCCTCCTTGAAGTTTCAAGCGTGTCGACACTCACGACCCTAGCCCGCAGTGATTGAAACTTCAAACAGCGATGCGCGCACCGGCCGGACGCGGTCAGCCCAGTCGCTTCTCGAACCACGCGACGTCGTGGTAGACGCCGAACTTGCGGCCCACCTCCCGGTAGACGCCGATCTGCTCGAACCCGAACCGGCGGTGGATGCGTATCGACGCCTCGTTCGGCAAGGCGATACCCGCGTACGCGCGGTGGACGTCCTCGCCCTCCAGTGCCGCGAACAATGCCTCGTACAGAAGCGTGCCGATCCCTCCGCCGCCCGCGCCCGGCGCGAGATAGACGCTCGTCTCCACCGACGTCGCATACGCGGCCTTCGGCCGGAACGCGCTGCTGGTCGCATATCCGAGCACCTGCCCGCCCGGTTCCGGACGGCGAGCAACCAGCAAGCGGTGTGGGCCGTCTTCAGGGTGGGAGAGCAGCCACGGCCGACGCTCACCGGGAGTGACAGGAGTGACGTCGAACGTGACGGCGGTCTCACGGACATAGTGGTTGTAGATCTCCGTGAGTGCGACCAGATCCCCCTCTCCGCCGGGGCTGACCTGCACTTCCATACGATCGGACACCGTTCGACCTCTCAGGGTGGCGGGACAGGGTACTGCATGATCATAAAAAACAGGTGACGACATGGGAATTGTGTCCGGATTCCAGTCGTTATCCCCATCGGACGGGGCAACCGCAAGAGCGAGAGCCGCGAACCGGAAGCAGCCGATGGCGTGGCCCGCGTCCAACCGATACCGACCGCACCTTTCGTACGTAAGGGAGCTCGCATGGCAACCCGTGCCGTCGCCCGTCGACAAGCAGGCGGGACCAGCAGTGTTCGCGCCGCTGGCGGGGAAGTCGCCGACCGCGACCTCGTCGGCATGTACCTGGACGAGATCGCGCGCACACCGCTGCTCGACGCCGCCCGAGAGGTCGAGCTGTCGCGCGTCATCGAGGCCGGCGTCTACGCCGAGCGCATCCTCGCCGACGACGTCGACCTCCCCGCGAACGCCGGCGGCGGGGCCGAGCGCGAGGAGCTGGAGGCGCTCGTCGCCGCGGGCGAGCGCGCCAAGGACGTCTTCATCCGCTCCAACCTGCGCCTGGTCGTCGCCGTCGCCCGCCGCTACCCGCGCAGCGGGCTGCCGCTCCTGGACCTGATCCAGGAGGGCAACGCCGGCCTGGTGCGCGCCGTGGAGAAGTTCGACTACGCCAAGGGCTTCAAGTTCTCCACCTACGCCACCTGGTGGATCCGCCAGGCCATCACCCGGTCGATCGCCGACCAGTCCCGCACCATCCGGCTGCCCGTGCACCTCGTGGAGGAGCTCGGCCGCATCCGGCGCGTGCAGCGCGAGTTCAACCGGGAGAACGGCCGCGACGCCGAGCCCGCCGAGATCGCCGCGGAGCTGAGCTCCACCCCCGAGCGCGTCTCCGACGTCCTGGACTGGGCCCGTGACCCGGTGTCCCTCAACATGTCGGTGGACGCCGAGGGCGAGACCGAGTTCGGCGACCTGGTCGAGGACGGAGCGGCGCCCTCGCCCGAGGACTCCGTGCTCGTCATGCTCCGCCGCGAGGAGCTCGACAGCCTCATCGACCGGCTCGACGACCGCACCGCGTCCATCATCCGCGCCCGCTACGGCATCGTCGACGGCCGCGAGCGCACCCTCACCGAGGTCGGCAAGGAACACGGCCTCACCCGCGAGCGCATCCGCCAGATCGAGAAGCACGCGCTGGCCGACCTCAAGCGCATGGCCCGCGCGACCGGCCTCGACTACGAAGCCGCCTGACCCCGACGGGCCCCTGCGGCCCCCGCAGACCCGGACCCCGGTGCATCCCCCCCCGCGCCGGGGTCCGGCCTGTGTCCGGACACCCGATCCCGGCGCGGGGTGAGAACCTGCACCCATGAACGACGACATGGCCGGCCCCCACCCCCAGGAGCCGCACCACGACGGCCTCGGCGCCCGCCTGAACTGGCTGCGCGCCGCCGTCCTCGGCGCCAATGACGGCGTGGTGTCCACCGCCGGCCTCGTCGTCGGCGTCGCCGGAGCAACCGACTCCCGCTCCGCCCTCCTCACCGCGGGCCTGGCGGGACTGCTGGCCGGCTCCCTGTCGATGGCGGCCGGCGAATACGTCTCGGTGAGCACCCAGCGCGACTCCGAACAGGCAGCCCTCGCCCTGGAACGCGAAGAGCTGGCCACCACCCCCCAGGCCGAACTCGACGAACTCACCGGCCTGCTCCAGGACCGAGGCATCAGCCACGACCTCGCCCGCGAGGTCGCCGAACAACTCACCGCCCGCGACGCCCTCGGCGCCCACGCCCGCGTCGAACTCGGCATCGACCCCGAAGAACTCGCCAACCCCTGGCACGCGGCCTGGGCCAGCTTCGTGTCCTTCACCGCCGGGGCCCTCCTCCCGCTGCTGGCCATCGTGCTGCCGCCGACCCACTGGCGGCTGGTCGTCACCGTGGTGTCGGTCCTCATCGCACTGGTCGCCTGCGGCTGGGTGAGCGCCCGGCTCGGCGGCGCCCCCGTCCGCCCGGCCGTCGTCCGGAACGCCGCCGGCGGAGCCCTCGCCATGGCCATCACCTACGCGGTGGGCACCCTCCTCGGCGCCAGCGGCGTCTGAGCCCAGCAGACGCACTACGCGGGCCGCGCGTGAACCCCGGCGCTCGGAGTCGTCACCGCCGCCCGCGTGCCTCCAGCGCCACCCCCGCGGCGACCGCCGCAGCGCACACCAGCCCCGCCCACAACACCGCGTGCGACCCCGCCACCGTGCACGCCAGAACCCCCACCGCTGCCACCGGCAGGATCAGCTGCTGCGCCAGGCCCTGCTTGTAGTGACGCGAGTGCAGCGCCCACACGGTGAACAGAAACACCACCGCCGGCACGGTCACCGCCGCCGAAGCCGCATGCGTGGAGATCTCCGCCTTCCCCGTCGCCTGCTCGACCGCGATCTCCACCCCGGCCCCGATCGCCGCAGCCGAACCGAACACCGCGAAATGCCCGTACCCCCACAAGAACGCCTGCCGGTTGGAGGCCAGATGGTCGTGGATGGGCACCGCGAAATAGATCCACCACGCCGCGAACACGATCAGCAGCCCGCCCACCGCGATCGGCACCAGCTGCGCCGACGTGCCGTGCTCGTCGGCAGCCGACTGCACGGCGACGGTCGCCGCCGACACCGACTCCCCGAGCACGATGATCGTGAAAAGCCCGTACCGCTCGGCGATGTGGTGCGGATGCCACAACGTGGGCGCGCTCGTCTCGGCCAGAGGCGGCACCGCCAGTTCGGCGACAGCCAGCAGCACGAACGCCCACACCGGCGGCGCCCCGTGCGGCAGGAGCAGGATCATCCAGCCGACCTGGCACAACGTCACCCCGACGGCATACCGCAGCGCCGTCACCCCGCCCCCGGCGGCGGCGTCGTCCCCCCGGGCAGTCCACGCGGCGCGGAGCCACTGCGTCACCAGCGCCAGCCGCATCACCGCATAGCCGATCGCCACCAGCCGGAAGTCGCTGTCGTCGAACGCCCGCGGCACTCCGGCGGCCAGCATGAGGACACCCACGATCTGCACGAGCGTGGTCACGCGGTACGGCACGTCGTCGGTGTCGTAGGCGGACGCGAACCACGAGAAGTTCATCCACGCCCACCAGATGGCGAAGAACACCATCAGATAGCCGACCACGCCGTGCCCCGCGTGTCCCTCGGCGACGGCGTGGACTAATCGCGTGCCGGCCTGCGCCACCGCGACGACGAAGCACAGGTCGAAGAACAACTCGAGCGGCGTGGACGCCCGGTGCCGCTCGGACCGGCTCCGGGCGGTCATCCTGTGCAGGACGCCGCCGCGCTGGGCGGAAGCGGGCAGGCCGGACGGCGCAGTGGGATCACTCATGGAAGCCACCATGGGGCAACCGTGGCCCTGGCGCAGCTCAACTCGCCCCTGGGGCCGCCCGTTGCGGTTCCGGCCCGTCCAGGTGCCCGGTCTCCAGGAAGCGCTCCAGGCGCGCCCTGTAGGGGCCGATGCCGATACCCTGCTCCGCCAGCCAGGCGTCCGAGTAGTACTTCTCGACGTACCTTTCGCCGGGGTCGCAGATGAGCCCCACCACGCTGCCGCGCCGGCCCGCCTCACGCATCTCCGAAATGATCCGGAACGCCGCCCACAGCCCCGTCCCCGTCGACGCGCCGGCGCGGCGCCCGAGGAGGCTTTCCAGCACGCGGACGGCCGCGATCGACGCGGCGTCGGGGACCCGCATCATCCGGTCGATCGCGCCGGGCACGAAACTCGGCTCCACGCGCTGCCGTCCGATCCCCTCGATCCTGGACCCCTTGCCCGTCGTCGCCGACGGGTCGCCGTCCCGCCAGCCCGGGAAGAACGCCGAGTTCTCCGGGTCGGCCACGCAGATCCCGGTTGTTGCCCGCGCGTAGCGGACGTAGCGGGCCAGGGTCGCCGAGGTTCCGCCGGTTCCCGCCGTCGCGACGATCCACTCCGGCACCGGATGACGCTCCTCGGCCATCTGCCGGAAGATCGACTCGGCGATGTTGTTGTTGCCCCGCCAGTCGGTCGCCCGCTCCGCGTACGTGAACTGGTCCATGTAGTGGCCGCCCGTCTCGCGGGCGAGCCTTGCCGCCGTCTCGTACACCTCGCACGGGTCGTCCACCAGGTGACACCGGCCCCCCTGGAACTCGATCAGCTCCACCTTGGCGCGCACCGTCCCACGCGCCATCACGGCCACAAAGGGGACACCGATCAGTCGGGCGAAGTACGCCTCCGATACGGCCGTGGACCCGCTGGAGGCCTCGATCACCGGGCGTCCCGGGCGGATCCATCCGTTGCACAGCGCGTACAGGAACAGCGAGCGCGCCAGCCGGTGCTTGAGCGACCCGGTCGGATGCGTCGACTCGTCCTTCAGATAGAGGTCGACGCCCCAGTCCGCCGGGAGCGGAACTGACAGCAAATGGGTATCGGCGGACCGGTTGGCGTCGGCATGGACCTTCGCCACAGCATCGCTCAACCAGAGACGGTACGGGCGGTCGCTTCGGTCGATGTCCACCTCCCCCGCGTGGAGCGCGCTGTGCGGCGGGACGGGGGACCGCGTCGGGTCGGGCGTCGTCATGAGGCCAGGTATATCCGCCGGCCTCCCTCAAACGGACACTTGGAGCGTCTCCGTACACCCCCTTGGACCGGACGGCGGCGTCAGTGGCTGCGGGCGCGTCGTACTCTGGGGGAATGAGCACTGCCGACGACCGCACGGACGCCTCACCTGCCGCCGGCGGCTCCGGCGTCGGCGCGGGCTTCTCGGACGGCTCGGGTGCGGCGTCCGGCGACCCTGCGGGATCTGGTTCGGAGGCCCCCGCCGAAGCCGCCGCGGCGCCATCGACCGGCGCGACCGGTTCCGCGTTCGTCTTCGACGATCCACTGGACCGGCCTTCTCCCGACGACTCCGACCGCGGATGGGGAGGCTCCTCCTCCGACGGCTTTGACGACGACTTCACGCGGTTCATCAACGAGAAGCCGCCCCACCACCTCTGAACACGTTCGGCCAGCCGCCGCGCGCCGTTCCACACCTGGGTCACGGCAGCGGCCGTCTTCTCCACGAGCTGATCCAGCGTCGTGGTCAGTTCGTTCAGCACAGTGTCACCGCCAAGGGGGACGAGGCCGCGGCTCCCGACAGGGCAGCCGCTGTGCGGCGCGGGACACTCAGGACCACGAGCGTCCCGCCGGGGACGGTGTCGCCGCGACCAGTGAGCGCCGTCGCGGAATCAGGGGAACCGGCGCCGCCCGTGGGCTCGGCCGGGTCCTTCGACCCGAGCGCCGGCACGGCGACGACCGTGGCTTCAGTGGCGACGACCCGCGACGCCGCGAGCACGTCCACCTTGTCGCCGGGATGCAGCATGCCGACGACGGCGGTGTCCGCGATCCTCACCGGTGCACGTACGACCACGTCGCCCGGTGGCGGGTGGTGGGTTGCCGCGGGAAACGAGGCGGGAGGCATTGCTGAAACGCCGCCCGCACCGCGGGCCGGCGCGTCGCCGTGGGCGGCCGACACCGCGAACGCCGCTGAGAGCACGGCGAGGCTCGCGGCCAGTGTCCGCCGCCGGCCGAACATATGGCGCACAAGCCGGCTGCCACCGGGGACCGGCGGCACGATGGGCTCGAAATGGGGGACTTCGTGCCGCGGCGGGAGATGTGGCTCGGGCACCAGCGGGGCGGGGGAGACGCAGGGCAGGTCGGACCTGGACGCTCGCGACGACGAATACGGCAAGCGCGCGGGCCGTGGACGGACTGGGGTACGGCTGGAGAAGGACATGACGGAACACCGCCTGGCGGGGAGTGGACGCCGACCACGGACCGGGCCGACGCGGTCCACTCTCGCTCAGCGAACCGACATCGTGCCGAGCCGCCTGTGGATAACCCACAGGCTGTGGATAACTTTCCGAGCCCTCGCCCGGCGCCGGGCAGAATGAAGTCCGGTGGGGCCGGTCGACCCGATCCGCGCGGGCCCGGCACCCGCGTTCGCCGCCCGCCGCGCACCGCCCGCCCGCCCGTACGACACTGCCACGCCCCACCGCGGTCTGGCGGACCGGTCCGCTACGGCAGGCTGATGCCCGGCTCCTGGCCGCCGAGCGGGTTCACGCAGAGGCACTTCCGCGTGGCGTTGTCGGGCAGCGCGCCGATCACGTCGAAGAGCGTGTCGCGCATCCGCCCCACGTTCGCCGCGAAGACCTCAAGCACCTCTTCGTGCGACACGCCCTCGCCGGTGTCGGCGCCCGCGTCCAAGTCGGTGACCAGCGTCAACGAGGTGTAGCACAGGCCGAGTTCACGCGCGAGCACCGCTTCCGGGTGCCCGGTCATGCCCACCACCGACCACCCTTGCGCCGCATGCCACACCGACTCGGCGCGCGTGGAGAACCGCGGCCCCTCCACGACGACCAGGGTCCCGCCGTCCACGGCCTCCCAGCCGCTCGCCCGTGCCGTGTCGATCGCAGCGCGACGCCCCACGGGGCAATAGGGATCGGCGAACGTCACATGGACCACGTTCGGGACCTCCCCATCCGGCCGCGGCTCGCCGTCGAAGTACGACTGCGCGCGCGACTTCGTGCGGTCCACCAGTTGGTCGGGCACCAGAAGCGTGCCGGGACCGTACTCCGCCCGCAGTCCGCCCACCGCGCACGGGCCGAGAACCTGGCGCGCCCCCACCGAGGCCAGCGCCCAGAGGTTCGCCCGGTAATTGATCTTGTGCGGCGGCAGGTGGTGCTCGCGGCCGTGCCGCGGTAGGAACGCCACCTTCCGCCCAGCGACCTCGCCGAGGAAGAGCGAGTCGCTCGGAGGGCCGTACGGGGTCTCGACTGTGACTTCTCTCACGTCGTCGAGGAACGAGTAGAACCCCGAGCCACCGATCACACCGATCTCGGCCCCTGCCTGCACTCCGCTGCTGCTCTGCGCCATGTCGATCACCCTATGCGGCGGACCCGGCGGCACGAACCCCCGCCGTGGTGACGACGGGGGTTCGTAAGATCTTCGCCAGGCTTCGCTTCGGGACCGCGCCCAGGGGCCGTGCCCGCTGTGATCGTGCTCGCGCTGTTCTCAGGCCGCCGACGTGCTGCTGGAGGACGACGACGAGGAGGATGCGGACACGGAACCGGAGGACGAGGACGTCGACTCCGTCGTGGACGAGCTGCCGGACGACTTGGTGTCCGAGCCGCTGCTCTTGGCCGCCGGGCTGCTGCTCGTCGACGAACCGCGGCTGTCGGTCCGGTAGAACCCGGAGCCCTTGAAGACCACGCCCACCGCCGAGAAGACCTTGCGCAGGCGTCCGTTGCAGTTGGGGCACACGGTGAGTGCCTCATCGGTGAACTTCTGCACCGCCTCAAGGGCTTCGCCGCACTCGGTGCACTGGTACTGGTACGTCGGCACTTGCTCCTCCTGGCACTCGCATTCGTTGAGTGCTAACGACGCTCAATAGTGCAGTATTTCCCGCCGTCAGTCCACCGCGACCGGCGTACGGTGACCGATCGCACCCGCGGCGACCACCTCGTGCGGGCGCGGGACCAGCCGCCCGCGCAGCCCGACCAGCACCGCGAGGGCCAGCGCCGTCCCCCCTAGGGGCACGAAGAAGCCCGCGTGGGAGCCGGTGCGGTCCGTCAGCACGCCCGCCGTGGTGACCGCCACCGCCTGGCCCAGCGCGACCGCCCCGGTGAGCCAGGTGAACGCCTCGGTGCGAGCGCCCGCCGGCACCAGGGCGTCGACCAGCGTGTAGCCCGTGATGATCGCGGGCGCGATGCACAGGCCCACGACGAGGCCGAGCACGCCCAGCAGGGGCACCGAGTGGGCCGCCCACAGCGGGGTGCACGCGGCGGTCAGGGCGGCGTAGGACGCCATGAGCCGCAGACGCGGACCCCGGTGCCACGACACCGTGCCGTAGACCACTCCGGCAAGCATGTTTCCGGCGGCGAAGGTGCCGTAAAGGACGCCGTTCAGCCCTGGGCGGCCGATGTCGTGGGTGAACGCGGCCAGGGACACCTGCATGCCGCCGAAGACCGCGCCGATGCCGAGGAACGCGACCGCAAGGGCGCGCAACCCGGGCGACGACAACGCGGAGGCGTGCTCCGGCCCCTGGCCGCCGACTGCGGCCCGGGGCGCGGGCGCGGACCTGCGCCGCGTCGCGAACAGAGCGCCCCCGACGAGGGTGAGCAGCGCCTCGGCGACCAGACCGGCGGCTGGGTGCACCGAGGTGCACAGAGCCGTGGCCAGCACCGGTCCGATCACGAAGGTGAACTCGTCCGTCACCGACTCGAATGCCGCCGCCGACGCCTTGAGCGCCGCATTCTTCCCGCCGAGCGCCACGGCCCACCGGGAGCGCACCATCGGGCCGATCTGCGGGACGGTCGCGCCCGTCGGGACCGCGGCCGTCAGCAGCGCCCACGCAGGGGCGTGCGCGAGCGAGAGCGCCACCGTCCCGGTCACCGAGACCGCGTGCAGGACCACGCCGGGCAGCAGGACCGCGCGCTGCCCGTGGCGGTCTGCGAGGCGGCCTGCACCCGGCGCGCAGAACGCCATGGCGACTCCGGTGACCGCCGCCACCGCACCGGCCGTCCCGTACGAGCCGGTGGTGTGCTCGACGAGCAGGACCAGGCTGATGGTCAGCATCGCGAACGGCTGCCGCGCCGCGAACCCGGGCACCAGGAACGCCCACGCGCCCGGTGTGGCGAGCAGTTGCCGGTAACCCGGCTTGCGGGCGGGGAGGGCCGTTCCCGGAGCAGGGGAGGAGGTGGGCACCTTGGATGCCACGATCCGGACTTTCTGCCGTCTGGTAGCGCGCGGGCGGTTCGTCACACCGGCACGCCGAAGGCCGTCCGCTGCGCGCAGGCGGTGCCCGCGCCGGCCCTGCGTCAGACAGGGGTTGCACTCGACATGTACCGGTTCATCATACGTAATACCCGGAGCTGCCTCGACGCGTGACGGCTGTCGCGGTGCCCATTGAGCCGCCGGGTCGGCGTCGTACCGCGCGGTCAGGCGTCCTTCAGCCAGCCCGCCAGCTTGCCGCCGCGTCCGACCGCCCGCAGCCGGTCCTCCGCCGCGTCACGCACCGGGTCGGTGGCGACGACGAGGAGTTCGTCACCGCGCTGCAGCACCGTCGACGGCAGGGGCACGAAGCTGGAGCCGTTGCGGACGACCAGCGTGACCGCTGCGCCTGCCGGCAGGCGCAGCTCGTTGACCTCCACGCCGTGCATCCTGGAGCGCTCCGGGATGGCGACGGACAGCAGGTGGCCCTGCAGGCGTTCCAGCGGCGCGGACTCGATGCCGAGGTCCGCGGCGTCCGTGCCGTTCCCGTCGGCGTCACCGATGTGCAGGTGCCGCGCCACCCACGGGAGGGTCGGGCCCTGCACCAGCGTGTAGACGATCACAAGAACGAAGACGATGTTGAAGATCCGCCGGCTGTCGTCCACTCCCGCCACCATCGGAATGGTCGCCAGCACAATGGGGACCGCGCCGCGCAGCCCCGCCCACGACATCAGCGCCTGGTCGCGCCAGGGGATGCCGAACGGCAGCAGGCTGACCACCACGGACACCGGTCTGGCGACCACGGTGAGGAACAGCCCGATGACGATGGCCGGGACGATGTCGTCGCCCAGCTCGTGCGGGGTGACCAGGAGACCCAGCAGCACGAAGAGCCCGATCTGCGCCATCCAGCCGAGCCCTTCGGCGAAGCCCCTGGTGGCCGGGCGGTGCGGGAGTTTCGCGTTGCCGAGTATCAGGGACGCGATGTAGACGGCGAGGAAGCCGGAACCGTGCTCTGTCGCCCCGAGCGCGTAGGCGCCCACCGCGATCGCCATCACGGCGATGGGATAGAGCCCCGACGCGGGCAGCGCGACGTGCTTGAGGCCGTACGCCCCCAGGAAGCCGACCGCCATGCCGATCGCCGCCCCGATGACCAGCTCCAGCGCGATCTCGCCGATCAGCGTGTACCAGTGGTCCACCGGGCCCGCTTTGGAGAAGGCGACGACCAGGATGACCACAGGGGCGTCGTTGAAGCCCGATTCCGCCTCCAGGACGCCGGTCACCCGCTTGGGGAGGGAGACGTTGCGCAGCACGGAGAAGACCGCCGCCGCGTCCGTGGACGACACCACCGCCCCGATGATCAGTGCCTGCCGCCAGTCCAGGCCCACCAGGTAGTGCGCGGCGGCTCCGGTGACGAAGACGCTCACCAGCAGGCCCACCGTGGACAGCACCGCCGCCGCCGGCACCACCGGTTTGATCTCGTGCCACTTCGTGCCCAGACCGCCCTCGGCGAGGATCACGACCAGCGCCGCGTAGCCCAGTACCTGGGTGAGCTGGACGTTGTCGAAGGTGAATCCGAACAGGCCGTCCTGTCCGATGATCACACCGATGCCCAGGTACACGAGGAGGGTCGGCAGCCCACTGCGAGAGGCGAGCCGCACGGCGACGACGGCGACCAGTAGCACGGCGGCACCGATCAGCAGGATCTCGTTGAGGTGGTGGACAGTCAGGGGCCCGATCCTTTCAACTTCATTGCCTTACCTAATATTTTACCCGCCCTTGACGATGCATGGTCCACCGGTCCGGTCACCCGGACGCCGCGTCCTTGCGCCAAACGACTTACGCCTATGGTTGCCCTTGCACAACGAGCACTTGATCTCCGGTCCACCTGCCCCTCGAAGGACAGCGATGCCCGCACGGAAGAAGTCCCGCCGCGTACGCCTCATCGTGATCGCGATAGTGCTGCTGCTGGTGGCGGGCATCGGCTACGGGTCGTACTGGGGCGTCAGCACGGTGCACGCCTCCTTCCCGCAGACGACTGGGTCGCTGAAGCTCAAGGGGCTCACCGGGCCGGTGGACGTCAAGCGCGACGCCAACGGCATCCCGCAGATCTACGCGGACACCCCCGACGACCTCTTCCGCGCGCAGGGCTACGTCCAGGCGCAGGACCGTTTCTACGAGATGGACGTGCGCCGCCACCTGACCTCAGGGCGGCTGTCGGAGATGTTCGGCAAGGGGCAGGTCGAGACCGACGCCTTCCTGCGCACCCTCAACTGGCACGGCGTCGCGCAGCAGGAGTACGACACCAAGCTCGACGCCAAGACCAAGCAGTACCTCCAGGCGTACACCGACGGCGTCAACGCCTACCTGCGGGACCACAGCGGCGCCGCCCTCTCCGTGGAGTTCGAGGCGCTGTCGCTGGTCCACGGTTACAAGCCTCAGCTGTGGACGCCCGTGGACTCGGTCGCCTGGCTGAAGGCCATGGCCTGGGACCTGCGCGGCAACATGCAGGACGAGATCGACCGGGCGCTGATGACGAGCCGCCTCAGCCAGGCGCAGATCAAGCAGCTCTACCCGGCGTACCCGTACGACCGCAACCGTCCGATCGTCGACGCGGGCACCGTCGATGCGATCACCGGAACGTACGAGCCGGCCGGCTCCGGCGGCCCCCAGGGCCTCAACGCGGGAGTGAACGCGCAGCTCGCCGGCATTTCCCAGATCATCGACCAGATGCCCGCGCTGCTCGGCCCGTCCGGCAACGGCATCGGGTCCAACTCCTGGGTGGTCTCCGGCGCTTATACGACGACCGGCAAGCCGCTGCTGGCCAACGACCCGCACCTGGCGCCGCAGCTTCCGTCGCTCTGGTACCAGATGGGGCTGCACTGCCGCCAGGTCGGCCCGGCATGCCCCTACGACGTCGCCGGCTACACCTTCTCCGGCATGCCCGGTGTGGTCATCGGACACAATCAGTCGATCGCCTGGGGCATGACCAACCTGGGCGCCGACGTCACCGACCTGTACCTGGAGAAGGTGACCGCGGACACGTACTTGTACGACGGCAAGCAGAAGCCGTTCGTCACCCGCAAGGAGACCATCAAGGTCGCCGGCGGGAAGGACCGTACGATCATCGTCCGGCAGACGCAGGAAGGCCTCCCGCTCGTCTCCGACCGCAGTGACGAACTGACCTCCGTGGGCAAGACGGCGCCCGTCAGCGACCCCCCTGGGGGCGTCAACAGCGGCTACGCCGTCGCCCTCAAGTGGACCGCCCTCAGCCCCTCCAAGACCATGGACGCCGTCTTCGAGCTGGACCGGGCGACCGACTTCACCACGTTCCGCAACGCCGCCAAGGACTTCGCCGTACCGTCGCAGAACCTGATCTACGCCGACACCAAGGGGAACATCGGCTACCAGGCGCCCGGCCAGGTGCCCATCCGCCCCGCCGGCGACACCGGCACCTACCCGCAGCCGGGCTGGGACTCCGCATACGCGTGGACCGGCAAGTACATCCCGTTCGCGTCGATGCCTTACGAGTACAACCCCTCGCGCGGCTACATCGTCACCGCCAACCAGCCGGTGATCGACCAGAGCAAGTACCCCTACCTCCTCACAGAGGACTGGGACTACGGCACCCGCAGCCAGCGGATCAACAACCTCATCGCGTCCAAGATCAAGGACGGCGGCAAGATCTCCATGGACGACATGCAGTCCATGCAGAACGACGACAGCAGCGAGATCGCCAAGCTCCTGGTGCCGCTGCTCACGAAGATCCACCTCACCGGCGACAAGGGCGACTACGTCGGCAAGGCGCAGAAGCTGCTCGTCGGATGGGACTACAACCAGGACTCCGACTCCGCCGCGGCCGCGTACTTCAACGCCGTGTGGCGCAACGTCCTCAAGCTCGCCTTCGGCAACAAGCTTCCCAAGGAACTGCGTCCCAAGGGGCAGTGCCTGCGGGTGCCGCCCGCCGGCCAGACCGGCCCCGTCGACAACCTCGACGGCAAGAGCGACACCGTGGAGGAGTGCGGTGAGCGCGACCCCGACGAGGCGCAGCCCGACGGCGGCGACCGCTGGTTCGAGGTGGTCCGCAACATCATCGACGACCAGAACAGCCCCTGGTGGGTCATGTCGACCCCGGCGTTCTTCGGCACCGACCAGGACAAGGCGCACCGCAGCGACCGCGACCAGCTTCTCGCGCAGGCCATGAAGGACGCCCGTTACGAGCTGACCGCCAAGCTCGGCAAGGACATCGACACCTGGAGCTGGGGCCGGCTGCACAAGCTGGACCTGAAGAACCAGACCCTGGGAACCGACGGCCCCGGCGTCGTCAAGTGGCTGCTGAACCGCGGCCCCTACCAGCTCAGCGGCGGCGAGGCCGCGGTGGACGCGACCGGATGGAACGCCGCGGGCGGCTACGACGTTGTCTGGGTGCCGTCCATGCGGATGATCGTCAACCTCCAGGACTTCGACAAGTCCCGCTGGATCAACCTCACCGGCGCGTCCGGCCACGCGTACAACCCGCACTACACCGACCAGACCCGCAAGTGGGCGGACGGCGAGCTGCTCCCCTGGTACTTCTCCGACGCCCAGGTGGACCAGGCCGCCAAGGCCAAGATGGCGCTCACCCCGTAGCGCCCCGGCTCCGGGCCGCACGGACGGCGGCCCGGCGGCTCCTCGCGCGCTCCGGCGGCTCCCCGCGAACGCCGCCGGGTCACTGCGCGGGCCGCTCCGGCGTGCTGGGGAAGACCCGGACCCCCTCGGGCGTCAGCGCCGCGTCCACGAGGTGGTCGTGGGGCTCCCTGGGCACCGACGCGATCACCTCGTGCCCGTACAGGACCACCACGAGCGCGGGGCGGGCGCCGGCGTCCGCGAGACGGGCCAGGACGCGGTCGTACGAGCCGCCGCCGCGCCCCAGGCGGCCCCCGCGGCCGTCCACCGCCAGCCCGGGCAGCAGGACCGTCTGCGCCTGCGTGACGGCCTGCGGGCCGAGCCGTGGGCCCACCGGCTCCAGGAGGCCGCGCGAGGCCTTCTGGAGGGCCTCGGGACCGTCGTAGGCGGCCCAGTCGAGGTCGTTGTCGGGGAGCAGCACGGGCAGCAGCACGCGTACTGCGTCGGCGCGCAGGGCGTCGATCAGTTCGCGGGTGCCGGGCTCGGCGCCCGTCGACACATAGGCGGCGACGGTGGCGGCCGCCGCGAACCCCGGCAGTTCGCGTACCCTCGTGGCCAGGGCGGCGGCGGCCGCCCGCCGGTCCTCCGCGGTCAGATCGCGCCGCTGCCGGAGCAGCCGCGCCCGCAGGTCCGCCTTGAGCGCCCGGACGCTCGTCATATCATGCACAACCGCCGCCTATCAGCCGCCAACCATCGGTTCTTCATCTTCCACACATTCGAGGCCGCTAGGGTGCACCGCATGACGCACACGCACCCTGGGCGGATTTCGAAGGCGGTTATTCCTGCGGCGGGGCTGGGGACCCGGTTCCTGCCGGCGACGAAGGCCACGCCCAAGGAGATGCTGCCGG
>JAJSZB010000570.1:0-3030 GCA_050613715.1 Streptomyces sp. IBSBF 3018
CCTCCGCCCCCGCGCCCTCGACCGCGCCGCCGGTCGCCCCGGACCGGCCGACCGCATCGACCGTCCCCGGCCTCCACGTCCCGGCCGCCCCCGCGCCGCGCACGGACCCGCGCACCGACCCGCGCACGGACCCGCGCGCGAACCGGCAAGGGGACCCGCACGCCAAGGCCGCCACTCCCCCGCCGGCCGCCCGCGCCGGGCACGCGGCCGCCCGGGCGGCGGACGACGCCGCGCCGCTCGCGCTGATCGCCGTCGTGGGCCTGGGCACCATGGGCGCCGGCATCGCCGAAGTGCTCACCCGCGCCGGCCACGAGGTGATCGGCGTGGACGTGAACCCCGCCGCCGCCCGGCGCGCCGCCGCCGACCTGGAGCGCGGCACCGCCCGCGCGGTGGACCGCGGCCGCATCACGGCCGCGGAGCGCACCGCCGCGCTGGCCCGTTTCCGCACCTTCCCCGATCTGCAGGCCGCCGCCGAGGCCGATCTCGTGATCGAGGTGGTCGACGAGCGGTACGCCGCCAAGCGCGAGGTCTTCACCGAGCTGGACCGGATCGTGAAGCCGGGGGCGATCCTGGCCACCGGGACCAACGCGCTGTCGGTCACCCGGCTCGCCGCCGAGACCGCCCGCCCGGACCGCGTGCTCGGCCTGCACTTCTTCGCGCCGGCGCCCGCGATGAAGCTGGTCGAGGTGGTCTCGACGGTGCTGACCTCGCCGGAGACCACCGCCGCGGTGACCGCGCTGGTGCGCAGCCTCGGCAAGGAGCCGGTGCCGGTCGGCGACCGCCCCGGCTTCATCGCCGACGGGCTGCTCTTCGGCTACCTCAACCAGGCCGCGGCGATGTACGAGTCGCGCTACGCCGCGCGCGAGGACATCGACGCCGCGATGCGGCTGGGCTGCGGCCTGCCGATGGGCCCGCTGGCGCTGCTGGACCTGATCGGCGTGGACACCGCCACCACCGTCCTGGACGCGATGTACGAGGCGAGTAGGGACCGGCTGCACGCGCCCGCGCCGATCCTGCGGCAGCTCACCGCGGCCGGGCTGCTGGGCCGCAAGACCGGCCGCGGCTTCTACCGCTACGAGGCGCCGGGCAGCGCGGTCGTGGTGCCCGACGGGCCGACCGCACGGGAGGCCGCCGCCCGCCCGGCCGGACGCCCGGTGCGCCGGGTGGGCGTCGCCGGGTCCGGCACGATGGCCACCGGCATCGCCGAGGTGTTCGCCAAGGCCGGCTTCGAGGTGGTGCTCGCCGCGCGCGGCGTGGAGAAGGCCGAGCGGGCGGTGGCGCGCCTGGCCGGCTCGCTGGACCGCTCGGTCGCCAAGGGCCGGCTGACGCGGGAGCAGCGGGACGCGGCACTGGGCGCGGTGACGGCGGCCGGTTCGTACGAGCCGTTCGCGGACGCGGACCTGGTGGTGGAGGCGGTCGCCGAGGACCTGGCGGTCAAGCAGCGGCTGTTCGAGGCGCTGGACGAGGTGTGCAGGCCCGGCGCGGTGCTGGCCACGACGACGTCCTCGCTGCCGGTGGTGGCGATCGCCACGGCCACCCGCCGCCCGCAGGACGTGGTGGGCATGCACTTCTTCAACCCGGCCCCGGCGATGAAGCTGGTCGAGGTGGTGCGCACGGTGCTGACCGGGGACGACGTGGTGGCGACCGCGCACGAGGTGTCCGGGCGGCTGCGCAAGCACCCGGTGGACTGCGGCGACCGGGCCGGGTTCATCGTCAACGCGCTGCTGTTCCCGTACCTTAACAACGCGGTGAAGATGGTCCAGGACCACTACGCGAGCGTGGACGACATCGACGCGGCGATGAAGCTCGGCGGCGGCTACCCGATGGGTCCGTTCGAACTGCTCGACGTGGTCGGTCTGGACGTGTCGCTGGCGATCGAGCAGGTGCTGCACGAGGAGTTCCGCGACCCGGGCCTGGCGCCCGCGCCGCTGCTCGAACACCTGGTGTCCGCGGGGTGCCTGGGCCGCAAGACCGGCCGGGGTTTCCGCGAGTATGCCCGCCGCTGAGCCGGCCGGACGCGGCGGCGCGTCGGAACGCGGCGCCGGGGCAGGACGCGGTGCAGGGAAGGCGGCCGGGCGCGGCGCGGGGCCGCCCGGCCGCGGCGCGCACGGGACCGCCGGCCGGCCGGGCCTTCCGGCGGGTTGCGGTGATCGGCCGCCTCCCGCCGGAGCGGTCGGTCCGGCGTGTTACGTTCCCCACATGCCGCAGTCCGCGAAGACCGAGCCCGCCGCGACCGCCGGCGTCCGCCGCGCCGCCGCCCAGCGCCACCGCGTGCGGCAGGACCTGGCGGCGGCCGCGATGCAGCTGTTCAGCAGCCAGGGGTACGAGGCCACGACCGTCGACGAGATCGCGGCGGCGGCGGGCGTCGCCCGGCGGACCTTCTTCCGGCACTTCCGCTCCAAGGAAGAGGCGATCTTCCCCGACCACGACGACACGCTGGTGCGGGTGCAGGCCGTGCTGGACTCCGCGGACGCGCGCGAGCACCCGCTGGACACCGTGTGCCGGGGCATCACCGAGGTGCTGCGGATGTACGCGTACGTGCCGGAGATCTCGGTCGAGCGCTACCGGCTGATCCGCGAGGTGCCGACGCTGCGCGAGCGCGAGATCGCCTCGGTCTCCCGTTACGAGCGGCTGTTCACCCGCTATCTGCTGGGCCACTTCGACGAGGACGCGCACCGCGACGGCGACGACGACCCGCTGCTGGCCGAGGTGGCCGCGTCCGCGGTGGTCGCGGCGCACAACCACGTGCTGCGGCGCTGGCTGCGGGCGGGCGGCAAGGGCGACGTGGAGGCGCAGCTCGACCACGCCTTCGACGTCATCAAGGCCACCTTCGGCACCGGCATCGGATCGGGCCGGATACCGTCCAGGGCCGCCGCGGAGAAGGGGTCCTCCTCGGCCTCCCGGCAGGGCGAGGTGGTGGTCGCGGTGGCCCGTACCGACGCCTCCCCCGCGCAGATCCTGCACAGCATCGAGGAGGCGTTGCGGCGGGCCTGACCGCCTCCCGCCCCGCGCCACCACACGCCCCCACCC
>JAJSZB010000571.1:0-3028 GCA_050613715.1 Streptomyces sp. IBSBF 3018
CTCCGACCCCGTCCCTCCGACCCCGTTCCCCGACCCGGGCCCCCGCGCTCCTCGACCCATAGGCGATCACGGTGCACAGCGACAACGGCATCACCCACGACACCAGGACGGCCGCCACCCGGCACAGCCAGGCGTACGACGAACTGCGCTCGCTCCTGCTGTCGGGCAGCATCGAGCCCAACACCCGGCTCACCGAGGCCGACCTGACGCGGATGTGCAACGTCTCGCGGGGCACGATGCGCAGCGTCCTGGTCCGCCTGGCGCAGGAGGGGTACCTCACCAGCGAGGTCAACCGCGGCGTGCGGACCCGCAGCTTCTCGCCCGAGGAGGCCAGGGACATCCTGGAGGCGCGCGAGACGCTGGAGGCCGCGCTCGCCGGCAAGGCCGCGGAGCGCGCCACCGAGGAGGAGATCCGCGAGCTGCGGGCGACGCTTCAGGCGATGGCCGACGCCAGGTCGCGCGGCGACCAGTCGGCGTACTCGCAGGGCAACCGCCGCTTCCACCAGCAGGTCAAGGCGGCCGCCCACCAGATGACGCTGTCCCGGGCGTACGACACCCTGCTCTACCCGCTCGTGATGCGCCAGTACCGCAACGTCCGCGCCCGGCACCCCAGGAGCGGGTCGTTCGAGGAGCACCAGACCATCCTGCTGGCCATCGTCACCCGCAACCCCGAGGCAGCCCGGGCCGCGATGCGCCACCACGTGGGCGCCGCCCGGCATGCACTGGTCCTCGGCTAGCAACGGGCTCCGGCAGGCGGCCGGACGCGCGCGGAGCAGGCGCTTCTTCCGTACCCGACAAACACCGCGAGACAAGCACCATGACAGGAGACCGCATGACCCACTACGACGCGGACGCCCGCAGCACCGGGGCACCCGCCAGACCCACCTCCCGCAGTGGCGGGACCTTCGCGCCCCACCGCGCCCGGGCCGCCGCGGCGGCGAGCGCCGCGGTCCTCGGCGCCGCGGCCCTGACCGGCTGCGGCGGCAGCGGCTCCGGTACGAGCGCGGACGGCACCACGACAGTGACCGTCGGGGTCGCCGGCAACATCTTCGACATGCCGATCCGGGTCGCCGACGCCAACGGCTACTTCGCCCAGCAGAAGCTGAAGGTCAAGTACGTCACCACGACCGCGGCCACCGGCACCTCGGCGCTGGAGTCGGGTTCGGTGCAGTTCCTCAACGACAGCCCCACCGACTTCCTCTCGGCCGTCGGCAAGCACGTCGCGGAGACCGCGATCGCCGCGGACGGCGGCGGGAACCCGCTCGGCCTGATCGTCAGCACCAAGTTCGCCAAGGCCCACGACCTCACCGCCGACACCCCGGCCCAGCAGGTCGCCAAGGCACTGGACGGCTCCACCGGCGGTTCCAGCTCCGCCAACACCAAGGGCGAGGCGAGCGTCTTCCTCAAGGCGTACGGCGTCGACCCCGGCAAGGTGAAGTGGGTCTCCCTGCCCAGTCCGGCGGCCGACAAGGCAGCGCTGAAGAGCAACCAGATCGACTGGTTCGCCACCTCCCAGCCGACGCCCCTGGCGATCCAGAACAGCGGCGACGGCGTCGTCGTCGCCGACTCGATCAAGGTCACCGCGTGGTCCGAGGCCGAGGCCGGATACGGCCAGGTCGTGGTCGCCCGCAACAGCTACCTCGCCCAGCACGGCGACGTCGCCAAGAGGTTCGCCACCGCGGTCCAGCAGGCCACCGCCTACATGAACACCAACCTCGACTCCCCCACCGTGCAGAAGGTCGCGCAGGACGCGCTGCCCGGCGTGCCGGCCCCGGTCGTCAAGGCGAGCCTGCCGCAGGTCGGCTGGCCGAAGAGCGACGCGATGACCGCCGCCGGCTGGACCAAGACCGTGGCCTTCATCAACTCACTGGGCGCGCTGGACCGGCCGGCCGAGGTCACCGCGAGCAACTACACCGACAAGTACCTGCCGTAGCGATGTCCGCACGCGGCCCGTTCAGGACTGGAAGGAGCAGATGGTGGTGACTGCTACCCGTGAGATGACGGAGAGGAAGTCCGGGACCGCGGTTCCGGCGGCGGCCCGGAAGGGGGACAGCCGGTGGCGGAGCGCGGCGCTGGTGATCGCGCTGCGGGTGGCGGTGATCGCGCTCTGTCTGGTCCTGTGGCAGGTGATGAGCGGCCCGATGATCCCCGAGTACGCCGTCAGCAAGCCGACCGACGTCTGGCACGCGCTGACGAAGCTGCTCAGCTCCTCCTCGGGGTGGACGGACATCAGGACGACGTCGTTCGAGGTGGTGGTCGGCTTCGCCATCGGCGTGGCGATCGGCACCGTGATGGGCCTGGTGCTGGGGTCGTTCCCGCTGGCGGGGCGGGTGATGGAGCCGCTGGTGGCGGCCGTCAACGGCGTCCCGAAGATCGCGCTGGCGCCGCTGTTCGTGCTGTTCTTCGGCATCGGCTCCTGGTCGAAGATCTACATCGCCGCGACCGGCGTCGCCTTCGTCGTCTTCTACAACCTCTACCTCGGCCTGCGGCTGCGCGACCGCGAACTCATCGAGATCATCCAGGTGATGGGCGGGCGCAGGAGCCACGTGCTCAGCTACGTGACGCTGCCGACGCTGGCCGCGCCGTTCTTCGCCGCGCTCAAGGCCGGCGGTCCGCTGGCCATCCTCGGCGTGATCGGCGGGGAGTTCATCGCCTCGTCCGAGGGCGTCGGGCACGAACTGTTCACCTCCGCCATGAACCTCGACGCGGCGACGGAGTTCGCCGGGCTGATCGTCCTGATGGCGATCACCCTGATCCTCAACAGCGTGCTCACCCAGCTCGACAAGTTCGCCCTCAAGCGCCTGGGTCTGGCGACCCGCCGCGCGGCGAAGCCGCGGCCGTAGCGCCGTGTCCTCGCCCGACTCTTCGAGATGCGAAGGAGCACTCTCGGCATGCCCGATTCCACCCCCGGTTCCAGTCCCGGATCCAGACCCGGTGCGGTCTCCGGATCGAGACCCGGGGGGGGGGGGGGGGGGGGGGGGGGGCGGGCCGGGGGGCGGGGGCGGGGGGGCCCAACCACGCAGACAAC
>JAJSZB010000572.1:0-3014 GCA_050613715.1 Streptomyces sp. IBSBF 3018
CGTTGCCCCCTGTCCCGGTCGCCGGACCCTCCGCCGCTCGTGGTTGCTCGCGCAGTTCCCCGCGCCCCTGAAATGCTCACGTCCAGCGTTGGGCCCGCCGGACTGCCCCCTGTCCCGGTCGCCGGACCCTCCGCCGCGTGTGGTCGCTCGCGCAGTTCCCCGCGCCCCTGAAATGCTCACGTCCAGCGTTGGGCCCGCCCGGGGACTGCCCCTTCCGGTCGTCGCCGGACCGTCCGCTGCGTGTGGTTGCTCGCGCAGTTCCCCGCGCCCCTGGAATGCTCGCGCCCGGCGTTGGTGGTTGCTGCTCGCGTTCAGGTCAGCGCGACGCTGGGGGCGACCGGTCAGGGGCGCGGGGAACTGCGCGACGAGCCACCCACGGCGGGACGGTCCGGCGACCGGGACAGGGGGCAGCCCGGACGGGCATGCGGCGACCACCGGAAAAGGCAGCCCGGACGGGCATGTCCGCGTTTCGTATCAGCGAAGTCTCGGCTCCGTATCAGCGGCGACACGCCGGGCCGACCGGGTGATCACGCCGACGACCGCTTCGTTAGACTCGCCGTGGTCGCGCATCCGGGCACCCGGTGTGGCCGAGGCCCGGTGCGGCCTGGCCACGGTACGGGCCGACCCCACCCCCGCGCGCGTTGATGCGGCGTACGCCGGTGCGCCGTTGTCCGTTTCCATATGCCACCGGTACATCCACGGGGAGAGCACTTCATGTCCGAGAATTCGATGTCGCAGCGCGCGGAGGAAGAGGTCGGCGGGCGCCACCGCGGCGCCGCGGCGCCCACGGAGGAGTCCGAGAACGCCGCGCCCCACGGGCGTCACCGGCGTCCCGAGGACTCCTGAACCGCGCCGGGCGAACAGCCCGGACCCGTCAGCGCAGATGAGGCGCGGCCGTCGCAACGGCCGCGCCTCACACGTCTCTACGCCCGGGGGCCGACCCGCACCGCCGCCCGGGCGACCCCTCACCGCCGCACGGGGGCGCCCGCGCGCGCCTGCGACCAGGCGTCCCACAGCCGCGCGTACGGGCCGCCCGCCGCGGCGAGTTCCGCGTGCGTACCGGATTCGGCGACGCGCCCGGCGACCAGCACCACGATCCGGTCGGCGTCGACCGCCTGGGTCAGCCGGTGCGCGACGAGGATCGCGGTGCGCCCGCGCAGCGCCCGGCCGGCGGCGCGTTCCAGGGCGCGCGCACCGGCACTGCCGGCGTCCGCGGTCGCCTCGTCCAGGACCGCGACCGGCGGATCGGCCAGGATCAGCCGGGCCAGCGCGAGTTCCTGCGCGCGGGCCGCGGTCAGCCGGTGGCCGCCGCGGCCGACCACCGTGTCCGGCCCGTCGGGCAGCGCCGCCACCCAGCCGGCCGCGCCCACGCGCTCCAGTGCCCGGTGCAGCGCCTCGTCCGTCGCGTCGGGCCTGGCCAGGCGCAGGCCGTCCGCCAGCGTGCCGGCGAACACGTGCGTCTCCTGCGACAGCAGCACGCAGCGCTCGCGCACCCCGCGCGGCCCGAGGTCGCGGCAGTCCGTGCCGCCGATCCGGACCGTGCCGGTGTCGGGCGCCACGCGTCCGGCGATGAGCCTGGCCAGCGTCGTCTTGCCGGAGCCGGACGGCCCGACGATCGCGAGCCGTTCGCCGGGGGCAACAGCGAGATCGACGTCGTGCAGCACGGGACGGCCGGGCCGGTAGGCGTAGCCGAGCCCCTCGACCCGTACGGGCAGGGCCGTCCCCGGCACCGCGCTCGGCGCGCCCCGGGCCGCGAACCCGCCGCGTGGCGCGGGTACTTGGGGCACGGTGTCCCGCCCGGTCGCTTCTCCCCCGCCGACCGGGACGGCGCCCTCCGTCCCCGCGGCCGGGGCTGCGCTCTGCTCCCCCGCGACCGCGCCGGTCCCGCCGTCGCCGTCCTCCAGGAGCGTCACGCCGATCATGCGGGAGAACGCGGCACCCGCGGTCTGCGCCTGGTCGAAGGCGGCGAGCACGGTGTTGAACTGGTTGAACAGCCGGTGGAAGTACAGCGCCGCCGCCGAGGCCGCGCCGACGCTCGCCGCGCCGTCGCCGACCAGCCAGTAGCCGGTGGCCAACACCGCGGTCAGGCCGACGAGTTCGCCGCCGTTGAGCTTGCCGTAGAAGCGGCGCTGCAGGCCGAAGAGGCGCACGGCCAGCAGCCGGGCGGCGTCCGACCGGGCCCGTACCGCCTCCTGGTGCGCGGCCTCGACGCCCAGCGCCCGTACGGTCGAGGCGCCGCTGACCGAGTCCAGCAGCTGCTGGGCGCGGCGGCCCTCGGCGGCGCGCTCCTCGCGGGCCACCGGGACGACGACCCGCGCGTACCAGCGCACCGCGAGCGCCTGCGGCGGACCGGCCAGCGCGGCGGCGACGGCGAACCGCCAGTCGAGCAGCGCGAGCGCGACGAGGGTCAGCGCGATGGTGAGCGCGGCCTCCAGCAGCGGGGGCAGCACCTCGCTCGCGGCCGCGTTGACCACCTCGACGTCGCCGGTGGCCCGCGCGACCAGGTCGCCGGTGCCGGCGTCGTCCACCTGCCGGGCCGGCGCGGTCAGCGCCCGGCCGAGCACCCGGGTGCGGATCGCCGCCAGCGTGGACTGCGCGACATGCGCGACGAGGGCGGTGCCCGCGCCGTTGCACGCCGCCTGGCCGACCGCGGCCGCGGCGACCGCGAGGCAGAGCCGGCCGAGCGTGGCGGCGGAGCCGTGGTCGAGCACGAGGTCCACGACGCGGCCGGCGAGCCACGGCACGCTCAACCCCACCACCGCGGCGGCCAGCAGCAGCCCCCCGGCGCCCGACGCCGCGGCACGGTAGGGCCGCAGGGCCTCCCGCAGCGCCGCCCGCGCCTCCCGCCCGGTCGCGAGCGGCAACGCCACGGCCGGCGCGCCCGAATTCCCTTTACCGGCCCGCGCGTTCGCGGCTCCTCCGCCTTCCGCGCCCGAACTGCCGCCGTCCCCGGCCGGGTTCGGGACGCCGGCGGCGGCCGGGGACTCGGCGGGTTCCGGGGGCCGGGGGGCGTC
>JAJSZB010000573.1:0-2970 GCA_050613715.1 Streptomyces sp. IBSBF 3018
CGACGATCCACGGCGACAGGAACGCCAGGGTGCGCAGGGCGCTCACGAGGCGGCCACGGCGCGTGGCACGGTCTGCGGCGCGGGCACCGACCCGACGATCTCCCGCAGGACGTCGTCGGCGCTGATCTGCCGCACCCACAGTTCGGGCTTGAGCGTCACGCGGTGGGCCAGGGCAGGCACCGCGACCGACTTGACGTCCTCCGGGACGACGTAGTCCCGCAGCTCCAGCACGGCGCGGGCGCGGGCGAGCTGCACCAGGGCGAGCCCGCCGCGCGGCGAGGCGCCGACCAGGACGTGCGGGTGGTCGCGGGTGGCGCCGACCAGGGCGACGGCGTACTCCAGCAGGTCGTCCTCGACCTCGACGCGCTCGACGGCGGCCCGCATCGCCAGGACCTCGGCGGGGCCGCTGAGGGTGCGCAGCACCGCCTCGGGCGCGGCGCGGGCGATGCGGGCCCGCAGCATGTCGGTCTCCTGACCGGCGGTCAGGTAGCCCATCCGCACCCGCAGCAGGAAGCGGTCGAGCTGGGCCTCGGGCAGCGTGTACGTGCCCTCGTACTCGATCGGGTTGGCGGTGGCGACGACCACGAACGGGTCGGGCAGCGCGCGGGTGCTGCCGTCGATGGAGACCTGGGACTCGGCCATCGCCTCCAGCAGCGCGGCCTGCGTCTTGGGCGGGGTGCGGTTGATCTCGTCGGCGAGCAGCAGGTGCGTGAAGACCGGTCCAGGCCGGAAGACCATGTCGCCGCCGCGCTGGTCGTAGAAGGGCGCGCCGGTGACGTCGGAGGGCAGCAGGTCGGGGGTGAACTGGATGCGCCGGAAGTCCAGGCCGAGGGTGGTGGCGAAGGAGCGGGCCAGCAGCGTCTTGCCCAGGCCCGGCAGGTCCTCGATGAGCACGTGGCCGCCGGCCAGGATGCCCAGCATGACCAGCGCCAGCGGCTCGGGTTTTCCGACGACCGCGGTGCGGATCTCGGCGAGCACCTGCGCGGCGCGTTCGCCGGCCTGGGCGGGGGTGAGCGCGCCGTCCGCGGAGGCGTCGGATGCGGTGCTGGGCTGGGTGCTGGTCACGGAGCGGTCCTCACTGTGCCGGGTCGGGGTGCGGCGGGTCTGCGCGCCGCCGGGCGGGGCGCGGCGGGTCCGGGCGCCGGCGCTCGGGCTGCGGCGGGTCGGCGTACGCGAGGGCGTGGTGCGCCGGCCGCCGCGCGGTGGACAGCGCCTCCAGGCGGTCGAGCAGGGCGCGCAGCGTCGGCTCGTCCAGCACCGGGCGCGGCGGCGCGCCGGCGGGGTCGAGCCACGGCCAGAGGTCCGGGCCGACCAGCGTGGCGGCGCGGGCCGGGTCGCGGAACAGCTCGACGCCGTGCACCTCGGCCAGCCGGGCCGCGAACAGCCGCTGGAGCTGCGGGCGCATGGCGGTGCCGAAGTGGATCTCGGCGTCCTCGCCGAGCGTCCTGCGGACGATGAGCTGCCACTCGCCGACCACGAGCCTGCGGCTGCCCAGCAGCCGGACCGACTTGCGGTAGCCGCTGTCCTGGGAGTCCGCGCCCATCACGTGGCGGGCCAGGGCCAGGCCGCCGACCGCCGCGAGCACGGCGGTGGTGCCCGCCGCGGCCGGCCCGTCGAGGAGGCCGACGAGCAGCACGGCGGCGACGGCGCAGGAGGCGAGCCAGGCGGCGGAGTGCCGGACCGAGCCGGGTTCCGGGCCCCTGGGGCGCGTCCTCGCCCGCCCGGGGTCAGCGGTCATGGGCGGCCTCCGGTACGGGTGCGGTCGCAGGCGACGGGGCGGTCCGCGCTACGGTTCCGGTCGCGGGTCAGGGTGCGGCCGCTCGTACGGCGCGGGCCGCCGGTCACGGGGCGCCCTCAGGTGCGGGTGCGGTCGCGGCGAGGTGTCCGGCGATCTCGGTGAGCGCGGCGGCGGCCCGGTCGCGGTGGCCCGCGTCCATCGGGTGCCGGGAGTAGCGGGCCTCGCGGAACAGTGCGGTCAGCTCCGCGGCGGGGCCCGCCTCGGGCAGCAGTCCGCCGGCCGCGGCCCGTTCCAGCAGGTCCTGGGGGCTGTCGGAGGCACGCCTGACGACGCCGGAGACGGCGAGGGTCTCCTCCATGGCCGCGTAGCAGGCGATGACCGCGGTGCGCGGGTCGTCGTCGCCGAGCAGCGCGCGCCGCCCGGAGTCGACGGCGCGGGCCAGCAGGTCGCGGTCGTCCACCGCGTCGTACGGCTCCTGCGGCTGCCGCGGTCCGGTCCGGCGCAGATGCCGCCACAGCAGAAAGGCGGCGTAGCCGACGGCGGCCGCGAGCAGCGCGGCGCCGAGGCCGATCAGGACCGGCAGGATCGGGAGGTCGTGGCCGCCGCTCCGGTCCGCCGGCGGTGCGCCGGACGAGGACGGCAGCACGTGCGGGCTCTGCGTGATCACCGGGTGCGGCTCGGTCGCGTTGCCGTCGCCGCCCGCCCCGGCGCTGAAGCGGTGCAGCAGCAGGACCAGCAGGGGGACGGCGAAGGGCGCGAGCGTCACCGCGTAGCCGGTGGCGTCGGCCAGGCGCTGCTCCACGGGCGTCAGGTCGCGGGTGTGCGGCAGAGATCGCTGGAACCTGCCGTGCAGGACGAGGCCGCCCAGCACCGCCAGCGCGGCGAGCGCGACGACGGCGCCGGAGCTGCCGCCGAGCGGGCCGCGCCCCCGGGCGACCAGGTGTGCGCCGGGGCGCATGAGGGCGGCGGCGAGCGCGATCCCGGCGACCACGACGACGGCGAGCGCGAGCGGCACGGACCGCGTGGCCGCCGCTGCCCGCGCGACCGGTGCCGCGCCGTCCGGCCGGCCGGTGTCCGCCGGTGGTTCCCGCCCCAACGCCTCACCCTTCCCTCGCCGTCGGCAGCTTGGCACACCCGTCCGCGCATGTCAGCAGCGGCGCGTCCGGCGCGGCGCGGAACCGGGCGTTCCGGTCCGGCGGCGCGAGCGCGTCGCGCGACGGACGGGCGGGGGC
>JAJSZB010000574.1:0-3809 GCA_050613715.1 Streptomyces sp. IBSBF 3018
CCCACGCCCTGGCCGCCCGGCCCCGGGCCACGGTGGTCCCCCCTCCGGAGCACCGGGACCCGGGGCGCACGGCGCGCGACGCGTCAGGAACGCGGACGGCCCTCGGCCATGTGCTCACGCGCCCGCGCCACGAGCTGCCGGCACGCGTCCGGCGGACGCTCCACCGCCGCCGCGATCTCGTCGAAGCCGAAGCCGAACGCGTCGCGCAGCACGAACACCGCGCGCTCCAGCGGGCTCAGCCGCTCCAGCAGCACGAGCGTGGCCACACCATGGGATCGCTCCCAGCGCGGCCGTGCCGAGCGCAGCGCATCCACGGCGACGCGCGTCACCACCGCGGACAGGAACGCCCTGGGCGCGCCGGGCCGGGCCGGCGCGGTCTCGTAGCGCAGCCACGTCTCGCGGACGGCGTCCCCCGCCCCGGCCACGCTGCCGGTGATGCGGAACGCGATCGCGAACAGCAGCGGCCGCAGCCGCTCGAACTCCCGTGCACGGGCCGTCCGCCCCTCCCCGCGGGCCTGGGCGAGGACGCCGCAGCCGCCCGGACCGCCGGCAACGCCCGGGTCACCGGGATCGCCCGCAACCCCCGCAACCCCCGAAGGCCCCGCATCGTCCGTAACGAACACCCGCATGACTCCCTCTCCACCGTCCGCGGCAGGACCCGGCGCCTGCCTACGCCACCTGGGACGAACGAGCGGGCCGCAGTGTGACATCGGCGAGCGGACGCGCCCGCGAACGCCGCCCGCGGCGCCCCCGCGCAACGCCCGCCGCGCGCACGCGGACACGACCGCGGGGGGGGGGGGGGGGGGGGGGGGGGGGGGGGGGGGGGGGGGGGGGGGGGGNCCCCCCCCCCCCCCCCCCCCCCCGCGGCCCCCGCGGGCCCCCCCCCCCCCCCGGGTCGCCAGGGGTCGGCAGGCGTCAGCCGAGGCCGACCGGGTTCAGTCGAGCCCGACCAGCCCGAC
This sequence comes from Streptomyces sp. IBSBF 3018, assembly GCA_050613715.1. Classification (GTDB taxonomy): domain Bacteria; phylum Actinomycetota; class Actinomycetes; order Streptomycetales; family Streptomycetaceae; genus Actinacidiphila. The sequence continues at coordinate 960 of JAJSZB010000574.1, forward strand.
CAGCCCGACCAGCCCGACCAGCCCGACCAGGCCAGCCACGCCAGCCAGGCCGACCGGGGCCGACTGCCCCCTCAGCAGGGTCCGTTGTCCGTCCACACCGCCCACGACGCGGGGTCGTTCGGCACGGCGTTCGTGGAGTAGTACGTCGCCGTGTACTTGTGGCCGTTGTACGAGACCGTGTTCCCGGGCACGTACGAGGTGGAGGGGCTCCACGCGGCCGGGCAGCCGGTGCCGCCGCCCCCGCCGGTGCTCCCGCCGGTGCCGCCGCCCGTCGTGGCGGTCGTCGCCGAGACCGCCGCGGACGCCGGACCCGCAGTGCCGGAGGAGTCGGCCGCGGCGACGGTGTAGCTGTACGAAGTGCCCGCGCTCAGACCGGAGTCGGTGTACGACGTGCCGGACGCGGACCCGACCTTCGCGCCGCCGCGGTAGACCACGTACGAGGACGCGCCGGACACGCCGTTCCACGACAGCGACACCGAACTCGCGGTGGTGGCGGTGACGTGCAGTCCGGCCGGCGCGGTCAGCACCGGGGGCGGCGGGTCGGTGGTGCCGTTGGACGACACGAACTGCCAGGTGATGCCGTTGACCACGCCCGTGCCGGTGGGCGCGAACTCGGTGAACGCCGGCTGGCTCAGGTCGATGTGGGTGGCGTCGCAGGTCGGGCACTTGTCGGCGACCGGCACGGTGATCGTGTGGCCGTTGTAGGTGACCTGCACGGAGATCCCGCTGCACAGCGGGTCGGCGTTGGGGTTCGCGGTGGTCCACCACGTGTACGACACGGCCACCAGATACTGCGTGGACGCGTCGATCTGGGTGCCGCAGGCGCCGTAGCCGACATCGTTGTAGTACGTCATCTCGCCCGTCATGGGCTGGCCGATCGGAATGGCGGCCGCCGCGGGGCCGCCCGCCAGCAGGGCCAGCGCCGAGGCGCCCGCCAGTCCGCCGGCCCATCGCCCGATGCGTCGCGGTAAGCGCACGGTACGTCTCCCTTACGTCCTCTGCCGAGTCCTCTGCGTCCTCTGCTGATCCTCTGCGTCCTCTGCGTCCCTGCGCGGGCTGTGCGCACGCTCGTACGGGTGCGCGTACGGGTGCGCGTACGGGTGCTCGTGCTCGTGCGCGGACTCCGTGCGTGCGAGCGCTGTACCGCTGCCCCACGGGTGCCGTACGCCGGCGCATTGGTACGTACCTGACAGTACGCGAACAACCGCTGCCTCGGGTACGGCGCGGTCACGGTTTCGGCCGTACGCCCGGCGTGGTCAGGGCCGCGGCCGCACGCCCGGCGCGGGACGGGCGTCGAGCGCGTCGAGCACCGCGTCGCCGTGCTGCCTGGCCCACTCGGTCAGCGTGTGGATCGGGCCGATCAGCGAGGCGCCGAGCGGGGTCAGCTCGTACTCGACGCGGGGCGGCGCCTCGGCGTAGGAGCGGCGCAGGATCAGGCCGTGCGCCTCCAGCCGGCGGAGCGTCTGGGTGAGCACCTTGCGGGAGATGCCGCCGATCATCCCGGCCAGCTCGCCGTGCCGCACCGGGCCCTCGCTGAGGCCGGCGAGCACGACCGCCGTCCACTTGTCGGCGATCAGCTCGATGGTCATGCGCCCCGGGCAGTCGGCGAGGAACGCCTCGCCGGAACCGAAACCGCTCATGGCGCCCAAGGTACCTGGGGGTTCCTTTCGGACTCCTAGCGTGGATCACCTCCCCGTATCCGAAAGTCCGACGCCAGGAGAGTCATGCGAGTCATCACCCAGCGCACGCTCGGCGGCCCCGAGGTGCTCACCGTCGTGGACGCGCCCGAGCCCCGGCCGCTGCCGACCGAGGTTCTCGTCCGGGTCAGGGCGATCGGCCTGAACCCGCTGGAGGCGCGGCTGCGCGCCGGCGAGTTCCCGCTGATCGGCCGGCCGCCGTTCGTCCTCGGCTGGGACGTCAGCGGCGTGGTCCAGGACGCGCCGCAGACGTGGCGGTTCAGGCCCGGCGACGAGGTGTTCGGGATGCCGCTGTTCCCGCGGGCGGCGGGCGGGTACGCCGAGGTGGTGTCGGCGCCCGCGCTGCACCTGGTGCGCAAGCCCGCGGCGCTGTCGCACGTCGAGGCGGCCGCGCTGCCGGTCGTCGGGCTGACCGCGTGGCAGGGCCTGGTCGACCTCGGCGGCGTGACCGAGGGCGACCGGGTGCTGGTGCACGGCGCCGGCGGCGGGGTCGGGCACGTCGCGGTGCAGATCGCGAAGGCGCTGGGCGCGTACGTGATCGCGACCGCCGCGGGGAGCAAGCGGGAGTTCGTGGCGGGGTTCGGCGCCGACGAGGTGATCGACTACACGCAGGCCGACTTCACCGAGGCGGTCCGTGACGTCGACGTCGTGCTCGACACGATCGGCGGCGACACCGTCGCGCGGTCGCTCGCCGTGCTCCGGCCGGGCGGTCACCTGGTGACGGCGGTCGCCGAGGACGATCCGGAGCTCGCCGCCCGCTTCGAGGCGGCCGGCCGGCGCTTCAGCGGGATCGCGGTCGACCCCGATCCGGTCGGTCTGCGCGCACTCGTCGGCCTGGTCGAGCAGGGAAGGCTGCGGGTCCATGTGCAGCAGACGTTCCCGTTCGAGCGCGTCGCCGACGCACACCGGCTGCTGGACGCCGGCCACCTGCGCGGCAAGCTCGTGCTCACCGTCTGAGCCTGGCCCGTGAAGCGATCCCGGGCCGGTGAAGCGATCCCGGGCCCTTAAAGCGATCCCGGTCCCGGTCCCGGTCGCGTAAGGCGGTCCCGGTCCCGGTCCGTGAAGCGATCGCGTCCCGGTCCGGCGGCGAGCCCGCCGGCTGATCCCGCGGCCCGACCGCGGGCGCTAACGGGACGTTTGGGGGGATGGGGGT
>JAJSZB010000575.1:0-2940 GCA_050613715.1 Streptomyces sp. IBSBF 3018
CCCCCGCACCAGCCCGAACGCCGGCCGCGGCGCCCCGCACCACGACGACCCCCTGAGCCGGGCCACGGCGACCCACGACCCCTTGAGCCGGGACGCCGCGAGCCCCGACGCCGTGGACTTCGACGCGGCCGGACGCGCCCCCGCCGCCCACGGCACAACCGGCACGACCGGCGCCGGCCGTCGCATCCTCTTCCCGCGGCCGGCCGCGGGGCCGCTGCGCCAGGTCATGCGCCGCCTGCTGCTCGCGCTCCTGGTCTTCGTCGTCACCGTGGTCATCGTCTACGCGGGCCGGCACGGCTACCACGACAACGCCAACGGCTCGGTGTCGTTCCTCGACTCCCTCTACTACGCCACCGTGACGCTGTCCACGACCGGTTACGGCGACATCGTCCCCTACAGCACCGGCGCCCGGCTGACGAACACCTTCCTGGTCACGCCGCTGCGCGTGATCTTCCTGATCATCCTGGTCGGCACCACCCTGGAGGTGCTGGCCGAGCGCACCCGCGAGCAGTACCGAATCAAGCGCTGGAGGAGCATCGTGCGCGAGCACGTGGTCATCGTCGGGTTCGGCACCAAGGGCCGGTCGGCGGCCGAGACGCTCATAGGCCGTGGCGTGCCGCAGAACCGTATCGTCGTGGTCGACCCCAGCCCGAAGGTCGTCCAGGCGGCGGCCGACGAGGGGTACGTGGGCGTGGTCGGCGACGGCACCCGCAACGACGTGCTGCTGCGCGCCGAGGTCGCCCGCGCCCGGCAGATCGTCATCGCGGCGCAGCGCGACGACACGGCGGTCCTCGTCACGCTGACCGCGCGTCAGCTCAACCGGAGCGCGCACATCGTCGCGTCCGTGCGCGAGGAGGAGAACGCCCCGCTGCTGCGGCAGTCCGGTGCGGACGCGGTGATCACCAGCTCCAGCGCGGCCGGCCGGCTGCTCGGCCTGTCGATGCTGAGCCCGAGCGTCGGCCAGGTGATGGACGACCTGATCACCTACGGCAGCGGGCTCGACCTGATCGAGCGCCCGGTCACCAAGCAGGAGGTGGGCAAGGCGCCCCGCGAGATCGCCGACCTGGTGGTCTCCGTCAAGCGCGGCCACCGGCTGCTCGACCACGACGACCCCGAGGTGGCGGCGCTGGAGCCGACGGACCGGCTGATCGCGATCCACCGCGCGGGCCCGACCACCGCGCCACTGACGTAGCGCCGACCCGACACGGGAAGGGGGCTGCCGAATCCGTTCGGCAGCCCCCTTCCGCATGCGCGGACGCCGTACGAGCGGACGGCAGTGACCGGATCACCGGATGCCGTATGCCAGATCACCGGACCGTACGGTGATCATCCCGTCACCTCACCATCTGGTCACCTGGTCATCTCCTCATCAGGCCATTACGTCAGCTCATCGGCTCGTCGGCTCATCGTGACGTCATCCCGGCCGGTTGGCGGACAAGCCGACCGTCCGACAGTCCGAAGGCCGGACCATCCGAACACCCGACTGTCCGACCGTCCGAGCGCGCGGCGCTGACCTGCGACGCGTCGAACGCCCCGGCGGCGTCCGCGGAGTAGCCTCGCCCGCATGTACGCGATCACGATTCCCCAGCCCGGTGGACCGGAAGCGCTGACCTGGGCCGAGGTGCCCGACCCCGTGGCGGGCGACGGCGAGGTCGTCGTCGACGTCGCGGCGAGCGCCGTGAACAGGGCCGATGTGCTGCAACGACGCGGCCACTACAACCCGCCGGCGGGCGCGTCGCCGTACCCCGGCCTGGAGTGCTCGGGGCGGATCGCCGAGGTCGGTCCCGGCGTCTCGGGCTGGTCGGTCGGCGACGAGGTGTGCGCGCTGCTGGCCGGCGGCGGCTACGCGCAGAAGGTCGCGGTGCCGGCCGGCCAACTGCTGCCCGTGCCCAAGGGAGTCGACCTCGTGGAGGCCGCCGCGCTGCCCGAGGTCACCTCCACCGTCTGGTCGAACGTCTTCATGGTCGCTCACCTGCGGCCGGGCGAGACGCTGCTGGTGCACGGCGGGTCCAGCGGCATCGGCACGATGGCGGTCCAGCTCGGAAAGGCGGTCGGCGCAACCGTCGCGGTCACCGCGGGCAGCGCCGACAAGCTCGCCGCCTGCCGCGACCTGGGCGCGGACATCCTCGTCAACTACCGCGAGCAGGACTTCGCCGAGGAGGTCACCGCCGACGTGATCCTCGACATCATGGGCGCCAAGTACCTGTCGCGGAACGTGGACGCGCTCGCGGTCAACGGCCGCCTCGTCGTGATCGGCCTCCAGGGCGGCGTCAAGGGCGAACTCGACCTCGGCGCCCTGCTGGCCAAGCGCGCCGCCGTCGCCGCGACTTCGCTGCGCCCGCGCCCGCTCGGCGAGAAGGCCGCGATCGTCGCCGCGGTGCGCGAGCACGTCTGGCCGCTGATCGAGGCCGGCACGGTCCGCCCGATCATCGACCGCACCGTCCCGCTCGCCGAGGCCGCCGAGGCCCACCGGGTCGTGGAGTCGAGCACCCACATCGGCAAGGTGCTCCTCACCACCTGAGCCCCCGCCCGGAGCCCCGCCGGACCGGCCCGGCCCGCGCCCGAGCCGCCGGGCCGCGCTCGAACCGCCGGGCCGCGCTCGAACCGCCGGGCCGCGCGAGGCGCCACGCGGCCGCTCCCCGCCTACCCCCGCCGCAGCCGCCACCCCAGAAACCCGATGCCGAGCCCGACCAGCGCCAGCCCCGCGCCGAGTGGCAGCACCCGCAGCACCCTGCGGGCCGGCGCGTAGAGGGGTTCGGCCTGCTCGTCCCCCGCGGGCCGTGCCGCGGGCACCCCGGACGCCGCGGGCGACGGGCCCGCGTCCGGCGCGCCCGGCACCGGCATGAACGACGGCTCCCGCACCCGCGGCGGCGCGTACGGCCCGACCGCCGCCCCGGGCGCCGCCGTCTTCCGCCCGGCTCCCGCGCCGCGCCCCGCCCC
>JAJSZB010000576.1:0-2921 GCA_050613715.1 Streptomyces sp. IBSBF 3018
GCCCCCGACCCCGCCCGACCCGAACCGTCCGAGGAAAAGCATGGCTGACGAACCCCTTGTCCTGGGCATCGAGACCTCCTGCGACGAGACCGGCGTCGGCATCGTGCGCGGGCACACCCTGCTGGCCGACGCGGTCGCCTCCAGCGTCGACGAGCACGCCCGCTACGGCGGCGTCGTCCCCGAGGTGGCCAGCCGCGCCCACCTGGAGGCGATGGTCCCCACCATCCGCCGCGCCCTGGCCGACGCCGGGGTCGCTGCGCGCGACCTCGACGGCATCGCGGTCACCGCGGGCCCGGGCCTGGCCGGCGCGCTGCTCGTCGGCGTCTCGGCCGCCAAGGCGTACGCCTACGCGCTCGGCAAGCCGCTCTACGGCGTCAACCACCTCGCCTCGCACATCTGCGTCGACCAGCTCGAACACGGCGCGCTGCCCGAGCCGACGATGGCGCTGCTGGTCTCCGGCGGCCACTCCTCGCTGCTGCTGGCCCCGGACATCACCAGCGACGTCCGGCCGCTGGGCGCGACCATCGACGACGCGGCCGGCGAGGCGTTCGACAAGGTCGCCCGGGTGCTCGGGCTCGGCTTCCCCGGCGGCCCGGTCGTCGACCGCAGGGCCCGGGACGGCGACCCGGCCGCGATCGCCTTCCCGCGCGGCCTGACCGGCGGGAAGGACCCGCTGTACGACTTCTCCTTCTCCGGGCTGAAGACCGCGGTCGCCCGCTGGGTCGAGGCCCGCCGCCGGGAGGGCGAGGACGTGCCGGTGGCCGACGTCGCCGCGTCGTTCCAGGAGGCCGTGGTCGACGTGCTGACCCGCAAGGCGGTCCGCGCCTGCAAGGACAACGGGGTCGACCACCTGATGATCGGCGGGGGAGTGGCCGCCAACTCCCGGCTGCGCGCGCTCGCGCTGGAACGCTGCGAGGCCGCCGGCATCCGGCTGCGGGTGCCGCGGCCCAAGCTGTGCACGGACAACGGCGCGATGGTCGCCGCGCTCGGCGCCGAGATGGTCGCGCGGGGGCGGCCCGCGTCGACGTTCGACCTGCCCGCGGACTCCTCGCTGCCGGTCACCGAGATCTCCGTGCCCGGCCACACGCACGGTGCCGACGACACGCACGGCACGACGCCCGGCGCGCACGGTCACGGTCACGTCCACCGGAGCGGCGGCGCGCACGGCCACGCCCACCACCACGACCACGTGCACGAGTTGAGCAAGGACAACCTCTACGGATGACCGTCACGCTGATGTGGGAGGCCGCCGCCGCCGAGGGACGCGGCGGCGAACTCCTCGACTGGGCACGGGAGTCGGCGACGTCGCTGCCCGGGTCCCCGCGCCGCAGGGAGTTCCTCACCGCGCCCGGCGACCGGGTCCTGGTGCTGACGTGGTGGGACGCCTCCTACGCCGCGGAGCTGCCCGAACTCGCCGACCCCCCGGCCGAGTTGGTCCGCCGCGAGGTGCACCGCTGGCGCTTCGTCTCGGTGTCCGTGGAGAACTGACCGCGGCCCGGGCCGTCCTGGGGTCCGCGTCGGCCGACGTATGAGCCGACGGCGCGTCAACTCCCGTGCAGGGGTCCGCCGATCAGCATCGACGGCGCGCCCGCCACCCGGGTCAGGAAGACCGTCGCCGCGTGCGGGCCCTTCGGCCTGACCCGCCGTCTGACCTCCTCCGGCTCCACCGCGGAGCCCCGCTTCTTCACCGTCAGCGTGCCCACCTCGCGCTCGCGCAGCAGCGCCTTGAGCCGCTTGAGGTTGAACGGCAGCACGTCGTGGATCTCGTACCCGGTCGCGTACGGCGTGGACAGCGGCGCGTCCGCGGTGACGTAGGCGATGGTCGCGTCGATCAGCCCGCCGCCCAGCCGCGCGGCCACCTCGCCGACCAGATGGGCGCGGATCACCGCGCCGTCCGGCTCGTACAGGAACCGGCCCGGCGCGCGTACCGGCGGGATCTCGGGTGCGGCGGCCCGGCCGGTCAGCTGCGCGCCCGACGGCAGCAGCGTGGCGCGTACGGAACCCGGCCCGGTGCCGAACCACAGCGCCGCCTCCTTCACGTCGCCGCCGTCCGACACCCACTCCGCCCCGGCGTCGTGCGGCACCGCGTCGTGCGGGATGCCGGGGGCGACCTTCACCGCGGCGTACGGGACCGCGCGGGCGGCGGCCACCGCCCAGGACAGCGGGGGCTGGTACGCCTCGGGGTCGAAGGTGCGGCCGCGGGCGGTGCGGCGGGCGGGGTCCACGAACACCGCGTCGTACCCGGTGGTGTCGACGTCCGCGACGTCGGCGCAGCGCACCTCGATGCGGTCGGCCAGGCCCAGCGCGTCGGCGTTGGCGCGGGCCACCGCGCAGGTCAGCGGGTCGCGGTCGACCGCGAGGACGTCGATGCCCGCGCGGGCCAGGGCGAGGGCGTCACCGCCGATGCCGCCGCACAGGTCGGCGAGGCGGCGGACGCCGAGGGCGCGGAAGCGGTCGGCGCGGTGGGTGGCGACGGTCGCGCGGGTCGCCTGCTCGGCGCCGTTCGGCGTGAAGTACATGCGGGCCGCGTCCGCGCCGAACTTGGCGCTCGCGCGGCGGCGCAGGAGGGACTGGGTGAGGGCGGTGGCGACGAGGTCCGCGTCGTACGTGCGCCGCAGCCGGGTCGCCGCCGCGAGCTCCTCCCCGGCGCGGAGGTCGCGCACCTCGTCCAGCACGGTCTGCCCTTCGGGCGTGAACAGCCGCGCGAACCTCTCGACGTCGTCCATCCCCCCATTCTCCCGGCCCCGCCGGAACCGGCCTCACCGGCCCGAAGGGGTGGTTCGGACGGTTCCGGACCCAGCCCTCGTGGGTGGCTCGTCGCGCGGTTCCCCGCGCCCCTGATGTGAACGCTCGGCGTTGCCGTTGCCGGGCGGGCTAGGGGAGGGCCGCGTAGGCCGCGATGTCGGCGAGGAGGGTGGGGT
>JAJSZB010000577.1:0-2920 GCA_050613715.1 Streptomyces sp. IBSBF 3018
GGGGAAGGGGTGAACGGCGCCCGAGGCGCATCGCGTAGGCTCGGGCGGCGTGAGGACGGCCACGCAGCAGACGACGGCCACGCGGCCCCCCGCGCCCGCCGACCCGGCGTGCGCGGTCCGCGTCCGCGCCCTGGTGCGGACCTACCCCGCGGGCGGCGCCCAGCCGCGCCGCCTGAGCCGCCGCGCCGCGCACCCCGCCGCCCCCGCCGTCCGCGCCAACGACGGCATCGACCTCGACGTCCGCACCGGCGAACTCTTCGGCATCCTGGGCCCGAACGGCGCCGGCAAGACCACCCTGGTCCGCCAGATCACCGGCCTGCTGCGCCCCGACGCCGGCCGTATCGACGTCCTCGGCCACGACCTGGTCCGCCACCCCGACCGCGCCTCCCGCCTGATCGGCTACCTCGGCCAGGAGTCCACCGCGCTGGACGAGCTGACCGTCGCGCTGGCCGCCGAGACCACCGGCCGGCTGCGCGGCCTGGACGCGCCCGCCGCCCGCGCCGCCCGCGACGCCGTCCTCGACGAACTCGGCCTCGGCCCGCTCGCCGGCCGCCCGCTGAAGAAGCTCTCCGGCGGCCAGCGCCGCCTCGCCTGCCTGGCCGCCGTCCTGGTCGGCGAGCGCCCCGTCCTGGTGCTGGACGAGCCGACCACCGGCATGGACCCGGTCGCCCGCCGCGCGGTGTGGTCCGCGATCGACCGCCGCCGCGCCGAACGCGGCGTCACCGTCCTGCTCGTCACCCACAACGTCATAGAGGCCGAGACCGTCCTGGACCGCGTCGCGGTCCTCGACCGCGGCAAGGTGATCGCCTGCGACACCCCGGCCGCGCTGCGCGCCCTGGTCGCCGGCGACGTCCGCCTGGACCTGGTGTGGCGGCAGGAGCCGCCCGCCCTGCCCGCGCTCGCCGCGCTGCGCCCGCTCGCCGAGGTCTCCGGCCGCCGCTGGACGCTGCGGCTGCCGCAGGACCGGGCCCGCGCCGCCGTCGCCGAGATCACCGGCGGCCCCGCCTTCGCCGCGCTGGACGACTTCACGCTCACCGTCCCCAGCCTGGAGGACGTCTACCTGGCGCTCGGCGGCAGCGGCGAGGGACTGGTGAAGGCATGACGCGGCCGTCGCGGCCGTCGCGGCCATCGTGGGCACAGCCGTCGCGGCCGCGGGCCGGACGCGGACCCGCCGCCGTCCGCAGGCCCGCGCGCCGGGCCGTACGCCGTGCCGTACACGGGTCCGTACACCGTGCCGTACGCGGGTCCGTACGCCCGGCCGTCCGCAGGGCCGCACACAGGGGAGGCAGCCGGTGACCGTCGTCGCGCCGGCCGGGCCGGAACGCCCGGAACACCAGGACCACGCCGCGCCGGGCCGCCCGGCCGCGCCCGCCGGGTCCGTCCGCGAGCCGCAGCCGCTCGCGCCCCGGGCCCGGCTGCTCCCCGCCTTCGCCGCCGTCTACCGCGCCCAGCTCTCGCGCGCCCGGGTCGCCCGCGTGCCGCTGCTATTCGTGGCGACCTTCCAGTCCATCGGCATCATGATCATGATGCGCGGTGTGGTGCACGCCGGCGACGGCGAGGCCGCCCGCTCGGTCGTGGCCGGCTCCAGCGTGCTGGTCGTCGCCTTCGTCGCGCTGAACCTGCTCGCCCAGTACTTCGGCCAGCTGCGCGCCTCCGGCGGCCTCGACCACTACGCGACGCTGCCGGTGCCGCCGGCCTCGGTGGTGCTGGGGACGGCCGCGGCGTACGCGTCGTTCACCGTGCCCGGCACGCTGGTCACCGCGGTCGCCGGCTGCGCGCTGTTCCACCTGACCTTCGCCGGGCTGTGGGTGCTGCTGCTGGTGATCCCGCTGGCGGGGGCCGCGCTGTCGGGGCTGGGGGCCGCGCTCGGACTGCTCGCGCCGCGGCTGGAGATCGCCACGCTCTTCGGCCAGCTGGGCATGTCCGCGGCGCTGCTGCTCGGCGTGCTGCCCGCCTCCCACATGCCCGCGCCGATCCGCTGGGTGCGCGACCTGCTGCCGTCCACGTACGGCGTGGAGGCGTACGCCCGCACCTTCGCCGGCGCCGGCGCGGTGCACTGGGCCGCGGTGCTCGGCGACCTGTCGGTGTGCGCCGCGGTCGGCGTGGCCTCGCTGGGCGTGGCCACCTGGGCCTACCGCAGGGCCGCGGTGCGCTGACGCCGCGCGAGGCCCCCGCACGGACCGGTCGATGCCGCGGCTGACAGGGAGACCTGGCACGATGGGCTGGTGACCGCACCCCTGACGCCGCACGAACAGCCGCCCCACCTGCCGCCGTATCCCGGGGGCAAGGACGACTCCGCAGGGGACGGCGGCGGGTCCGCGTCCGTCCCGCGCGAGATCGGCCGCGGCCTGCTGATCGCGGCGCTGGTGACGGTCTGCGGCGTGGTCCTCGGGCTGCTGTGGGTGTGGCTGGCGCCCCGGGTGCCGATGATCTCCGACGGCCAGGCGGTCTACCTGAAGGACACCGAGGGCGAGGAGGCGATCGGGGGCGACGGCACCTTCGTGCTGATCGCCGCGGCGCTGGGCGTCGTGACCGCCGCGCTGGTCTTCTGGCGGTTCCGCAAGGGCGGCGTCGCGGTGGTGCTGGGCCTGGCCGCGGGCGGCGTGCTGGCCTCCGTGGTCGGCTGGCGGATCGGCGTGGCGCTCGGCCCGACCACCGACATCGTCGCGCACGCCAAGGCGGTCGGCCCCAAGAAGGTCTTCGACGGGCCGCTGGACCTGCGCGCCAAGAGCGCTCTGGTCGCCTGGTCCGCCGCGGCGATGCTCGCCCACCTGTGCCTGACCGCGGCGTTCGGGCCGCGCGAGCCCGTGCCCGCGCCGCCGCCCGCGCCCTGGGGCGCCTGGGGCGGGCCGCAGGCCCAGCCGGCCGGCCCCGGGAACGGTACGGCCGCCCCCGACGCGCCCCGCACGGGTTCGCACCC
>JAJSZB010000578.1:0-2917 GCA_050613715.1 Streptomyces sp. IBSBF 3018
GGTGCGCCCGGCGCGACCACCGCCCCCGCCGCCGCGCCCCCCACCACCGTGTGGACGCTGTCCGGGCGTTCGGCCGCCGCCCTGCGCGGCCAGGCCGCGCGGTTGGAGGAGCACCTGCGCGAGCGCCCCGGCCCCACGGCCGCAGACATCGCCGTGTCGCTGCTGCGGACCCGCTCCCGCTTCGAGCACCGCGCCGTGCTGCTCGGCGCCGACCGGGCCGAACTGGTCGCGGGTGTCGGCGAGTTGGCCGCCGGACTACCGGGGCCCTCGGTCACCGTCGGGCGCGCGGTGTCCGGCCGGCGGGCGTTCGTCTTCCCCGGACAGGGCTCGCAGTGGCCGGAGATGGCCCGCGGTCTGATGGACCTGCCGGGCCCGTTCGCCGAACGGCTCGCCGCGTGCGCGCAGGCGCTCGCGCCGTACACCGACTTCGATCTGATGGACGTGCTCCGGCAGGCGCCCGGCGCACCCGGCTTCGACCGGGTCGACGTCGTGCAACCGGCCCTGTGGGCGATGACGGTGTCGCTCGCCGAGGTGTGGCGGGCGCGCGGCGTGCACCCGGACGCGGTGCTCGGCCACTCGCAGGGCGAGATCGCCGCGGCGACCGTCGTCGGCGCGCTCGGCCTCGACGACGCGGCCCGGGTCAGCGCGCTGCGCAGCCGGCTGCTGCGCGGGGTCAGCGGCGCGATGCTCGCGGTGGCGGCGCCCGCCGCGGTCGCCGAGGAGCGCATCGCGGGGCTCACCGATGTGTGCGTCAGCGTGATCAACAGCCCTGACGCCACGGTCCTTTCGGGGCCCGAGGCCGCCCTGGCCGAGCTGGCCGCCGGCTTCGAGGCGGACGGCGTACGGGCGAGGGTGCTGCCCATCGACTACGCGTCGCACTCCCCCGCGGTCGAGCCGCTGCGTGCGGAACTCCTGGCCGCCCTGGACGGGATACGCCCCCGGTCGGTCGACATCCCCTTCTACTCCTCGGCGTTCGGCGGCCTGATCGACACCGCGCGGCTCGACGCCGGTTACTGGTACGACAGTCTGCGCAACCCCGTGCGGTTCGCCGAGGCCACGTCGGCCGCGCTCGCCGACGGCTGCGCGCTGTTCGTGGAGAGCAGCCCGCACCCCGTGCTGACCGGCGCGATCGGCAGGACCGCGGAGCGCGCGGGGTACGACGCCGCCGCCGTGGGCACGCTGCGCCGCGACGAGGGCGACGGCACGCGCGTGCTGCGCAGCCTCGCCGAGGCGTTCGCGGCCGGGGCGGACGTCGACTGGACGCCCGAGGCCGCACCGGACGGTGCGCGCGTCACGGACCTGCCCACGTACGCCTTCCAGCGCGAGCGGCACTGGCTGGAGGGCGGCGCGGCCGCGCGGGGTCAGGGCGTCGGGACGCGGCGCCCGGGCTCTGCGTCAGGCGTTTCCGCGTCGACGCACACGGGCGGGCGGGCGCCGGTCGCCGCGTCCGCGGTACGCCCCGGGGCCGGCGGCACGGCCGGCGCGGGCGAGCCGTCCGGCGCCGTACGCAACCTGGTCGCCACCGCCACCGCCGCGGTCCTGGGCCACGCGGACGCCGCCGCCCTCGACGCCGGGCGCAGCTTCACCGACCTCGGGCTGGACTCGCAGGGCACGGTCGACCTGTGCAACCGGCTCAGGTCCGCGACCGGGCTCCCGCTGCCGAGCACACTGCTGTTCGAGTTCCCGAGCCCGAAGCGCGTCGCCGCGCACCTGGCCGGGCTGCTGGCGGAGCAGGCGGGCGACGCGGGCGCGCTCACGGACGCCTCCGCGGAGGCGGGGGCGGAGGCCGAGGCAGAGGCGGAGGCGGACATCGGAGCCGACGCGGACGCCGACGCCGACGAGGACACGGGCGTGGACACGGGCGCCGGGTACCTCGACGCCGACGGTGACGACCCGGACGCCGAGCCGATCGCCGTCGTGGCGATGAGCTGCCGCTACCCCGGCGGCGTCGCGAACCCCGACGACCTGTGGCGGCTCGTGGCCGGCGGGACGGACGCGATCGGCGAGCTGCCGTCGGACCGCGGCTGGGACCTGGACGAGCTGCTCGGCCGGGACGGCGAGCCCGGCGCGTGCGCCGCGCCGGGCGGCTACTTCCTGCACGAGGCGCCGCTGTTCGACGCGGCCTTCTTCGGGCTGAGCCCGCGCGAGGCGCTGGCCATGGACCCGCAGCAGCGGCTGCTGCTGGAGACCGTGTGGGAGGCCCTCGAACAGGCGGGGGTGCGGCCCGGCACGCTGGAGGGCGAGCCGGTCGGCGTCTACGTCGGAGCGATGGCCTCGGACTACGGTCCGCGTCTGCACCGTCAGGACGGCGGCGCGGACGGCCACTTGCTGACCGGCACGGCGTCGAGCGTGCTGTCCGGCCGGATCGCGTACACGCTCGGCCTGCGCGGGCCGGCGCTGACCGTGGACACCGCGTGCTCGTCGTCGCTGGTCGCCGTGCACCTGGCGGTACGGGCGCTGCGCCGCGGCGAGTGCCCGCTCGCGCTGGCGGGCGGGGTGACCGTGATGTCGACGCCGGGCATGCTCACGGAGTTCAGCCGGCAGGGTGGGCTGGCGCCGGACGGGCGCGCCAAGCCGTTCTCCGCGGACGCGGACGGGACGTCGTTCGCGGAGGGCGTGGGCGTGCTGGTGCTGGAGCGGCTCGCCGACGCGCGGCGGGCCGGCCACCCGGTGCTCGCGGTGATCCGCGGCACCGCCGTCAACCAGGACGGCGCGTCCAACGGACTCACCGCCCCCGACGGCGGGGCCCAGCGCGAGGTTGTCCGCCAGGCCCTCGCCGACGCGCGCCTCACCGCCGACGACGTCGACGTGATCGAGGCGCACGGCACCGGCACCAGGCTCGGCGATCCGGTCGAGGCGAACGCACTGATCGCCACATACGGCCTCCTGCCCGGAACCCCCCACCCGGCCCCCGGAG
>JAJSZB010000579.1:0-2914 GCA_050613715.1 Streptomyces sp. IBSBF 3018
GGCGCCGCCCCTGCGGCCCCACCCCACGCCCCAGGTGAGCTTGACGCCGGGCGTTGAGTTCAAGGGGCGCGGGGAACTGCTCCCCCGGACTCCGTCCGGGAGGTACCCCCATCAGCCGTCTACCGGCGGGTGGTCCTGGGGGTACCTCCCAGGCGAAGCTCTGGGGGAGGACCGATCTGCCCCTTTGGTCCGGTGACGACCCGCGGGTTGCTGGGGGTACCTCCCAGGCGAAGCTCTGGGGGAGGTTGCTCGCGCAGTTCCCCGCGCCCCTGGATGACTTGACGCTCGGCGTCGGGGGGCGCGCCCCTGGTGGGCTTGACGCTCGGCGTCGGGTGGCGCGTACCTGGTGGGCTTGACGCTTGGCGCCGCGTGGGGGGCGCACCTGCGGGGAGCTGGAGAAAGGGGGGTTTGGGGGGATCAGCGTCAGCGCACATTCACTCGTTCGAGTGTCACCACCCACCACGCCTGGCCCGCGCCGGAGGCGCCCTGTCAGGGTCGGAGCGACTCTGCCCGGCAGGAGACCTGAATGCGAGCCGACCTTGCGTGAACGACACGCACTCCGCCGAGTCCGCCGCCCCCGGCGGCTCCGGCACCGGATGCTCGGCGCGCTGCTGACCTGCACCGCCGCCGTACTCGCCGCCGCCGCCCCCGGCGTCGCGCTCGCCGCGGGCGACCTGTCGGCCGCGCAGGACCGCGTCGGATCCGCCGCCACCGCCGAGCGGGCCGTCGTCCTCGCACAGACCCTCGCCGACGAGCGCGACGCCCTCGCCGCCTTCGCCGCCGCCGACCGCGACAAGGGCGCGGGCCCGGGGCTCGCCCCCGCCGACCGCGCCCGCGCCGACCGTCAACTCGCCGAGGTACGCCCCACCGCACCCGCCGACGTCCGCACCTCGCTCGCGACGCTGGAGTCCGTACGCCGCCAGGCCCTCACCGGCGACGACCCGCCCTCCGCGGTCATGGCCGCGTACCAGCCGCTCGTCGACGCGCTCGGGCGGCTGTCCGGCCCGGTGACCGCGCCGCTCGGCCGGGCCGCCGACGCCGCAGCCGCGCAGCGCGGCTACCTGGTCGCCGCGCTCACCGCGGACGGCACGCAGCGCACCCTGGTCGCCGCCGCGCAGTCCGCCGGGGTCCAGGAGCAGGCCGCCCTCGCGGAGTTCCGCGCGGTCGCGCCCGCCGCACTGCGGGCCCGCTACGACCGGACCGTCACCGGCGCGGACGTCGCACAGGCCGACCACGACCTGGACCGGCTGCTCGTCGACGGCGAACTCACCCCCGACGACCGGGACATGTCCGCATCCTCGGTCAACACGGCGCTGACCGCACGGCTCGCGCTGGTGCGCGGCGTCGTGGCGTCAGCGGCCACCGACGAGGCGCGGGCCGCCGCGGCCGACCGCGACCACCGCGTCACCGTGCTCGAACTGCGCGTCGCGCTCGCCGTGTTGTGCGCGGCGCTGCTGGTCGGCGTGCTGGTCAACCTGTTCCGCGGCATCAACCGCCCGCTGGCCGCGCTGCACCGCTGGTCCCGCGCCGACCCCGACAGCGGGCAGGGTGCGCAGGTGATCGGCGCGGACGAGTTCGCCGCGGTGGCCCGGCGGATCAACGCGCTGACCCACGAGGCCCATTCGCTGCGCGGCCGGGTGCACGAGATCACCGCCCAGCGCACCGCGGCCGCCGAGGCCGGCACCGCCCTCGCCGTCGAGCGCGAGGGCCTGCTGCGCAGCCGCGAGGACCTCGCACGCAGCCGCGACGAGATCGCCGCGCGCCTCGCCGCGGCCGCCGCCCGCAACGCCCAGCAGATCACCTACGTCAACCTCTCGCTGCGCACCCTCGGCCTGGTCGAACGCCAACTCGCCCTGATCGAGAGCCTGGAGGGCGACGAGGAGGACCCGGACCGGCTGGCCGTGCTGTTCCGCCTCGACCACCTCGCCACCCGGATGCGGCGCAACAGCGAGAACCTGCTGGTGCTCACCGGCACCGAGCACAGCCACGGCGCCACCCCCACCCCGGTCCCGCTGATCGACGTGGCCCGCGCCGCGGTCTCGGAGATCGAGGCGTACGAACGGGTGGTGATCCGCGCGCTCCCGGAGGCGCTGGTGGCCGGCCGCGCCGCCGACGACATCAGCCACCTCGTCGCCGAACTCCTGGACAACGCCGCGGCGTTCTCCGCGCCCGGCGCCGAAGTCCACGTCAGCGCGACGGTGTCGGCCGACGGCGAGGTGCTGCTGTGCGTCGACGACACCGGGCTCGGCGTACCGGGCAGCCGCCTCGACGCGCTCAACGCGGTGCTCGCCGACCCCGATCCGACGCCTCCCGGCGCGGTCTCCGGCATGGGCCTCTACGTGGTCGCGCGGCTCGCCCACCGGCACGCCGTCCGCGTCCACCTGACGCCGCGGGCCGGCGGCGGCACCACCGCGGTGGTCGTCCTGCCGCGGCTGCTCATCCCCTCGACCGGCCCGGACGCCACGACCCCGGGTCCCGTACGGACCGCGGACCCCCTGTGGACCGCGGGTTCCGTGACGGCCGCGGGTCCTGCGACGACTCCGGATGCCGTACCGGCTGCGGGTTCTGTGACGACCCCGGGTCCCGTACGGGCCGCGGGTGCCGCGCCGGTCCCGGATTCCGTACGGGCCGCGGGTGCCGCACCGGCTCCCGATTCCGTGCCCCCGGCGGCCGGCGAACGCTTCCCGTTCGCCGAACCGCTCCCGGCCGGGGGGCGGTTTCCCGCCGGACGTGCGCCGGTCCCGGACCCCGCACCGGCCGCCCCCGGCGCGCCCGCGGAACCCGCCGTCACGGGCTTCCCCGGTCCGCGCGCCGCCCAGGCGACCCACCCGTCCGCGCCGCCCAGGCCGACCGCGCCCGCCGTCCCCGCGGCCCGCCTCGCCTCTGCGGCGCCCGGACCTGCGGCGCCCGGACC
>JAJSZB010000057.1:0-25812 GCA_050613715.1 Streptomyces sp. IBSBF 3018
GGGACGCTGTGGTGCCGTCGGCCGGGGGGGCCTGCGTGGTGTCGGGGGCGTCCTGCTCGACGGACTCGATGGGCTTGACCTGGTTGGGGGCGTCGCCCGAGCCGGACGACGCGCCGACCGCCACGATGCCGCCGACGATGGCGAGGATCGCCACCCCCGCGCCCGCCGCGACGAGCTTGCGCCGCGACCGCCGCGCCGCGTGCGCAGCTGCACCCGCGCCCGCCCCTGCGCCCACGCCCGCCGGCCCGGGCACCTTGGCGATCACGACCGTGTCGCCGTCGCCCGCCGCCGCGCCCTCCCCCGGCGGCAGCTCCGCGAACGCCGGCAGCATCCCCGCCGCCGCCAGCTCCCGGTCCGCGAGGAGCGCCAGCGTGCGCCGCCCGACCGTCGTGCCCTGCCGGTCCGCCAGCGCGCCGCGCAGCGCGATCGACGCCTCCAGTTCGGCGCGGGCCCGGTCGGTGTTGCCGGTGCACAGCGCGAGCACGCCCAACTCGTGGTGGAAGTACGCCTCTTCCGCGACCTCGCCGGACAGCCGCGCGGCCTCCTGGCCGATCCGCAGCGCCCGCTCCCACGCACCCCAGTGCAGCGCCGCAGCGAAGACCGGCGCGACCGTACGCGCCAGCAGGACCGCCGCACTCGCGTGGCCGCCGTCGCGGCACGCGCTCATCGCGGCGAGCACCGCCTCCGCCTCGCTCGCCGCGCGCTCGGGCGTGACCGAGGGGTGGCCGGTCCACCAGGAGTAGTGGAGGGCCGCGGTGTGCGCCTGTACGTCGGACAGTTCGCCCTCCGCGGCCAGCGCGGTCGACAGCTGCTGCGCGACGCCCGCCGCGAGACGGAAGTGCGAGGCGACCGGCACCGCGAGGCCGACCGCGGTCAGCTCGCCGAGCGCCGCGTCCCCGCGGGTGTCGCCGACCAGCGCCGGCAGGTGCGAGGAGTGCGGGCACTCGCCGTCCAGCGCGACCGCGAACGCCAGCGCCTCGCGCGCCGACTCGCCGAGCCGAGACGCGAGCAGTTCCGCGGGCGCGGCGCTCTGCGCGAGGGAGGGCAGCGGTACGTCCTCGGCGGGCAGCCGCAGCACCGGGTCGCCGGCCCGCGAGCCGGCCCCCCGCGCGCCGGAGGTCCCCGGGTCACCAGCCGTACGTCCGCGGGCTCCGGTACGACTACCCGGGCCGCCGGGGCCGCCCGCCGGGGACGTACCGCCGACGCCTGCCGAACCCGAACCGGCACCTGTGCCCGTACCCGCGTCCGTGCCCGCACCCGTGCCCGCCGCTCCGGCCTTGTCCGGCCGGTCGAACGCGCTGAGCGCATCGAAGGCGCTGGGCCCGTCGAACGCGCTGAGGTCCGGCAGCGGAGGCGGCGTCGAGCCCTGCGTCCCGACAGCCCCGACAGCGCCGACCACGCCGGGGGCACCGCCGGAACTCCCGGCGCCACCGGTGCCGCCCGCGCCCGGCGAGCCGTTCTCCCAGACGGAGTCGTCCCAGTCCGGCTGGTCCTGCGGGGTCCGCAGCGCGTCGCGCTGCCGCAGCAGCGCACCCGCCTGCACGAACCGCAGCGGCAGCCCCTCGGACTCGAACCACAGGTCCGCCGCCCAGGCCCGCTCGTCCTCCTCCAGCGGCCGGGTCGCGACGAGTTGCAGCAGGTCGACGCAGGCGGTGCGGGTGAGCCCGGAGAGGAAGACCTCCTCGACGCCCGACTCGGCCGCGGGCGCGGCGACGTCCGGCGTGGCGGACATCAGGAACGCGCACTCGGGCGCCGTCGCCAGCACCTCTTCGAGCGCGGCCCCGCCGAACTCCAGGTCGTCGAGGACTACGACCGCGCCGACGTCCTTGAGCAGGTCGGCCAGCTCCGCGGGACCCGGCCGGTACGCGGGGACGCCGCCACCGCTCGCGCTGCCGCTGCCCACACCGCCGCTCACGCCCCCGCCGCCGGAGCCGGGGCCGCCGGACGGGCCTGCGGGCGTGGCGTAAACGAGGGCGTAGAGGTCCTGGAGGACGTCGGCGGAGGTGCGGTGGTAGCCGGACAGCCGCAGCACGCCGTACGGCGCGAGGTCCCCGCAGGCGTTGGCGACGGAGTCCAGCAGCGCGGTACGGCCGGAGCCGGACGCCCCGGTGACGCGGACCGAGCGCCCGCGGGCCAGCAGCCGGATCAGCCGCTCGCGCTCCTCGTCGCGCTCCAGCAGCGGGGGTTCGGGCGCGGGCGGCCCGGGCGGCGGCGCGGGGCGGGCCGCGGCCATCCGCGCGGCGCGCTCCTCGCGGGTGCGGCGCACCGGGGCGGGCCGCTCCTCGGGCGGGCACGGCGCGACCTCGGTGCCGTCGACGGAGTTCACGGTGAGCAGGAAGTCGCCCGCGACGATGCGGGGGACGCGGGCGGTGCCGCCACTGGGGGTGTTCAGCTCGGGCGCGAGCGGGTCCCGTGCGGGGCGGTTCACCCGCGGTACGGGTTTGGTGGAGTCGAAGAGGTCCCCGGCCGCGGACCGGCCTCCGGCCGGCGGTACGGCGGACGGAGGTACGGCCCTGCGCCGCGCTCCCCCACGCCCGGCGCCGGCGCCGGCGGCGAAGCCGTCGAAGCTCCCGGAGCCGGAGGAGTTGGCGGGAGCGCCGGAGGTGGCGGAGTTGGCGGAGCCGCCGGGGCTCGCGGGAGCGCCGAGGCCGCCGGGAGCACCGGCAGCGCTCGGGTCCGCGGAGCCGCCAGGGCCACCGGAGGCGCCCGGAGCACCGGGACCGCTCAGGCCGCCCGAACCGCCGGAGCCACCGGCAGCGCCCAGGCCGCCGGAAGCGCCGAGAGCGCGAGCACCACGCGGGGCGCTGGGGTCGCCGGAGGTGCCGGAACCGCCGAGGGCGCTCGGATCGCCGTAACCGCCGGAGTCGCCAGCAGCGCTCGGGCCACTAGGACCGCCCAGGCCACTGGAGGGACCGAGAGCCCGAGCGTTACGCGGCGCGCCGGAGTCGCCGGAGGTGCCGGACCCGCCGAGGGCGCTCGGATCGCCGTAACCGCCGGAGCCACCAGGACCGCCCAGGCCGCCGGACGGGCCGAGAGCGCGAGCGCCACGCGGGGCGCTGGAGTCGCCGGAGGTGCTCGGGGCTGCGAAAGCGCCGGAGGCGCGCGAAGCGCCCGGGCCGCTCGGGGCGCCGAAGGTGCCGGGACCGCCGGAAGTGCCGGGAGCGCTGGGACCGCTCGGGGCGGCGGGGGCTTCTGCCGTGCCGGGTACGGGATCGGCCGGGTCCGAGTGCACCGCGCCGGTGCCGAAGGGGTCGAAGCTCGGGCCGGAGTCCGACGCGGCGTCGGGGCCGGGGGCTGCCGGGGGTGGCGTGGCGCCGAGGCCGAATGCGTCGAAGCCGCCGCGCGCGCCGCCCGTCCCGGAGCCGAAGGAGGAGCCGGGCGCGAAGCCTGAGCCCTTGCGGGCGCCGCGGGTCGGCAGCGCGGGCAGCGGCGTGGTCTGCCCGCCGAAGCCGTATGGCGCCGAGCCGCCGCTCGGGACGCCGCCGCCGAAACCGCTCGCGTCGCCGGCGCCGCCGGCCGGGCCACCCGGATCGCCCGGACCGCCGTCCGTCTCATCCGCGTCCCGCGCGGGCACGCCGAACGGCGTCAACTCCCCCGAGTCGCCCAGCGGGTCCCGGTCACGAGCCCGGTCACGATCCCGATCGCGCTCGCCCGCGCCGCGGCCCGCCTCGCCGAAGACGGCCACCGTACGGCCGGACGCCAGCTCGATCTCGCTGCCCGGCGTGCGCGACGGCTCCACGCCGTCCGCCCCGCCGAGGTCGAAGGGCGCGAACGGATCGAATCCCTCGCCCGGGCCGCCCTGCGCGGCGGCGCCGCGCCCCGCCGCGTCCGCAGCGCCGTCGCCGGCCTCCGGCCGGCCCGACGTCCCGGCCGCGCCCGACGTCCCGTCCCCCTGCGCACCCGCAGGCATCTCCCCGCGCGCCGCGCGCCGACCGGGCCCGCCGCTCCACGGGCCCGCGCCGCTGCCCGCCGCACGCGTGGGCAGGCCGGGGCGGCGTATGAAAGGGTTGGGGGCGTCCTCGGGCGGCGTGGCGTCGCCGCGCGGGCCACCGGGTTCGGGCGCGCCGGAACGCTCCGCGTCGCCGGGGTCCGCCTCGCCGTCCGGCGCGCCGCCCGGGAAGGGGTTCTGGTGCTGGTCCATGTCGTACGCCCCCCAGGCGGGTCAACGTGTGGGGGCCTGCCCGGGCCGCGGGGCCCCGCCCGCAAGCGGAATCCGACCCGGCCGCCCTGCTCCGGCGTGCGGTGTGCACGCCGCCTGGCCATCGATGCGCAAACTCTAGAGGCTCGCACAGTATCCATGAAGGGGCGGGGGTGCCGCGCTCCCCTTACGTGCCCAACGTCACCTTTCGGCCTCGGCCGCTTCCGCTCCGGCGGCGCCCGCGCCCGCGGTCTTGGCCGCGCCCACCGCGCCCACCGCGCCCACCGCGCCGACCCCGCCCGTCGTCCCGGCCGCACCCGCCGGATCGGCCGCGGCCGAAACCGCCGCCGGCGCCGCCGCCGGGACCAGCGCCTCGCCGCCCTCGATCGCCAGGATGCGGTGCAGCCGCGTGGCCACCAGCAGCCGCTGCATCTGCGGCGGGACGCCGCGCAGCACCAGCCGCCGGTTGGCCCGGCCGGCCCTGCGGTGGGCCCCCATGATCACGCCGAGGCCGGTCGCGTCCCACGAGTCCAGCTCGGTGAGGTCCAGCACCAGGTCGCCGCGGCCGGAGTCGACCGCGGTGTGCAGCGCCGTACGGGCGTCCGCCGCGCTGCGCACGTCGAGGCGCCCCCCGACGACCAGCTCGGCGTGGTCGCCCCTGATGTGCATGGTCACTCCCCGGGCAGTACGGGCGGGATCGTTCCGGCGGACGGTGGGACTCGGTGAAGCTCGGTGAAGCTCGGTGGAACTCGGTGGAACTCGGTGAAGCTGGTCGGACTCGATGGAACCGGTCGGGCTGGATGGGACACGGGCGGTACGGGCCAGGCCCCGGCGCCAGGCCCCAGCTCCAGGACCCGAGCCGGGACCGGGCCAGGACCCGGACGCAGCCCCGGCGCGAACCCCGCGGGACGCGAACCCGCTCTCGATCGCGCGTCCGCCGACCCGGCCGATCCGTCAGTCTGTCTCTGGTCTGTCTCTTATGTCTTCACACAACTGACGGCTCGTCGCCTGGAGAAGTTGCCGTCTGTGAACCAACCGAGACCGAATTCACTCCTGTGAGTGAATCGGTTAGTACGTGTAGAAGCCCTGGCCGCTCTTGCGGCCCAGGTCGCCGGCGTCGACCATGCGGCGCATGATCTCCGGCGGGGCGAACTTCTCGTCCTGCGACTCGGTGTAGATGTTGCCCGCGGCGTGCAGCAGGATGTCCACGCCCGTCAGGTCCGCGGTGGCCAGCGGGCCCATCGCGTGGCCGAAGCCCAACTTGCAGGCGATGTCGATGTCCTCGGCCGTGGCGACCCCCGACTCGTACAGCTTGACCGCCTCCACGACCAGCGCCGAGATCAGCCGGGTGGTCACGAAGCCGGCCACGTCGCGGTTGACCACGATGCAGGTCTTGCCGACCGCCTCGGCGAACTCCCGGGCACGGGCGAGGGTCTCGTCGCTCGTCTTGTGGCCGCGGACCAGCTCGCACAGGTTCATCAGCGGGACCGGCGAGAAGAAGTGGGTGCCGACCACGCGGTCCGGCCGGGAGGTCGCGGCGGCGATCTTGGTGATCGGGATCGCGGAGGTGTTGGAGGCGAGCACCGCGTCCTGTCCGGTGATCTTGTCGAGCGCGGCGAAGATCTCCTGCTTGACCTCGATCTTCTCGAAGACCGCCTCGACCACGATGTCCGCGTCGGCGGCGGCTTCGAGGTCGGTGGTGATGATGATGCGGGCCAGCGCCGCGTCGGCGTCGGCCTGCGTCATCTTCCCCTTGGCGGTGAACTTGCCGTAGGAAGCGGCGATCGCGTCCTTGCCGCGGGCCAGCGCCTCGTCGGTGACGTCGCGCAGCACCACGTCGTAGCCGGCCTGGGCCGACACCTGCGCGATGCCCGAGCCCATCAGTCCGGCTCCGATGACGGCGAGCTTCTTCGCCACGGCACACACCTCTCCGTTGGGGTATCTGGCCGGACCCTAACGCCCGTTCAGGCGCGGGCGCGACAGGATGTAGGCCGCGTCACCATGTGTCGTTGGTCGCACGGTGACGCGGCCGAGGGGGTGTGGCGGCGTTCGGACGGGGGTGGAGCGGCGCCCGGACGGACGGTCGGGCCGCCGCCCGGCCGCAGGCGGCCCGCGCGCAAGCGGAAGCCGCCCCGACGGCCCGTCAGCTCTCGGCCGGCGCCTCCTGCGGTGTGCCCCCGGGCGCGAGCAGCGCGGCGACCAGCCCGATCACCGGGACGAACGCGGCCACCCGGATCGCCGGCCGGAAGCCGTCGACGAAGGCGGCCGGGGACCCGTAGCCCCCGTGCGCGGCGAACACCGCGGACAGGATCGCGACGCCGAAGACGCCGCCGAGTTCGCGCAGCGCGGTGTTGGCGCCCGCCGCCACGCCCGCGTCCTGCGGCGGCACCGCGGCGGTCACCGCGTTGGCGGTGGTCGGGAAGCACATCGAGATGCCGACGCCGGAGATCAGCAGCGGCGCGATCAGCGAGTCGTAGCCGACGCCGGTGTGGACCACCGCGCCGAGCCAGGCGAGCCCGGCGGACTGCAGCGCGAGCCCGCCGGCCATGAACGGCTTGTTGCCGAACCGGTCGGCCAGCGTGCCGGCGATCGGCGCGACGACCATGGGCGTGGCCATCCACACCAGCAGCCGCAGCCCCGCCTCGAACGGCCGGTAGCCCATCGCGACCTGGAAGAGCTGCGTCATGAAGAAGAGCGTGCCGATCAGCGAGATCGCTTGGAAGAAGATCACCGCGTTGGCGGTGGAGAAGGCGCGGGAGCGGAAGTACGCGGGCGGCAGCATCGGGAACCAGGTGCGGCGCTCCCAGCCGACGAACGCGGCGATCAGCACGGCGCCCGCGGCGAGCGCTCCGACCACCTCGGCGCTCCCCCAGCCGGCCTCGGGCGCCCGGACCGGCGCCCAGGTCAGCGCGAACATCCCGGCGCCGATCAGCAGCAGCCCGACGATGTCCAGCTGCGGGCGCGGGCCGCGGCTCTCGGTGAGCAGCAGCCGCGCGAGCAGCGCGACGACGACGGCGACGGGCACGTTCAGCCAGAAGATCCACTGCCAGGTGGCGCCCTGGGTGATGGCGCCGCCGACGACCGGTCCCGCGGCGATGCCCAGGCCCGACACCCCGCCCCACACGCCGATCGCGGCGCCGCGCTTCTCGGCCGGGAAGGCGTCGCTGATCAGGGTCAGGGTCAGCGGCAGCAGCACCGCGGCGCCCGCGCCCTGCACCACGCGTGCGGCGATCAGCGGGCCCACCGAGCCGGACAGCGCGGCGGCCGCGGACGCGGCGGCGAAGACGAGCAGTCCCGCGACGTAGGTCCTGCGCCGGCCGAAGCGGTCGCCGAGCGCGGCGCCGGTCATCATCAGGCAGGCGAAGACCAGGTTGTAGGCGTTGATGGTCCATTCCAGGCCGGACAGGCTCGCATGCAGGTCCACCCGCATCACCGGCAGCGCGGTCGCGACGACCACGACGTCGAGCGCGGCGAGGAAGCTGCCGAAGGAGGCGAGGACGAGGGTCCAGCCGCGGCGGGCCGCGGGGGTCGTGCCGGCGGTGGCGGCGCTCGCGGCACCGGCCGTGGCCGCCGCGGTGCCGGGCGGGCCGGCCGACGCTGCGGCGGAGCCGGTCGTGGAGGAGGTGGTGGAGTCGGTACGGGTGGCTTCCGCCATGACGGGCGTTCCTCTCGCGTCGGCCGTCGGGGCCGTTAAGGACGTGACGCGTAGAGAGATCCGCCCGCCGCGCCGGACTCATCGCGGAACGAACTCGTCGCACACCGGGCTCGCCAGGCACCTGCCCATCGCGCGCACCGGACCCGTCGCCCGCCGGGCTCGCCACGCGCCGCGCTACTCGCGCCACCGCATCGGCATCCCGAACGGCGGGAACAGCCGCGGGCTGAGGAAGACCGCGATCCGGGCGATCCGGGACGCGCCGGGGTCCGGCGTCAGCACGTGCAGCGCGTGCGCGCGCAGGATGCCGTCGTCGCCGCGCAGGTAGTGCGCCATGCCCGGCTGCGCGTTGGCGCGCACCGGCACCATCCGGTTGCGGCCCGGCTCGACGAGCGCGCGCGGGTGCAGGAAGCCGGCGACCCGCTCGGCGCCGGTGAACCACGTCGGGTACGGCGGCATCTCCAGCACGGCGTCGTCGCGCAGCATCCGCAGCAGCCCGTCCACGTCGGCGTTCTCGAACGCGGCCGCGTACCGGTCGAGCAGCGCCTTGGTCTCGGGCTCGGACGGCTCGGCGAACTCCTCCTCCGCGGGCGCGACCCGGGCCAGGTGGGCGCGGGCGCGCTGCAGCGCGCTGTTGACCGCGGCGGTGGTGGTGCCCAGCGTCAGCGCGGTCTCGGCGGCGGAGAAGGCCAGCACGTCGCGCAGGATCAGCACCGCGCGCTGCCGGGCCGGCAGGTGCTGGAGCGCGGCGACGAAGGCCAGCCGCAGACTGCCGCGGGCTACCGCCACGGACGCCGGGTCGGCGGTGTGCGGGCGCGCGGCGTCGGCGGGGTCGAGGCCGGCGAGCGCGTCGGGCAGCGGCTCCATCCACAGCAGGTCGAGCCGCGCGGTCAGCGGCCGGTCGGTGCGGTCGCCGGGCCCGGCCAGGCCCGAGGGCATCGGGGTGCGCCGGCGGCGTTCCAGCGCGCGCAGGCAGGCGTTGGTGGCGATCTGGTAGAGCCAGCGGCGCAGCGACGAGCGGCCCTCGAAGCCGCCGTAGAAGCGCCAGGCGCGCAGGTACGTCTCCTGCACCAGGTCCTCGGCGTCGTGCACCGAGCCGAGCATCCGGTAGCAGTGGGCGAGCAGTTCCGGCCGGTACGGGTCGGCGAGGCGGGCGAACTCCTCGCGGTTCCCCGGCCGGTCCCGGGCCCGTACGGGCTCCTGTCCCGGAGCTGAGGGCTCCTGCCCGGGCAGGTGGTGGTCCGGCGCGTACGCGGCCGTCCGCTCCACCGGTTCCCGTTCCCGTTCCGGTGCGCGCTCCCCGCCGTCGCGTGCCCACTGCTCCGCCTGCGGTGTCGCCATCGCCGATCCCCACATCCGTCGTCAGGTCCGTGCGGTTACGGTCCCACGGATACCGATCCGCGCCGCACCGGGGATTCATCGCCGCCGCGCACCCCCGTCCGGCGATCCGTTCAGCAGCCCGTCCGGCGGTACGCCCGGTACGCCGGTACGCCCCGGGCGTCGCGGCCTCCCGGCCGGCAGGCCCTAAGCTCGACGGCATGGTCAATCTCACCCGCATTTACACCCGTACCGGCGACGACGGCACGACGGCGCTGGGCGACATGAGCCGCACCGCGAAGACCGACTCCCGCATCGCCGCCTACGCCGACGCCAACGAGGCGAACGCGGTGCTGGGCGTGGCGCTCGCGCTCGGCGCTCTGGCACCGGAGGTCGCGCGGGTGCTGGTGCGGGTGCAGAACGACCTGTTCGACGTGGGCGCGGACCTGGCCACGCCGGTGGTGCAGGACCCGAAGTACCCGCCGCTGCGGGTGGAGCAGTCCTACGTGGACCGGCTGGAGGCGGACTGCGACCGCTTCCTGGAGCCGCTGGAGAAGCTGCGCAGCTTCATCCTCCCGGGCGGCACCCCCGGCGCGGCCCTGCTGCACCAGGCGTGCACCGTGGTACGCCGCGCCGAGCGCTCCACCTGGGCGGCCCTGGCCGAGCACGGCGACACGATGAACCCGCTCACCGCGACCTACCTCAACCGCCTGTCCGACCTGCTCTTCATCCTCGCCCGCACCGCGAACGCGGAGGTCGGCGACGTCCTGTGGGTCCCGGGCGAGAACCGCTGACGCAAGGGGCGCCGGCCCGGGCGACGCCGCACCGCCGGCCGGCCCGGGCGAGGCTGCCGCGGCGGTCAGGCGACGTTGACGCGCTGGCCGGGCGGGGCCGCTTCGAGCCAGGCGAGGAAGCCGGTGAGGGCGTCGTCGCTCATCGCCAGTTCGAGCCGCACCCCCCGGTGCGTACAGCAGAGGACCACCGCGTCCGACAGCAGGGCCAGCTCTTCCGACCCCTGCGGTGCGCGGCGGCCCGTGACCTCGATGGCGGGACGCTCCAGTACCCGGCGTGGGCGTGGCGCGTAGGAGAAGACGCGGAACCACTCGACGCGGTCACCGCTGTAGCGCGCGACCCCGTAGACCCAGCCCTTGCCGCCGGGGGCGGCCGGTTCCGCGCCGTCGACGGCCGCCGCCGTGGCGCCCCCGGGGGCCGGGGAACCCGGCGCGACCCGCAGGCTGCAGTCGAAGGTGCCGCCCGGCCGCTGGATCAGCCGCCGACGCAGCCCGAACAGGAACAGCCCGAGCAGGGCCGCGATCAGCAGCGCTCCCACGGCTTCCACGGAGACGATCACGTTCACCGGCCTCCTCCGTGGCCGTGCGTACGGCCTGTCGCTGCTGTTACTGCTCCGATACCACCAGTATCACCGGAGCCGCGGACCGCCCCCGAGGGGCAGTCCGCGGCGCCTTGAAGTCCTGCGGTCCCGCTGGTCCGCCGTCCGTCCGCGCTCAGTGCGCGCCGGCCGCCGCGGCCAGCCGGACCTCCGCGCGGCGCTGGGCCGCGGCGTCGGTCTCGGACTTGGACCGCTGCAGGGCCCGCTCCGCGCGGTCGACGTCGATCTCGTCGGCCAGCTCGGCGATCTCCGCCAGGACGGAGAGCTTGTTGTCCGCGAACGAGATGAACCCGCCGTGGACCGCGGCGACGACGGTGCCGCCGTCGCTGGTGCGGATGGTCACGGGACCGGACTGCAGCACCCCGAGCAGCGGCTCGTGGTTGGCCATGATGCCGATGTCACCCGACATGGTGCGGGCGACGACCAGGTTGGCCTCGCCGGACCAGACATTGCGGTCCGCGGCGACCAGCTCGACGTGAAGATCGGCCAAGACGGCTCCTCGGGTCGGCACCCTCCGTCCGCGGAGGGTGCGTAAGACAAAGAATAAGGGGTGCGTGAGGGGGGCCGGACCCGGGTCCGGCCCCCCCTCACGCGTACGCCGGACTGCGGCTCAGCTGACGCCGAGCTTCTTGGCGTTGGCCTTCAGGTCGTCCAGGCCGCCGCACATGAAGAACGCCTGCTCCGGGAAGTGGTCGTACTCGCCGTCTGCGATCGCGTTGAACGCGGTGATCGACTCGTCCAGCGACACGTCCGAGCCGTCGACACCGGTGAACTGCTTCGCCGCGTGGGTGTTCTGCGACAGGAAGCGCTCGATGCGGCGGGCGCGGAAGACGGTGAGCTTGTCCTCCTCGCCCAGCTCGTCGATGCCGAGGATGGAGATGATGTCCTGGAGGTCCTTGTACTTCTGCAGGATCCCCTTGACGCGCGAGGCGCAGTCGTAGTGCTCCTGCGAGATGTAGCGCGGGTCCAGGATGCGGGACGTGGAGTCCAGCGGGTCCACCGCGGGGTAGATGCCCTTCTCCGAGATCGGCCGGGAGAGCACGGTCGTCGCGTCGAGGTGGGCGAAGGTGGTGGCCGGCGCCGGGTCGGTCAGGTCGTCCGCGGGGACGTAGATCGCCTGCATCGAGGTGATCGAGTGACCACGGGTCGAGGTGATCCGCTCCTGCAGCTGGCCCATCTCGTCGGCCAGGTTCGGCTGGTAACCCACCGCGGAAGGCATCCGGCCGAGCAGCGTGGAGACCTCGGAGCCCGCCTGGGTGAACCGGAAGATGTTGTCGATGAAGAACAGCACGTCCTGGTTCTGCACATCGCGGAAGTACTCCGCCATGGTCAGGCCGGCCAGGGCGACGCGCAGCCGGGTGCCCGGCGGCTCGTCCATCTGGCCGAAGACCAGCGCGGTCTGCGGGAGCACGCCGGACTCGGCCATCTCCTCGATCAGGTCGTTGCCCTCACGGGTGCGCTCACCGACGCCGGCGAAGACGGAGACGCCCTCGTGCAGCTTGGCCACACGCATGATCATTTCCTGGATGAGCACGGTCTTGCCCACGCCCGCGCCGCCGAACAGGCCGATCTTGCCGCCCTTGACGTACGGGGTGAGCAGGTCCACGACCTTCAGACCGGTCTCGAACATCTCGGTCTTCGACTCGAGGTCGTCGAACTTCGGCGCCTTGCGGTGGATCGCCCAGCGCTCGGTGACCTCGGACTCGGCCTGCGGGTCGTTGAGGATCTGGCCCAGGGTGTTGAAGACGCGGCCCTTGGTGACGTCGCCGACCGGCACGGTGATGCCGTCGCCGGTGTCGGTCACCGGGGCCTGGCGGACCAGGCCGTCGGTGGGCTGCATGGAGATGGCGCGGACCAGGCCGTCGCCCAGGTGCTGCGCGACCTCCAGGGTCAGCGTCTTGGTGGCGCCGTCCGCGGACGGGTCGGCGACCTCGACGTGCAGCGCGTTGTAGATCTCCGGCATGGCGTCGACGGGGAACTCCACGTCGACGACCGGGCCGATGACCCGCGCCACCCGGCCGGTGGCGGTGGTTTCAACAGTGGTGGTCATAGTGGTCAGTCACTCCCCGCGTTCGCGTCGGCCAGGGCGCTGGCGCCACCGACGATCTCGCTGATTTCCTGGGTGATGTCGGCCTGGCGGGCCGCGTTGGCAAGCCGCGTGAGCGACTTGATGAGGTCTTCCGCGTTGTCGGTGGCGGACTTCATCGCCCGGCGGCGGGCCGCGTGCTCGGAAGCGGCGGCCTGCAGCAGCGCGTTGTAGATCCGGCTCTCGACGTAACGCGGCAGCAGCGCGTCCAGCACGCCTTCCGCGGACGGCTCGAACTCGAACAGCGGCAGCGCCTCGCCCTTCTGGCGCTGCTCCACCGCGGCCCCCGCGCCGTCGCCGGCCGGGTCGGTGCCCGGGTCGGTGCCGTCGAGGGTCAGCGGCAGCAGCCGCCTGGCCACCGGGTTCTGCGTCATCATCGAGACGAACTCGGTGAAGACGATGTGCAGCTCGTCCACCCCGCCCTCGGCCGTGTCCTGCTGCAGCGCCTCGATCAGGGGCGCCGCGACGGCCTTGGCGTCGGAGTACTGCGGGCTGTCGGAGAAGCCGGTCCAGGCCTCGGCGACCTCGCGCTCACGGAAGGAGTAGTAGGCCACCGCCTTGCGGCCGACGACGTAGGACCGCACGTCCTTGCCCTCGGCGCGCAGCTGCTCGCCGAGCCGCTCGGCGGCCTTGATCGCGTTGGAGGAGTAGCCGCCGGCCAGACCGCGGTCGCTCGTGACGAGCAGGACCGCGGCCCGGGTCGGGTTCTCCGCCTCGGTGGTCAGCGGGTGCTTGGTGTTGGAGCCGGTCGCCACCGCCGTGACCGCGCGGGTCAGCTCGTCGGAGTACGGGGACGAGGCCGCCACCTGGCGCTGGGCCTTGATGATCCGCGAGGCCGCGATCATCTCCATCGCCTTGGTGATCTTCTTCGTGGCGGTGACGGACCTGATCCGGCGCTTGTAGACCCGAATCTGTGCGCCCATGCGATCAGCCCTCGACCAGCAGCGCGCCCGAGGACGTCTCGAACTGCTTCTTGAAGGCGGCGACCGCTTCGGTGAGCGTCTCGATGGTCTCGTCCGGCAGCTTGCCGGTCTCGACGATCGCGGTCAGCAGGGACTTGTGCTCGCGGTGCAGGTAGTCCAGCAGCTCCCGCTCGAAGCGCCGGATGTCCTCCACCGGTACGTCGTCCAGCTTGCCGGTGGTGCCGGCCCAGATGGAGACGACCTGGTCCTCGACCGGGAACGGGGCGTACTGGCCCTGCTTGACCAGTTCCATCATCCGCTGACCGCGCTCCAGCTGCGCCTTGGACGCGGCGTCGAGGTCGGAGCCGAAGGCGGCGAACGCCTCCAGCTCGCGGTACTGCGCCAGGTCGAGCTTGAGCCGGCCGGAGACCTGCTTCATCGCCTTGATCTGGGCGGAGCCGCCGACCCGGGAGACCGAGATGCCGACGTTCAGCGCGGGACGCTGGCCGGCGTTGAACAGGTCGGACTCCAGGAAGCACTGGCCGTCGGTGATGGAGATGACGTTGGTCGGGATGAACGCGGAGACGTCGTTGGCCTTGGTCTCCACGATCGGCAGGCCGGTCATCGAGCCCGCGCCCAGGTCGTCGGAGAGCTTGGCGCAGCGCTCCAGCAGGCGGGAGTGCAGGTAGAACACGTCGCCCGGGTAGGCCTCGCGGCCCGGCGGGCGGCGCAGCAGCAGGGAGACCGCGCGGTAGGCGTCGGCCTGCTTGGACAGGTCGTCGAAGACGATCAGCACGTGCTTGCCCTGGTACATCCAGTGCTGGCCGATGGCCGAGCCGGTGTAGGGGGCGAGGTACTTGAAGCCGGCCGGGTCGGACGCCGGGGCGGCGACGATCGTGGTGTACTCCAGCGCGCCGGCCTCCTCCAGCGCGGCGCGCACGCCGGCGATGGTGGAGCCCTTCTGGCCGATGGCGACGTAGATGCAGCGGACCTGCTTCTTCGGGTCGCCCGAGCGCCAGTTGTCGCGCTGGTTGATGATCGTGTCGATGGTCAGCGCGGTCTTGCCGGTCTGCCGGTCGCCGATGATCAGCTGGCGCTGGCCGCGGCCGATCGGGGTCATCGCGTCGACGGCCTTGAGGCCGGTCTGCATGGGCTCGTGCACCGACTTGCGCTGCATGACGGTGGGCGCCTGCAGTTCGAGGGCGCGGCGGCCCTCGGTCTCGATCTCGCCGAGGCCGTCGATCGGGTTGCCCAGCGGGTCGACGACCCGGCCGAGGTAGCCCTCGCCGACCGCCACCGAGAGCACCTCGCCGGTGCGCTGCACCGGCTGGCCCTCCTCGATGCCGTCGAACTCGCCGAGGATGATCGCACCGATCTCCCGCTCCTCGAGGTTGAGGGCGAGGCCGAGGGTGCCGTCCTCGAACTTCAGCAGTTCGTTCGCCATGGCCGAGGGCAGTCCCTCGACCTTCGCGATGCCGTCTCCGGCAACGCTGACCGTGCCGACCTCCTCGCGCGAGGCGGCGTCCGGCTGGTACGACTGGACGAAAGTCGCCAGCGCGTCCCGGATCTCCTCCGGCCGGATCGTGAGCTCCGCCATCTGGGTTCCCTGCTCTCCTTGTTGGGCCCTATGTTCTGGGGGTCTGGGGATTTCCCCCAGAGCACTGCGGCCAACTCGGGCCGCCTTCATGCTTCTTGAGTTGGTGTCGCCGGGCGGTGGGGATCAGCCCGCCATCCGGCGCGCCGCCTCGTCGAGGCGGTCCGCGATGGAGCCGTTGATGACCTCGTCGCCGATCTTCACCCGGACCCCGCCGAGGATCTCGGGGTCCACGTCGAGGTTCAGATGCACGCGCCGGCCGTAGATCCTGGCCAGTGCGTCGCCCAGCCGCTCCTTCTGCCGGTCGCTGAGCGGGACCGCCGAGACGACCTCCGCGACCATCCGGCCCCGGCGAGCGGCGGCCAGCTTGGACAGGGATTCGATCCCACCGTCCAGGCTACGTCCTCGCGGCGCGGTGACCAGACGGCTGACCAGCCGCTGTGTGACCGGCGCCGCCCGGCCGCCGAGCAGCGTGGCCAGCAGGTCGGCCTTCGCCTGGCCGGTGGCGGCCCGGCTGCCGAGCGCCGTACGCAGCTCCGCGCTGTTGCCGACGATCCGGCCGAAGCGGAACAGCTCGTCCTCGACGTCGTCCAGCGAGCCGTCCCGCTCGGCGGCGATGAGGTCGGCGCTGTCGGCCAGCTCCTCGACCGCGTCGGTCAGGTCGCGGGACTGCGACCAGCGGGCCCTGACCATGCCGCTGAACAGGTCGAGGGTGTCCGCGTTGACCTGGCCGGACAGCAGCCGCCTGGCCAGCTCGGCCTTGGCCTCGCCGTCCTGGGCCGGGTCGGTCAGGGCGCGGCGCAGGGTGCCCTCGCGGTCCAGCAGCGCGGTGAGCGCCGCGAGCTGGTCGGCGAGCCGGGTGACGTCGACGGACCGGCTCGCGGTCAGCGCGTCGAGCCGTTCGCGGGCGGCGTGCAGCGCGTCGCGGCTGGCTCCGTTCATCGGCTGGCCTCGGCTGCCGAGGCGGACTCGTCGAGCCCGTCCAGGAAGCGGTCGATGGTGCGGCTCTGCCGGGCGCTGTCCTGGAGGGACTCGCCGACGAGCTTGCCGGCCAGGTCGGTGGCGATGCGGCCGACCTCCTGGCGCAGCGCGACCGTCACCTGGCGGCGGTCCGCCTCGATCTGGGCGTGGCCGGAGGCGATGATGGCTTCGCGCTGGCGCTGGCCCTCCTCGCGCATCTCCGCGATGATCTCCGCACCCTGCTGCCGGGCCTGCTCGGTGATCCGGGCCGCCTCGTGGCGGGCCTCGGCGAGCTGTGCCTTGTACTCCTCCAGCGTGCGGTTGGCCTCGGCCTGCGCCTTCTCCGCGCGCTCCAGGCCGCCCTCGATGGCGTCGTGCCGCTCTTCCAGGGTCTTCTGGATGTTCGGCAGGAGCTTCTTTCCGAGGTAACCGAAGACGATGAAGAAGCAGATCAGGCCGACAATCAGTTCCGCGGTGTCGGGGATGAGCGGATTCTGCGCCCCCTCTTCCGCCAGGAAGGTCATCATGTCTGAACCTTTCGTCGGGTTGCTTTAGCGGCGGGGCCGGCTCACTTCTGGAAGATGAAGGGAACGACCAGGCCGAGGAGCGCGAGCACCTCGCAGAGGGCGAAGCCGAGGAACATGTTGGTACGGATGATCGGCATGGCCTCGGGCTGGCGGGCCATGGCCTCGATCGAGTGGCCGAAGACGAGGCCGATGCCGACGCCGGGGCCGATGGCGGCCAGACCGTAGGCGATCGCGCCCATGCGGCCCGCGACGGTGGTGGAGGCGGCGAGGTTGACGAGCTCGGCAGACATTTCCCTGTCTTCCTTCGTTTTGCGGTCCGTTGGGGGGCTTCCCAGCGGAAAACGGTGTGGTGGTGGGCGCTTCTTGAGGGGGTCGCTGACCCCGCCGGGGGTCAGTGACCCTCTTCGAGCGCTCCCTGGATGTAGATCGAGGCAAGCAGCGTGAAGATGTACGCCTGCAGGAACTGGATCAGTACCTCCAGGGCGGTCATCAGGATCGCGATGACGAGCGAACCGCCGGACACCGCCGTGAACCAGGCGGGGGTCAGCAGGTACCAGGTCGCCACGCTGAACATCACGATCAGCATGTGACCGGCGAACATGTTGGCCCACAGCCGCACCGCGAGGGTGAACGGCCGGAGGATGACGTTGGAGAAGAACTCCAGCACCACGATCAGCGGGACCAGGGGCTTGGGCAGGCCGTCGATCCAGACCAGGTTCTTGATGCCGCCGCCGAAGCCGTGGTTCTTGAACGTCAGGTACATGTACGTGATGAACACCAGCGCGGCCAGCCCGACCGGGAACGCGAACCGCGACGTCGCCGGGAACTGCGCGAGCGGGATGACCGACATCACGTTCATGATCCACACGAAGAAGAAGATCGACGTGAGGAAGGGCACGTACTTGTCGCCCTTCTTGCCGATCACCTCGCGGGCGATGCTGCGGGCGACGAACGTGTAGCCGATCTCACCGATCAGCTGCACCCGGCCGGGGACCAGCTTGGGCTTGTGGAACGCGGCCCAGAAGAACCCGACGACCAGCAGCATGCAGATGATCGCGAGCAGCATCGGCTTGGTGAAGTCGAAGCTGCCGATGCTGAAGATCGGCTTGAAGTCGAACGAGTGCAGGCCCGGCGCGGGGAATGCGCAGTCGTGCTGGATGTGACATCCAGGCTCAGCGAGCAGCGTGTGGGCACTCACCCGTGACTCCTTCGTCGTGACGCATAAGTAACGGCAACCTTGTGTGTCAGCGCGGCCTCGGGGGCCGCTGGTCGGCACTGCGTACGGGGCAGGGCGAAGCCGCCGCCGTCCGCTGGGAGCCCGCATCGAAGACCGGGCACCCGGGGGCCGCGGGCCGTACGCGGCCCCGGTTCCGAGTACACCGATGGGCGCGGGGGCAGCACATTCCCGATGCGCGAGGGGCCTCCACGTCCAGATGCGATTCCGGACGATAGCAGATGTGAATGGCGGCTCTTTACCCGCCCCTTAGGGTCTCTTCCCGCTTCGGCCCTAACCCGCATCGCGGGCCCCCGAGCTCACCGGGGTCGCCTCCTCGGCGGGCGGAACGGAGGGTTCGGGTTCGACGTAGAGCATCCTGGCCGTCATCGCCTGCCACACCTGCCCGCCCACCCAGGCGAGCGCGGTGCACAGGAGGGTGACGCCGAAGGCTCGCGGGTTGAACGCGGTGGTGTCGCTGAACACCACGATGAAGATGCCGATCAGCAGGATCTGCACGACGTAGATGAGCATCCCCGCGCTCATCGCCAGTTGCGGGCGGTCCTGGGTCAGGCGCATCAGCGCCCACGACCCGAGGCCGAAGAAGACCGCGACGACAGCGACGGCCACGACACCACCGATCAGCCCCTTGCCGCCGGCGAGGACCGCACTGGCGACGGTGGCCACCACTCCCACCGGAGCGGCGATGATCGCGGCCCCGCGGAGAATGCGGGCGTCGTTCGTCTGCATGTTCGTCTGCACGGGGACGGCTCCTCCGGCGGGAGTTGGGGCAGAGCGGGTGTCGTCGGAGACGAGCGTAGTCAAGGCTGTGGCGGGGAGACGGGGGGCATGGGGTCAAGCCCCCTCGCGCCGACTCACCGCTGCGGCGGTTCCATCGGCGTGTTCCCTGCTTTCGTGAACGGTATCACAAAGTATTTGATGCGGTCTTTACCATGGAGGTGTGCTGCCTGTCACATCCGTGTGAACCCGACACGCCGTCCAGTTTGTCCAGTTACCCTTGTCCGCCGACCGGCCGGGCCTTCACCGGGTCTTCACCGGGCGGCGGCGTTCGGGCAGCGGCGCGCGGTCGCCGACGGCGGTCGCGCCGCCCAGCGCGGGCGGGTTGGCCGAGCGCATCTCCCGCTCGGCGGCGGCCGCGGCCGCCGCCATCCTGCGGCGCCGGCGGCGGTAGCGCGGCGGCACCACGGACTCCGCCCAGCGCGGGGCGTGCGGGGTGAAGGCCGGCAGCAGCAGCGCCACCAGGCCCACCGCGCTCAGCGCGATGATCACCAACACGATCATCAGGCTGGAGGAGTTGACCGAGAAGGCCACCGCGGCGAAGGCGATCAGCGCGGCCCAGAAGTACATGATCCACACCGCGCGGGCGTGCGAGTGGCCGATCTCCAGCAGCCGGTGGTGCAGGTGGCCGCGGTCGGCGGCGAACGGCGACTGGCCCTTCCAGGTCCTGCGCACCACGGCGAGCACCAGGTCGGCGGCCGGGATGGCGATCATGGTGAGCGGCAGCAGCAGCGGCATGTAGACCGGCACCATGAAGTGCACGGTCTCCTTGGTCGATCCGGTCAGGTCGGTGATCGCGTCCGGGTCGACCTGGCCGGTGATGGAGATCGCGCCGGAGGAGAGCACCAGGCCGATCAGCATCGAGCCGGAGTCGCCCATGAAGATCCGGGCCGGGTGGATGTTGTGCGGCAGGAAGCCCAGGCACATCCCGATCAGGATCGCGCTGAAGAGCGTGGCGGGCGCGGCCGCCTCGATGCCGTAGCCGTACCACATGCGGTAGGCGTACATGAAGAACGCGATGGCGGCGATGCACACCATGCCGGCCGCCAGGCCGTCCAGGCCGTCCACGAAGTTCACCGCGTTGATGGTGATCACCACCAGCGCCACGGTCAGCAGCGTCGACTGCACCGGGGTGAGCGCGACCGGGCCGACGCCGGGCACCGGCAGCCACAGGATGGTCAGGCCCTGGAGCACCATCACGCCGGCCGCGATCATCTGCACGCCGAGCTTGATCAGCGCGTCCACGCCCCACTTGTCGTCCAGGACGCCCAGCAGCCAGATCAGCCCGGCCCCCGACAGCAGCGCGCGCGGCTCGTTGGAGAGCTTGTAGACGTCGCTGATGTTGTTGAGGTGGGCCGCGACCAGCAGTCCCGCGCACAGCCCGCCGAACATGGCGATGCCGCCGAGGCGCGGCGTGGGCTCGCGGTGCACGTCGCGCGCGCGGATCGGCGGCATGGCGCCGGCGGCGATGGCGAACTTGCGCACCGGGCCGGTCAGCAGATAGGTGACCGCCGCCGATACGAAGAGAGTCAGCAGATACTCGCGCACAGCGTCACACCCTAGTGGTGGCCGGGGTTGCTCGGCGAACACCTCTCAAGACTCACAGGGTCCGCCGGCGGTTGCACCGGCCGCGAAAAGGGTAGGGCGGGCATGCGTGGGCGCTGCCGCGAGCCGAGCCGAGCCGGGACAGGACGGAGCCGGGCCGGGCCGGGGACGAGGCGGGGACCGGCAGGGGCTGCCGGCCGGCGTCAGACCGCCGCGGGGATGCCGGTCAGCGCGGTGACCATCGGGTCCAGCGCGGTGTGGATCTCCTCGCCGATGCTGCGGAAGTAGCCGACCGGGGCGCCGTACGGGTCGTGCACCTCGTCGGCGTCGGGGCTCGGCGCCAGCAGCCAGCCGCGCAGCGCGGCAGCGGCCCTGACCAGCGCGCGGGCCCGCTCGGCCACGGTGCCCTCGGGCAGCGTGGCCATGTCTATCGCGCGCACCAGGCGGGTGAACTCCTTGAGCGTGAAGGTGCGCAGGCCCGCCGCGTGGCCCATCGAGATCACCTGCGCGCGGTGGTCGCGGGTCGCGGTGAGCACCAGGTCGGCGTCGATGACGTGCTCGTCCAGCAGCTCGCGCGCGGTGAAGCCGGCCGGGTCGGCGCCGTGTTCGGCGAGCACCGCGGCCGCGTGCGCCTCCATCGGCGCGCCCTCGTGGCCCCAGGTGCCGGCCGACTCCACCAGGATGCCGGCCGCGGCGTCCCCGAGCCGCCGGGACAGGCCGTGCCGCATCAGCCGCTCGGCCATCGGCGAGCGGCACACGTTGCCGGTGCAGACGTGGAGCACGCGGAACACCGGGACGGCGCCCCCGTGTTCCGCGGCGGCGTGCGGCTGCGCCGGCGCGCCCGCGGGTCCCCGTATGCCGCGTCCGTCCGGCGTCAACTGCGCTCCTGCAGGTCGGGTACGACCTTGCGCAGTTCCTCCGCGCTGATCGCCCCGGCCCGCAGCAGCACCGGCGCCTTGCCCGTGACGTCGACGATGGACGACGGCACGGCGGCCGGCGTCGGGCCGCCGTCGAGGTAGACGGCCACCGAGTCGCCGAGCATGTCCTGCGCGGCGTCGCAGTCCTGCGGGGACGGCATGCCGGTGAGGTTGGCGCTGGAGACGGCCATCGGGCCGGTGGCGGTGAGCAGTTCGATGGCGACCGGGTGCAGCGGCATGCGGACGGCGACGGTGCCGCGGGTGTCGCCGAGATCCCAGTTCAGCGACGGCTGGTGCTTGGTGACCAGGGTGAGCGCGCCCGGCCAGAACGCGTCGACCAGCTCCCACGCCTGCTCGGAGAAGTCGGTGACGATGCCGTGCAGGGTGTTGGGCGAGCCGACCAGGACCGGCGAGGGCATGTTGCGGCCGCGGCCCTTGGCCTCCAGCAGGTCGCCGACGGCCTCGGCGTCGAAGGCGTCGGCACCGATGCCGTAGACGGTGTCGGTGGGCAGCACGACGAGTTCGCCGCGCTTGACCGCCGAGGTGGCCTCGCGCAGGCCGGTGACCCGGTCCGTCGCCTCGGAGCAGTCGTATCGCCGTGCCATCAGCTGACCTCCATCGAGCGGTGCGTGCGGTGCGTGAAGTGCGGGCGCTGCGGGCCACGCCGTGCGGACGTCACGGCATGGCCTTGCGCGCCGTCGTGAAGCGCGGGCGGTTGTTCAGGTCCGGGTGGTCGGCCGCGTCGGCCCATCCCGCGTCCTCCTTGAAGATCCACGGCACCTGGCCGCCCTGGGAGTCGGCGTGCTCGACCACCACGACGCCGCCGGGGCGCAGCAGCCGGGAGGCGGCGCGCTCGATGCCGCGGATGGTGTCCAGGCCGTCCTCGCCGGAGAACAGGGCGAGTTCGGGGTCGTGGTCGCGGGCCTCGGGGGCGACGTACTCCCACTCGGTGAGCGGGATGTACGGCGGGTTGGAGACGACCAGGTCGACCTGGCCGTCGAGGTCGCGGAAGGCGGTGAGCGCGTCGCCGTGCCGCAGGTCGACCTTGCTGCCCGCGACGTTCTTGCGGGCCCATTCCAGGGCCTGTTCCGACAGCTCGACGGCGTGCACCCGCGAGCGCGGCACCTCCTGCGCCAGCGCCAGCGCGATCGCGCCGGACCCGGTGCACAGGTCCACGATCAGCGGTTCCGCGACGTCCATCGCGCGTACCGCGTCTATCGCCCAGCCGACCACCGACTCGGTCTCCGGGCGGGGCACGAAGACGCCGGGGCCGACCTGGAGCTCCAGGTAGCGGAAGAAGGCCCGGCCGGTGATGTGCTGGAGCGGCTCCCGGGCCTCGCGGCGGGCCACCGCCTCCCAGTAGCGGGCGTCGAACTCCGCGTCGGGAACGCTGTGCAGCTCGCCGCGCTTGACCCCGTGGACATACGCGGCCAGCTCCTCGGCGTCGAAGCGGGGCGAGGGCACGCCCGCGTCGGCGAGTCGCTGGGCGGCCTGCGCCACCTCGGCGAGCAGCAGGTTCACTACGGATTCCCCTCTCGGCGGTCAGCCGGCGTCGGCGGCCGCGGCCAGTTTGGCGGCGGAGTCGGCGTCCACGCACGCCTGGATCATCGCGTCCAGGTCCCCGTCGAGCACCTGGTCCAAGTTGTACGCCTTGAAGCCGACGCGGTGGTCGGAGATGCGGTTCTCCGGGAAGTTGTAGGTCCGGATGCGCTCGGAGCGGTCCACCGTGCGGACCTGGCTGCGCCGGGCGTCGGACGCCTCGCGCTCGGCCTCCTCCTGCGCCGCCGCCAGCAGCCGGGAGCGCAGGATGCGCATCGCCGACTCCTTGTTCTGCAGCTGGCTCTTCTCGTTCTGGCAGGAGACCACGAGGCCGGACGGCAGGTGGGTGATGCGCACCGCGGAGTCGGTGGTGTTGACCGACTGGCCGCCGGGCCCGGACGAGCGGTAGACGTCGATCCGCAGGTCGTTGGGGTTGATCTCGACGTCGACCTCCTCGGCCTCCGGAGTGACCAGCACACCGGCCGCCGAGGTGTGGATACGGCCCTGGGACTCGGTCGCGGGCACCCGCTGCACCCGGTGGACGCCGCCCTCGTACTTCAGCCGCGCCCACACGCCCTGGCCGGGCTCGTGGGACGCCTTGGCCTTCACGGCGACCTGGACGTCCTTGTAGCCGCCGAGGTCGGACTCGTTGGCGTCGAGGATCTCGGTCTTCCAGCCGACGCGCTCGGCGTAGCGCAGGTACATCCGCAGCAGGTCGCCGGCGAACAGCGCGGACTCCTCGCCGCCCTCGCCGGCCTTGACCTCCAGGATGACGTCCTTGTCGTCGCTGGGGTCGCGCGGCACCAGCAGCAGCCGCAGCCGGTCGGTCAGCTCCTCGCGCTGCTTCTCCAGCTCCTTGACCTCGGCGGCGAAGTCCGGGTCGTCGGCGGCCAGCTCGCGCGCGGTGTCGATGTCGTCGCCGGTCTGCCGCCAGGAGCGGTAGGCGCCGACGATGGGGGTCAGCTCCGCGTAGCGCTTGTTGAGCCTGCGTGCGTTGGCCTGGTCCGCGTGCACCGCGGGGTCGGCCAGCTGCTTCTCGAGGTCGGCGTGCTCGCCGATCAGTTCCTCGACGGCCTCGAACATCTCGGGTTCCCTGGGACGAAGTGGAGTGCGCGCGCCGGGCGGCGCGACGGGGGCGCGGGGGTGCGGGCGGGACGCGCGAAGGGGGCGCGGGGCGCCGAAGGGAGTGCGGACGACAAAGCGCCGGTCCGGCCGCCCTGGGGACGGCCGTGGACCGGCGCTGTCGGGTCGCTACTTCTTGGCGGACCCGGCGGCCTTGCCGAAGCGGGCCTCGAAGCGGGCCACGCGGCCGCCGGTGTCGAGGATCTTCTGCTTGCCCGTGTAGAACGGGTGGCACTCGGAGCACACGTCCGCGCGGATCTGGCCGCTGGTCTCGGTGCTGCGGGTGGTGAACGAGGCGCCACAGGTGCAGGTGACCTGGGTCTCGACGTACTCGGGGTGGATGTCGCGCTTCAAAGGATGCTCCTAGGTTCGGGAGGGCGCCGGGTCGCAACCGCGGGTTTGCGGGAGCGTGAACCGGGGCCAGCGGACCAGTCTGCCAGCACTGGCCGCATCTCCCAAAACCAGGGGCGGCCGCGGATAATTCCCGCCCCCGGCGTGCGCCCGCCGGCCGCCGCTCCCCCGGGCGCCGCGGGCCGCTCCCGGACCGCTCCAAGGCCGCTCCAGGGCCGCTCCCGGGCCCGCCGCGCGCGCGTCCCCGCAGGTCAGCGCCCTGAGCCGGAGCCGGCGGACGGGCTCGTAGACGGGCTCGTGGACGGGGTGGCGCCGTGGTCGGCGACGACCTTGCCCGCGCCGCCGCGCTCGGCGACCGAGCCCTTGGTCGCGGCGGCCGGGATCGGCTTGTCCGCGCGCAGCGCCGCCCACACCATGGCGGCCTGCCGGTCGATGGGCTGCACCCGGTCCGGGTCGGCGACCGCGTACCGCACCGGCAGCGTCACCATGTGCACGTTGGCCGCCTTCAGGTGCCGGACGCCGTCGGCCAGGCCCATCAGCTTGTTCACCGAGCCGAGCCCGGTGTCGGTGGTGACGGCCTTGGTGGCGGTGTCGGCGACCGAGATCAGCTTGGTGGGGCTGGTGAACAGCCCGATGCCGGCGATCCGGTCGAGCAGCGCCCGCATGAACGCCTGCTGCAGCTGTATGCGGCCCAGGTCGCTGCCGTCGGCGACGCCGTGCCGGGTGCGCACCAGGCCGAGCGCCTGCTCGCCGTCCAGGGTGTGCCGGCCGGCCGCGAGGGTCAGATGGCTCTTGGTGTCGTGGATGGACCGGGTGGTGGTCAGCGGGACCCCGCCGAGGGCGTCCACGAGGTGCTTGAAGCCGGTGAAGTCGACCTCGATGTAGTGGTCCATGCGCAGGTCGGTG
The DNA here is from genome assembly GCA_050613715.1 of Streptomyces sp. IBSBF 3018. Taxonomy (GTDB): domain Bacteria; phylum Actinomycetota; class Actinomycetes; order Streptomycetales; family Streptomycetaceae; genus Actinacidiphila. Next base: position 24,958 of record JAJSZB010000057.1, read on the forward strand.
AGCTGCTCGACGGTCTTGACCGCGCAGGCGGGCCCGCCGGTCTCGTAGGCGGAGTTGAACATCACGGAGCGCGCGGCCGGCTCGGCGCGCCCTTTGGCGCTGCGGCAGGCGGGCCGGTCGACGAGGGTGTCGCGCGGGATGCTGACCACGCTCGCCCTGCGGTGGCCCTTGTCCAGGTGCACGATCATCGCGGTGTCGGAGCGCGCGGTGCCGTTGTCGTGGCCGTAGGCGCGGTTGGCGCCGGAGCGCGAGTCGGAGCCGAGCACCAGGATGTCCATGGCGCCGTTGCCGAGCGGCGCCGGGCGGTGGCCGCCGAGGGCGCCGTCGATGTCGACGCTGTTGATGTTGGCGTTCAGCCGGTGGTAGAGGTAGCCCGCCCCCGCCGCGCCGGCCAGCACCACGCCCGCGGCGGTCCACGCGGCGATGCGCAGGCCCCGACGGCGCCGCCGGCGGCCGTCCCCGGCCCCGCTGGGGCTGGAGCCGGCCGGCGGGAGCTGTTGGTCCAGCATGGCGCCACCTCCGGCGGTCCGATCCGTCCGGCGCCGCGGGCGGCCCCGCCGCGTCGGACATTCCATCGTGCGCCATGACCGGGGCATCCGGCATCCGGGGAGGGTCCGGCCGAGGCCTGTCACGGGCCCGCCGGAGCGCACAAGCGCCCGCGTACCCCCAGCTCAGGGGATATGCGGGCGCTCGCGGAACTTTTCCCCGGAGGCCACCGGCGGTGAGTGTCACTCACGCACGGTGACCACCGGGGGGGGGGGGGGGGGGGGGGGGGGGGGGGGGGGGGGGGGGGGGGGGGGGGGGGGGGGGGGGGGGGGGGGGGGGGGGGGGGGGGGGGGGGGGGGGGGGGGGGGG
>JAJSZB010000580.1:0-2899 GCA_050613715.1 Streptomyces sp. IBSBF 3018
CGTACGGACCGTGCCGGCGCGGGGCGGCGGCCGGAGGGGGTACGGGTCCGGGTGCGCGTGCCCGGGGCCCGGCTGCCCGGGCGGGGGAGTGCAACCGCGGCGCGCACGCCGTTCGTCGTACTCGTCGTGACCCTGCTCGCCGGTGGCCTGATCTCGCTGCTGCTGCTGAACTCCGCGGTCAACCAGGACTCCTTCGAGCTGAACAAGCTCCAGAAGGAGACGACGGGATACACCGACGAGCAGCAGCAGCTGCAGCAGGAGGTCGACGGGTACTCCGCGCCGGGGTCCCTCGCGGACCGGGCGCGGCGGCTGGGGATGGTGCCGGGCGGCGATCCGGCGTTCCTCAAGTTCAGCGGCGGCGTCCAGGGCAGCCCCTCCCCGGCGACCCGGCCTCCGGCGCCCCCGTCACCCACTCCTACGTCCACGCCGACCACGGCGTCGCCCTCGGACACCCCGTCCGGCGGCGCCGTGACCACTACGCCGACGACATCGGCTCCCCCGAGGTGAGGTCGCCCGTGACTCCGCGCACCATCGCCCTCCGGGCTCCCTTCACGCCGGACGCCGGCGCCCCTGAAAGCACGGGCCCGCGCCCGGCGTCGAGGTGGCCATGACCACGCGTGACCCGAGGCGGGCGCCTCGGCCCGAGAAGGCGGCCGGGGCGGACCCCAGGCGTGCAGGACAAGTGCGCCACGTGCCTCCGCGGGCGCGGCGGCCGGAATCCGCGGGCACCGCGCGGGGCGCGCGGCAGAGCGGAACCGGCGGGAGGCCGCCGTATCCGCGGCCGGGACGGCCGGCCGCGCGGACCGTGCGGCTGGGGCGGCCCCGGCCGCGGCTGCGCCTGGTCGGCCTGGTGCTCACCCTCGTCCTCGCCGTCTTCGTGGTCCGCCTGCTCCAGGTGCAGGCGGTCGACGCGTCCGCGTACGCCGCCAAGGCCGCGGTGAACCGCTGGGTGACCCACGAGGTCGTCGCCGACCGCGGCACGATCACCGACCGCGACGGCGCCGACCTCGCGTCCACCGTGGACGCGTTCGACATCACCGCGGACCCGTACCTCTTCACGCCCGCGCAGACGAAGGTCAGGGACGCCCCGCAGCAGGCGGCCGAACTGCTCGCGCCGATCGTCGGCGGCGACGCGACGAAGATCGCCGCGCAACTGGCCAAGCCCGGCTCGCGCTACCAGATCATCGCCACCCAGCAGCCGCCGCAGGTGTGGAACCAGATCAAGGACCTGAAGGCCGCGTTCGCCGACAAGGCGGTCAAGGGCCAGGGCGCCGACGTGCTGGCCGGGATCTTCGACGAGCCGCACTCCAAGCGGGTCTACCCCGGCGGCGACCTCGCCGCCGGCGTGCTGGGCTTCGTCAACGCCCAGGGCCAGGGCGCCGGCGGCCTGGAGGCGATGCTCGACAAGAAGCTGTCCGGCACCAACGGCAAGATCCGCTACGCCCAGTCCAACGGCCGCCAGGTGCCGACCGCCGGCAGCCAGGAGCAGCCCGCGGTGCCCGGCGACGACGTCCGGCTCACCCTCGACCGGGACATCCAGTGGGCCGCGCAGAGCGCGATCAGCGCCCAGGTCGCCAAGTCCCGCGCCGACCGCGGCTACGTGGTGGTGATGGACAACAGGACCGGCCAGGTGCTGGCGATGGCCGACGCGCCCGGCTACGACCCCGGCGACCTCGCGCACGCCGACCCCGCCGCGCTCGGAAACGCGGCGATGCAGGACGCGTACGAACCCGGCAGCGTCAGCAAGCTGATGTCGATGGCGGCGATCCTCGACACCGGCACCGCGACCCCGCTGACCCACGTCACCGTGCCCGGCACCCTGCCGCGCGCCGACCGGATCTTCCACGACGACGTCGACCACGGCACCTGGTACCTCACGCTCAACGGCGTGCTCGCCAAGTCCAGCAACATCGGCACCATCCTGGCCAGCCAGCAGCTCGGCAAGACCCAGCCGCAGGCCAACCAGGTGCTCTACTCGTACCTGAAGAAGTTCGGCATCGGCGAGCCGACCGGCATCGGCTTCCCCGGCGAGACGCCCGGCATCCTGGCCAAGCCGCAGGACTGGAACGCCTCGCAGCAGTTCACCATCCCCTTCGGCCAGGGCCTGTCGCTGAACGCGCTGCAGGCCACCTCGGTGTACGCGACCATCGCCAACGGCGGGGTGCGCGTCGAGCCCTCGCTGATCAGCGGCGTCACCGGACCCGACGGCCGCTTCGTGCCGGCCGACCCGCCGAAGAAGACCCGGGTGGTCAGCGCCGCCACCGCCAAGACCCTCTCCGAGATGCTGGAGTCCGTGGTCGGCAGCGAGCAGGGCACCGGCATGAACGCGCGGATCGACGGCTACCGCGTGGCGGGCAAGACCGGTACGGCCAACCGGGTGGACCCGAAGACCGGCCGCTACAAGGGCTACACCTCCTCCTTCATGGGCTTCGCGCCCGCCGACGCGCCGCGGGTGACCGTCTCCTGCGTCATCCAGAACCCGACCAGGGGCAGCTACTTCGGCGGCGACATCTGCGGCCCGGTCTTCAAGCAGGTGACCGAGTTCGCCCTCAAGACCCTGGGCGTACCGCCCACCGGCGCGCCCGCGCCCCAGCTGCCCGTCACCTTCGACCCGTCGCAGCCGGCCACGCCGGCCGGCGGCAGGGGCCAGTGAGCGCGGCCGCGGGCGCGCCGGGCGCCCACCCGTACCGGCCCGCGGCGGACGGCGCTCCCGCCCGCCCGGACGGCCGCGACCCGCGGCAGCCGCCCCCGGGCCGTTTTGGCCCGGAGAGCGGCCGGGCCGGTAACCTCACCGCCGTGCCCACAGCTGATCACTCCACCCTCGAACCCACCCCCCGCGGGGGCCCGCCGGGGGTGGGTTGGAGGGTGGAGTGTTCAGGTGTGGGCACGGCGGTGAGGT
>JAJSZB010000581.1:0-2865 GCA_050613715.1 Streptomyces sp. IBSBF 3018
CCCCCCCCCCCCCCCCCCCCCCCCCCCCCCCCCCCCCCCCCCCCCCCCCACCGCGCGTTCAGCGACAGCTCACCATGTGGCCCGAACCTGTCGGATGATGCGACGCCGCAGCCGTACCCGCCGGCTGCCGTCCGGGTAGAGCCGGACCCGGTCCAGCTCCCAGTGCCTGTACTCGGCCTCGTCCGTCAGCAACCGTGCCGCTTCCTTGCGGGAGACCCCGCGCGGCACGTACATCTCTCTGAATTCGTATTCCGGCATCGTTATCTATTGTGCGGGCAACGCCCCGGTGCGGATAGCGTTCGCCTCATGTCTGATGACGTGCAGCCCGCGGCGGCCGAGGTCCGTGCCGCAGTCGAGGCGGTCAAGGCCGCGCTCGACCTCCACCTCGAAGCGATCGAGAACCGTACCGGGGAGAACGATCCCGCCGTCTTCGCGGCGTTCGAGGCGCTGGCCTCGGCCGCCGAGACCTATGACGAGTTGCTGTACGACACCTACGACGAGGTGACCCCTTTCGAGGTGCCGGCCGGCGACGGACTGCCGGAGTACGCCGGCCCCGAGGACCCCGAGGCGGTCAGCGTGCTGATCCGTCGCGACTACACGATCGTCGAGCCGCAGCGGCTCTTCGCCCAGGCCAGGCGGGCCGGCGAGGAGGACCCGGACGCGGAGACCACGGTCGGCGGGGCGCTCGGCGTGATCTTCGGGGAGTACGAGCCCGACGAGATCGCGCAGCGGCACAAGGAGTTCGGCCTTGAGGAGGGCGACTCCACGCTCTGGGTCGCGGCGGCCGAGCCGAGCGAACCGGGCGAATGGCTGGAGGCCCCCTTCGACCAGGCCGATCCCCAACTCGTCGTCTGCCGCTTCGACGTGAGCGCGGTCTTCGACGACGAGTTGAGCGCGCTCGACTCGGACTGACCCCCGGCGGCGGCCGGGCCGCCCCCCGCAGGGGCCGCCCGGCCGCCGGGGTGGTCTTGGCGCCGGGTCGTCTTGCCTCGCGCCTGCCCGGACGACCGGTCGGACGACCGGCCCGACGACCGCCCGGCCGCCGGTCCGCGCGCCGCGGTCTGACCGGGCGGTGGGCCCTGGCCGGCGGTGGGCCCCGGCCCGTCAGCCCTCCGCGGTCAGCTCGCGCAGGACCGCGACCAGGCGGGTCGTACGGTCCTTCGCGGCCGGGCCCGCGACGGCCTGGGGGAGGGTCTGGTCCGCGCCCTGGACCACGGACAGATGGCGCTCGCCGCGGCCGAAGGCGGTGTAGACCCACGAGCGGGTGAGCAGCGGACCCGCGTCACCCGGCACCACGACCACGACCGCGGGCCAGCGCATGCCCGCCGCCTGGTGGCCGGTGACGGCCCAGCCGTGCCGTACCGTCGCCGCGACGTCCTCGCGGGGTACGAGCAGCGGTCCGTCCGCGCCGTCCAGCCGCAGCCCGTCCTGGTCCGCACCCGCCACCGTGGCCGGCAGCACGCGGCCGGGTCGCGGCACGTGCACCACCCGGTCACCGGGGTCGAAGCCGGCGAACCTGCCGGGGCCGGGGTTGAGCCGTTCCTTCAGCGCCGCGTTGAGCGCGCGGGTGCCGACCGGGCCGCCGTGGGCCGGCGCGATCACCTGCGTACGGTCGGCGGGCACGCCGATCGCGCGCGGCACCGAGTCGGCGACGAGCTGGACCACCCGGTGCACGGCCTCGCGCGGATCGCGCGCCGGGACCACGACGACCTCCTTGTCCGGCGCGTCCACGGCGGCGAGTTCGCCGACGCCCACACAGGAGACCAGTTCGCCGATCGGGCCGGGGTCGGGCGTGCGGGAGGTGACCCGCGGGCAGACCTTGGCGGCCAGCAGATCGGCGAAGACGCGGCCGGGGCCGGCGGACCACAGCGCGTACGGGTCGCCGCTGAGCACCAGGCGGGCGCCGTCGGGCAGCGCCTCCACGAGGTCGGTGGCCTCGACGACGGACAGTTGGGGCGCGTCGAGGACCGCGAGCAGGTCGAGCGCGAGGGTGCCGTCCGGGTTGCGGCCGGGGCCGCGGACGCCGTCCAGCAGGTCCTCGACGGTCACGGCGGCGTCCGAGGGGTCTGCGGGGTTCGGTGCAGCGGGTGCGCCGGGTGCGGCGGGCGCGTCCTGGGGAGCCGCGGTGTCGCCGCCGAGAGCCGCGGCCAGTCGCCGCCTGCCGTCGTCGGTGTACGCGGCGGCGTACGCGCGCAGGCCCGCGGCGCGGGCGGCCGCGACCAGGGCGGCGGGTTCGGCGCGGGCCGCCTCGCCGCCGGAGTGCAGCACCAGGCCGCTGCCGGCGGCGGCGCGGATCAGCTCGGCGGCGGAGGGCGAGGGCGCGGCGGCCGCGGCCTGCTCCCAGGCGGCCGCGTCGGTGTCCGCCGCGTCCGCCTCGAAGGAGCGCAGCAGCCGGACCAGGCCGTCGGCGAGGCTCTCCTCGGCGAGGGCGTAGCGGTCCAGGCCCAGCAGGACGGGCGCGTCTGCGGCGTCCCCGTCTTCTCCGTCCTCACCGTCCGCCGTGTCCTGTGGCTCGTCGTCGTCGCCGTCGGTGCGGAACACGAGGAGCCGGCCGTCCTCGACGGCGGCGGCGACCGCGGCGGCGGGGTCGGGCACGGCGTTCTGCGCGAGCGCGGCCTGCAGCGCCTGGCCGGTCAGCGCGGTGTGGCCGCGCTCGGCGGCGAGCTCCATCAGGTGGGCGACCAGCGCGCGGCAGCGGCGCTCGTCGCCGGGGGTCGCCTCGGCGCCGAGCACGGCGCGCGCGAAGGCGTCCGCGTGCTCCGGCCGTACCCCCTCCAGCCCCAGCACGGCCCACGGGTCGTCCCTGAGCGCCTCCGCGGCCCCCTCCCCGAGCACCCGCACGGCCCCCTCCGCCAACTCCTGCGG
>JAJSZB010000582.1:0-3298 GCA_050613715.1 Streptomyces sp. IBSBF 3018
CCTCCGGACCGACCCGGCCCGGAGGGGCACGTCCCGCGCCCGCCTCAGATGTCGCGGAAGATCTCGATCTGCGCGCCGATCGTGTTGAGCCGCTCCGCCAGGTCCTCGTAACCGCGGTTGATCACGTAGACGTTGCGCAGCACCGACGTGCCCTCCGCGGCCATCATCGCCAGCAGCACGACGACGGCCGGGCGCAGGGCGGGCGGGCACATCATCTCGGCGGCCCGCCAGCGGGTCGGGCCCTCGACCATGATGCGGTGCGGGTCGAGCAGCTTGACCTGGGCGCCGAGCCGGGTCAGCTCGGTCAGGTAGATGGCGCGGTTGTCGTAGACCCAGTCGTGGATCAGCGTGGAGCCCTGCGCGGTCGCCGCGATGGCGGCGAAGAAGGGCACGTTGTCGATGTTCAGACCGGGGAACGGCATCGGGTGGATCTTGTNGCGTGGAGCCCTGCGCGGTCGCCGCGATGGCGGCGAAGAAGGGCACGTTGTCGATGTTCAGACCGGGGAACGGCATCGGGTGGATCTTGTCGATCGGCGCACGCAGCTTGGACGGGCGGACCGTCAGGTCGACCAGCCGGGTGCGGCCGTTGTCCGCGCGGTACTCGCCGGTGAGGTCGTGGTCCAGGCCCATCTCCTCCAGCACCGCGAGCTCGATCTCCAGGAACTCGATCGGCACCCGGCGGATGGTCAGCTCGGACTCGGTGACCACGGCCGCGGCCAGCAGGCTCATCGCCTCGACCGGGTCCTCCGACGGCGCGTAGTCCACGTCGCGGTCGATGTGGCCGACGCCGTGCACGGTCAGCGTGGTGGTGCCGATGCCCTCGACCCGCACGCCCAGCTCCTCCAGGAAGAAGCAGAGGTCCTGGACCATGTAGTTGGAGCTGGCGTTGCGGATGACGGTGACGCCCTCGTGGCGGGCGGCGGCCAGCAGCGCGTTCTCGGTGACGGTGTCGCCGCGCTCGGTCAGCACGATCGGCCGGTTCGGCGCGACCTCGCGCTCGACCACCGCGTGGTAGGAGCCGTCGGTCGCGGTCACGTCCAGGCCGAAGTGGCGCAGCGCGTTCATGTGCGGCTGGACCGTACGGGTGCCCAGGTCGCAGCCGCCCGCGTACGGGATGCGGAAGCGGTCGGTGCGGTGCAGCAGCGGGCCGAGGAACATGATGACGCTGCGGGTGCGCCGCGCCGCGTCGGTGTCCATCGCGTCCAGTTCCAGCTCGGCCGGCGGCACGATCTCCAGGTCGTTGCCGTCGTTGATCCACCGGGTCTTCACGCCGATGCTGCCGAGCACCTCCAGGATGCGGTAGACCTCCTCGATCCTGGCGACCCGGCGCAGCGTCGTGCGGCCGGCGTTGAGCAGGGTGGCGCACAGCAGCGCCACGCACGCGTTCTTGCTCGTCTTGACGTCTATGGCGCCGGACAGCCGGCGGCCGCCGACCACCCGCAGGTGCATGGGCCCGGCGTAGCCGAGGGAGACGATCTCGCTGTCCAGCGCCTCGCCGATGCGGGCGATCATCTCAAGGCTGATGTTCTGGTTGCCGCGTTCGATGCGGTTGACCGCGCTCTGACTGGTGCTCAGCGCTTCTGCCAGCTGCGCCTGCGTCCAGCCGCGATGCTGACGCGCGTCACGGATGAGCCTGCCGATACGGACAAGGTAGTCATCGCTCATGACGTCGAGGCTATCTCAGCTGTGAGATACGGCAAATCGACAGGCCCGGGATACGGCCGTCTGTGACACGCCTGCGACACGGCACGCGCCACGCGGTGACGGCGCCGCGTGGCGGCGGTGCCGCGCGGTGGGGGCGCCGCCGTGACTCTACCGGCCGTGCGGTGTGAGCACCCCCTCGTCGTCGGCCGGCGGGCGCTGCGGCGGCACCCGGCGGCGGGTCGGCCACGCGGCCCTGCGCGGGGCCGGACGGGTGACGGGCGGGCCGGCGGCCCGCGCCGCGCGCCCCGCCCGGAGCACCCGCGCCACCGGGTCGCGCGGCGCCGTCCGCCCGGGCACGATCACCGCCATCAGGCAGGAAACCGCCATCCCGATCAGCCCGGCGACCACGCCCAGCTTCGTGCCCAGCGACACCTGGGGGAGCACGAACACCGCGATGTCCAGGCCGAAGGAGGCCGCGCTGACCACGGCGAGGGCCGCGGCGAGCCGGTTGAGCCGGGTGTCGAGCACCTCGGAGCGCATCGACGCGGCGGCCAGCAGTGAGTTGCTGACGTAGCCGAGCAGCTTGTCGGCCCGCTCCTGGGTGTCGTCGAGGCCGATCACCTGCCGGGCCGCGAGATAGGCGGCGCGGTGGCCCTGGGTGGACTCGATGCGGTAGCCGTCCAGGTGGTGGTAGTCCGACCACAGGCCGTCGAGGAACCGCCGGAAGGCGTGCACGTCGGTGCTGTCCGGGTGGCCCCGGGCCAGGTCGGCGAGCACCCAGCGGCCCGCGATCAGCGAGCCGACCAGCAGCGACTGCTGGGCCACGGCGATGTCGGCCGGCTCGGTCATGGTCAGCAGGTCGTCGAACGCGTCGTTCAGCAGGGCGTCCGGCAGGGCGGCCGGCGCGCTTCCGGCCACGGTGTCCGCGCCGCCGCCCCGGGGGCCGGAGCCGCCGCGGTCCCGTACGCCGGCGCCGCCGCGGTCGGGCGCGCCCGGGCCGCCGTCGGCCCACGGGCCCGGGTCGCGGTCCCACGCGTAGGTGTACGGCAGCAGGATGCGGCAGTCCGGGCCCGCGATCAGCCCGGGCGGCACCCGGGGGTCGGGCGGCCACGGCGGGTCCGCGGTGACGAAGTGCGCGTTGTAGCGCGCCGAGCGGCGGTCGACCGGGCTGCGGTCGCCGTTCAGCGCGAGGTCGGGGCGGAGCGCGACCCCGCCGACCAGGCCGGCGGCGATCGACGCGGCGAGCACCGCGGTCAGCACCGGCGCGTCCGCCTCGCGCAGCGCGCGGTTGATCCGCGCGTCCAGCGCGTCCAGCTCCGGCAGGTCGAGCAGCCGCAGGTCCGCCGCGTGGCGCAGCGCGTAGACCACCAGCACGGTGCCGGCCGGCAGGATACGGGCGCGGCAGGCGGCGATCTCCACGCCCGGTAACGCGACCGCGCCGGCGACCACCGCGGTCAGGTCCAGCTCCACGGTGGCGTCCGGGTTGTACGACAGCGAGCGCAGCGTGCCGACCACCGGCCGCAGTTCGCCGTGGCCGGGCACGTCGAACGCCGGGAGCGGGGCGCCCGGCACGGCCGTCCCGTCCGGGAACCCGGGCGTGCTGTGGTGCAGCGGATACGCCCTGCACTGCAGATGCAGCACCCCGCCCCCGGCT
>JAJSZB010000583.1:0-2835 GCA_050613715.1 Streptomyces sp. IBSBF 3018
CCCACCACCCCCGCGACCGGCGCCCCGCGCCGCGTTCTCCCTGCACGTAAAGGTGTGCGTCGTCTCACGGGCGTGCCCCCTCCGAACGCGTTCCCGACCAAGTCCGGACCATTCAGACACCGTTGTCATGTCCCGTCAACCCCACGTACCCCTCTTCCCTCACCAGTCCCGCAGCCGTGTCCGGGCGGGGGCCCGCCCACCGCCGGGCGCGATCAGCGCCGGGGGCCTGCGCGGTGGACGAACTCCCAGCCGGAGTCGGGGCGTCGGTCAGGTCCGTGGGGGGGTCGGCGGGCGCGCGGACGTCGCCGCCGCGTCCGCGCAGGGGAACACCGGCCTCGGTGAGGAGGCCGTGGATGAAGGAGTAGGAGCGGCGGGTCCGGGCGGCGATGGTGCGGACGGAGTCTCCGTCCCGGTAGGCGCGGACGGCGAACCGCCGCAGCACGAGCCGCTGTTGGGGGCTGAGGCGGCGCCCTTGGGGGAGGGTGCCCAGGGCATCCACGGCATCGGCGCCCTCCCCGTCTCCCGCGGAACCGGGCGGCCTGTCCGGGGGTGTGGTCACGCGCGGCCCTCGGTCTCCCACGAGTGGGGCCCGGGGTGGGCGGCGAAGTGGCCGCAGCTGACGCCGAGTCGGGGGGAGCGGCTGCGGCAGTCGGGTCGCAGGAGGACGGTGGTGGGGAAGTCGTCGGTCCAACGGGTCCACAGCGCGCCGGCGTTGGCTCCGGGGAGGTGGTCGTAGACGATGGCGTAGTGCTCGCCCTCGGTGTGCTGTCCGAGGTGGCACATGAGGTCGTCGGCGACGAGGTCGGGGTTTACCTCGGGGTAGAGGACGGCGACTTCGGCCCGCATCCGCGGCGTGAGGTACGTGGTCTCCTCGCACTGCGTCAGCGCGACGCCGGTGTTGCTCTGCGGGGACGCGCCGGACGCGTCGGGCGCGCCGGTCGACTCCGGCTTCGTGCCGGCCGGGTCCGCGGTCTCGATCCCGGTGTCCAGGATGTGCGTTCGTGACGTGCTCACAGTTTCAGGTCACCTTCCGTGGAGTTCGTTGAGCTGGGACAGTTCGTGCAGGAGTGCCGTCAGGGCGAGCCCGGCCGCCGCGAGCAGGGCGACGTAGAACGGTCCGGCGTAGCGCCCGAGTGCGCGCAGCAGCGGCCTCACCGGGACACCTCCGCCCACACCGTCTTGCCGGACGCGCCGGGCCGGACGTGAACCCCCCAGTGCTGCCGGGTGAGTTCGTCCACCAGGTGCAGGCCGCGCCCGCCGAAGTCGTCCGCCGTCGCCGGCCGCATCCGCGGCCACCGCTCGCGGTCGGCGTCGTACACGTCGAGCCGCACCCCGTTGCCGCCCGGCAACAGGCTGAAACGCGTCTCGACCGTCCCCGCCGGGTTCCGCGCGTGCTGCACCGCGTTCGTCATCAACTCGGACAGCACAAGCTCCGCCTCGTCCGCTAGTTCGCGCAGCGCCCAGTCCGACATCACCGTGCGCAACGCCCGCCGCGCCCGTCCTACCGACGCCGCCGCCTGCGGCCATGCACCGGTCAGAGCAGGCTGATTGCCTGCGCTGACGGCGGAAGTTGCTGCCATGACCGGAACCCCTCTTTGCACGGACTGTCGCAATGTGCTCACAGCTTGCTGCCATCCGGGTTACCGTTGCCAGAGTCCAGCCGTGGCCTACTACGCAAGGGCCATGCGGCAGCGAGTGATACGGAGGTCTGTCCGTGGATGTGAGCCGACCGAGGCGTCCTTCGGCCAGGTTGGTCCTGGCCATGGAGTTGGCCCGCCTACGAGAAGCCGCAGGTTGGTCGCTTACCGAGCTGGCGGAGAAGACGACGTACGACCGCTCCTACCTGCTCAAGCTGGAGAAGGGCGAGAAGCTCGGCTCCCTCAACGCGATGGCGGCGCTGGACAAGGCGTACGACACCGGCCGCCACCTGCAGAATCTCTGGGAGTTGGCGAAGCAGGAGGTCGTACCCGACCGATTCCGGAGGTTCATGGCCCTGGAAGCACAGGCCACAGTCCGACAGACGTACAGCGTCTCGACGGTGCCGGGACTGTTGCAGACCCAGGCGTACGCGACCGAGGTCCTCAGCTTGCAGCGCCTCACCGAGGAGGAGCTGGCCGAACAGGTCGCGTACCGCATGAGCAGGCAGTTGCTGCTCTACGGCGACTCGCCGCAGCACTTCCGGGCGCTGCTGGACGAGGCCGTGCTCAGGAGGGGGGCCCGCGACCCGAAGGTGTGGCGCGAGCAGCTCGAACGCCTCATCGAGGACGCGCAGCGCCCGAACATCACCATCCAGGTGGTGCCGTTCAGTTCCGGGCTGCACAACCTGATGGGCGGTTCCCTCACGCTGCTCTGGCTGCCGGGCGGGAAGACCGTGGCGTGGACCGAATCGTCCTATTCAGGCGACCTGTTCGAAGAGTATGCCGATGTCGAACACCTGAAACTGTCCTACGATCTGCTGAGGGACGCCGCGCTGTCACCGGCGGCGTCGCTGGACCTGATCCGGCAAGCGATGGAGGACAGCACGTCATGCTCAGCCCCGAGCCAGACCTGAGCGTCGCCCACTGGCGCAAGTCGTCGTACAGCAACTCCGCGGGAGGCGACTGCATCGAGGTGGCCGACGGCTTCGCCGGGGTCATCCCCGTGCGCGACTCCAAGGACCCCGAGGGCCCGGCCCTCGTCTTCGGCTCGGACGCGTGGACCGCGTTCGTCGCCGACGTGAAGGCCGGCCACTTCTCCGCCTGAACCGTCTCCGCGTCCCCGGACGCGTACCGGCACCTCAGCCCCCGGCGCCCACCCGGCCCCGGGGGCCTCGCCACACCATGGCCACTTCGCGCC
>JAJSZB010000584.1:0-2018 GCA_050613715.1 Streptomyces sp. IBSBF 3018
GGGTCGGAGACGACGAGCTGGACCAGCCGGCGCTGGACCGCGGGGTCGAGGACCGTACGGCCCGCCGCCACGTCGCGGACCGCGGCGAGCACGGCCTCGCCGGTGGCGTCCTTGGTCAGATAGCCGGCCGCGCCGGCCCGCAGCGCCGGTATCACCGCGTCGTCGTCGGCGTACGTGGTCAGGATCAGCACCCGGGCGCCGGGGTCCGCGGCCAGCAGCTCGGCGGTCACCTGGACGCCGTCCAGGCCGGGCATCCGCAGGTCGACCAGGGCGACGTCGGGCCGTGTCCCGGCGGCCAGCCGTACCGCCTCGTGGCCGTCGCCGGCCTGGCCCACCACCTCGATGTCCTGCGCGGAGCCCAGCAGCAGGACGACGCCGTCGCGCACCACCGCCTGGTCGTCGGCGACCAGCACCCGAATCGTCACGCGTCCGCCTCCTCGCCCGGGCCCGGCGCCCCGCGGCCGCCGCGACCGTCCACGCACCCATCTTGCCGTCCCGCCGCCCGCGGGACCGCAACGGGACGGACCGCCACGGCCAGGGCCCCGATCACGCGCCCGCCCGGACCCGGTCGCGTCCGTCCGCCCGGTCACGCCCCCGCCGCGCCCGCCGAGCCCCGGCCCTACGCCGGGCCGGGGCCCGGCGGGTTCGGCCGGTTCGCCGGAGGCGGCTCGGGCGGCTGGGGCGCATGGGACGACCGGGGCGGCTGGGCGGCCGCCGGGAGCCGTAGGGTGATGCGCCAGCCGGGCTCGCCGGGGACGGGACCCGCGGTCATCGTGCCGCCGGCGGACTCGACGCGTTCGGACATGCCGCGCAGGCCCGAGCCGCTGCCCTTGACGCCCGAGGGCCCGCGGCCCGCGGGCAGGCCGTGGTCGCGGACGGCGACGCGGACCTCGTCGGCCTCCCACGCCACGTTCACGTCGATCGGGCTGCCGGTGGCGTAACGCGCGGCGTTGGTCAGCGCCTCCTGCACCGCCCGGTACACCGCGTGGCCCGCGTCCGGCGCGAGCCGGCCCGGCCGGCCGGTGACCCGTAGCCGCGCCTCGCCGGGGAAGCCGCCGACCAGGCCGGCGAGGTCGGCCACGCCCCGTACCGGCGCGGCCCGCAGCGCGCCGACGGCCGCGCGGGCCTCCTGCACGCCGTCGCGGGCCAGTTCCGCGGCCCGGTCCAGCGGCCCGGTCAGCGTCGCGGGCGCGCCCTCGTGCGCGGCGACCGCGCGTACCGCCTGGAGCTGCACCGACAGACCGGCCAGGCTGTGCGCGAGCACGTCGTGCATCTCGCGGGCGATCCGGGCGCGCTCCTCGACGGCCGCCGCCTCCTGCTGGGCCTGCCGGGACGCCTCCACCTCCGCGAGCAGCGCCACCGCGCGGTCGCGTTCCGCCAGCAGCGCGGCGTGCTCCACCGACCGCTCGGCCATGAACCACGCGCCGAGCCCGGCCAGCAGTCCCGCCGGGCTGCCCGAGATCACCATGATCGAGACGCCGAAGCCCACGCTGACGACCGCCAGGACCGCGGTGCGCATCCGCCCCTCGGCCATGCAGCGCGGCAGCACCGACGCCGCCACCAGCACCGGGATCTCGCCGAGCCCGTTGGGCGCGAGCAGCGTGATGGCGAAGCCCGCACAGACGGTCAGCGCGACCCCGGCGACCGCCCAGTCCGGCGGCAGCACCCGGCGGCCGAGCAGCAGGCCGGCCTCCGCGCACACGCCGAGGGCCGCCACGACCGCCTTCGCCGCCGTGCCCGGCGCCGCGGCCACCGACACCGCAAGGCAGACCACCATGGCGGTGATGCCGAGCAGGTCGCCGCGCTCGAACCGCCAACGGGCCGGCCCGGTCGCCGTCCACGTGTTCACCATGTCCCGCGCTCCGTTCACCCTCGCCCGCATCCGCCGGGCCCCGTGGGCCGTCCCGGCGGCGGCCGGGGGGGGCCCCCCCCCCCGGGGGGGGCCCCCCCACGGCGTTTGTCGCCCGGTCCCGCGGGCGCCGGGCGCGACGGGCGGTGGTCCGCGGTCTCAGGACCGC
>JAJSZB010000584.1:2028-2803 GCA_050613715.1 Streptomyces sp. IBSBF 3018
CCGGGGGGGGCCCCCGCCCCCCCCGCGGCGGGGCCCCCCCCCCCCCGCCGGTCACCAGGGTGCCAGCTCCGCTCGTACGCACCGGCGGCACGCCCGTCAGACGTACGCGCCGGGGCGCGACCGGCCGGCGGCGACGCCGGGCGCGGCCGCGCGGTCGGCCCGGGCCAGCAGCAGCCGGCCGCGCAGCACGATCGTGCCCAGCCGGACGACGACCTCGCCGAACGCCATCAGGATCAGCGCCACCACCCACGCCTGGGCGCTGGTGATGTCGTGGCGCTCGGAGAAGTGCGCGACGTGCGCGCCGCCGGAGGCGTGCGAGGACCATACGGCGAAGCCGAGCCGGAAGCCCATGCTGGTCACCCACAGGGCGGCGGCGCCCAGCGAGGCCCTGACGTACAGCTGCCGGCCCTCGCCGAGGCGGACCCGGGTGAGCAGGCCGCCGAAGATGCCGAAGACGATGCCCGTGCCGGCCCCCGCGGCCGCCAGCACCAGGTCGTTCCCCGCGGTCGGGATGTGGTGGAGGTAGGTGGCCGCCGCCCAGCCGATGATGGCGAGCGGGAGCACGATCGTACGGGTGGTGAGCCGCTCCTCGCGCATCTGCCGGAATACGATGAGGACGAGGACGATGTCGATGATCCAGTCGGTGGTGGTCATGGCATCGAGCATCGGCTCCGGCGCGGGCGATTCCCTCAACCCAGCGGTGGAAGGCGGGTGGAAGTCCGGGGGACGGTCTCCACCCCCCGGTCTCCACCCGGGCCTCCACCCCGGCCTCCAC
>JAJSZB010000585.1:0-2793 GCA_050613715.1 Streptomyces sp. IBSBF 3018
GTTGCGGCGGGGTCGGTCGGCTGGGGGCGCACGGCGGAATCTCACACCTCGTCGTCGGCGGACAGGGGCCGGGAGCTGTGGGGATGCTCCCCTTCTTCCTTCCCTCTGGGGCTGCTGACGTCTCGTGGGGCAGGAAGAAACCCCCGGGACGGAGTCAGCATGCCCCGGACGGCCCAGTTCCGCATCTTCGCACGCCCCGTCCGCTGACCGGACGTGCGCCGCCCGATCCCGCCGCGCCCGACCGCGTCCCCCTTGCGGGCGTACCGGGGGCCGATGCGGACAGACGATCGGGACGAGCGGGTACGT
This sequence comes from Streptomyces sp. IBSBF 3018, assembly GCA_050613715.1. Taxonomy (GTDB): domain Bacteria; phylum Actinomycetota; class Actinomycetes; order Streptomycetales; family Streptomycetaceae; genus Actinacidiphila. The sequence goes on from JAJSZB010000585.1 coordinate 307, forward strand.
AGGACCCCCGGACACGACCAGGAGGAGGTGGTTCCCGATGGCCTCGCCCGTTGCGGGACCGGCCGGTGACGGAGCGCACGAGCAGCGCACCCCCGAAGGGCACGCGCCCGCGGGCCGCGCGACGGGGGACCACGTCGTCACCACCGACGTGCCGGCCCGGCTGGACCGGCTGCCCTGGTCCGGATGGCACTGGATGATCGTCATCGGACTGGGCACGGTGTGGATCCTCGACGGTCTCGAAGTCACCATCGTCGGCAACATCGCCGGCCGGCTGTCGGAGAAGGGCAGCGGGCTCTCCGTCACCGCGTCGCAGATCACCGGCATCGCCGCCGCGCTCTACGTGGCGGGCGCCTGCTCCGGTGCGCTGTTCTTCGGCTGGCTCACCGACCGGTTCGGCCGCCGCAAGCTGTTCATGATCACCCTCGCGGTCTATCTGACCGCGACCGCGATGACCGCGCTGTCGTTCGCGCCCTGGTGGTTCTTCACCTTCCGCTTCCTGACCGGCTTCGGCATCGGCGGCGAGTACGCGGCCATCAACTCCGCGATCGACGAGCTGATCCCCTCGAAGTACCGCGGCCGGGTCGACCTGATCATCAACGGCAGCTACTGGCTCGGCGCGATCGGCGGCTCGCTGCTGTCGGTGCTCGCGCTGAACACCGGCATCTTCGCCAAGGACGTCGGCTGGCGGCTCACCTTCGCGCTCGGCGTGGTGCTCGGCCTGGTGATCCTGCTGGTGCGCCGGCACGTGCCGGAGAGCCCGCGCTGGCAGTTCATCCACGGCCAGGGCGACGAGGCCACCGACCTGGTGCACGAGGTCGAGCAGCGGATCGAGCAGGAGAAGCACCGGCGGCTGCCGCCGCCCAAGAGCGAGATGACCATCCACCAGCGCAAGAGCATCGGCTTCGGGACGATCGCGAAGACCGTCTTCACGAAGTACCCGCGGCGCGCGGTCCTGGGCCTGGCGCTCTTCGTCGGGCAGGCGTTCCTCTACAACGCGATCACCTTCGGCTTCGGCAACATCCTCACCACGTTCTTCGGGGTGTCCAGCGGCCACACCGGCTACTACTTCGCCGTCATCGCGGCCGGCAACTTCCTCGGCCCGCTGCTGCTCGGCCGGCTCTTCGACACCGTCGGCCGGCGGGTCATGATCTCGTCCACCTATCTGCTCTCCGGCCTGCTGCTCTTCGGCACCGCCTGGCTGTTCCACCGCGGCTCGCTGGACGCCACGACGATGACCGCGTGCTGGTGCCTGGTGCTCTTCTTCGCCTCGGCCGGCGCGAGCAGCGCGTACCTGACGGTCTCCGAGGTCTTCCCGATGGAGACCCGGGCGATGGCCATCGCCTTCTTCTACGCGGTCGGCACCGCGGCCGGCGGCATCAGCGGCCCGCTGGTCTTCTCCGACCTGACCAAGTCCGGCGTGGTCGACGACACCGTGCTGGCGTTCTGCCTCGGCGCGGGGCTGATGTGCGCGGCGGGCCTGGTGGCCCTGGTGCTCGCGGTCAACGCCGAGGGGAAGTCGCTGGAGGACATCGCGACCCCGCTGTCCTCGGCCGACTCCCCGTCCTCCGACGCCTCCACCGCCGCGGCGTAGGCGCTCGGGATCGGGCCCGCGGCAGGCCGGTGCGGTCACCGGGCACGGCTCACAGCGGGTCGCGCGCGGTGAGACCGTTCTCGTAGGCGAAGATCACCGCGTGCACCCGGTCGCGCAGGCCGAGCTTGGCGAGCAGGTGCGCCACATGGGTCTTGACGGTGGTCTCGGACAGGCCGAGGCGCTGCGCGACGAGGGGGTTGCTGAGGCCGGCCACCACCAGGGCGAAGACGTCGCGTTCGCGGCCCGTCAGGACCGAGAGGGGGTCGGGGCCGGGGCGCGGAACCGGCGCCGGGTCCCGGCCGGCGCCGAACACCCCGGCGTAGGCGTCCAGCAGGCGGCGGGTGGTGCGCGGGGACAGGATCGCGTCGCCGGACGCCACCGCCCTGATGCCCGCGAGGAGTTCCTCGGGGCGGGTGTTCTTCAGCAGGAACCCGCTGGCGCCCGCCCGCAGGCTCTCGAAGGCGTACTCGTCCAGGTCGAAGGTGGTGAGGATGACGACCTTGGCCTCCGGGCGGTCGGCGACGATGCGCCGGGTCGCGGCGATCCCGTCGAGCACGGGCATGCGCACGTCCATCAGCACCACGTCGGGGCGCAGGGCGCCGGCCAGCTCCACCGCCTGCGCGCCGTCCCCGGCCTGCCCGACGACGCTCATGTCGTCCTCGGCGTCGATCAGCAGGGAGAACCCGAGCCGCAGCAGGGGGTGGTCGTCGACGAGGAGGATGCGGACGGTCATCGCCGCGAGACGGCTTCGGCGAGCGTCAGCGTGGCCGCGGTCCGCCATCCGCCGCCCGGGCGCGGACCCGCCTCCACGCGGCCGCCGAACAGCGCGGCGCGCTCGCGCATCCCGGTGAGGCCGTGCCCGGCCGGCCCCTGCGCCCCGGCCGGCCCCTGCGCCC
>JAJSZB010000586.1:0-2764 GCA_050613715.1 Streptomyces sp. IBSBF 3018
GCGGGGGAGAGCCGGTGCGGGCCCCCGCACCCCACCCCACCCGCACCCCCACCCCGAGGAGAGCCCATGAAGGCCGTCATCGCACCCCACTACGGCGATCCGGACGTGCTGACCCTCACCGACGCCGACGACCCCAAGGTGGGCCCGGACTCCGTCCTGGTCCGGGTCCGCGCCGCCGGCGTCAACCCCGTCGACTGGAAGATCGTCGCCGGCTACCTCGACCCGCTCATGCACGTCCACTTCCCGCTGATCCCAGGCTGGGACGTGGCCGGAGTGGTCGAGGCGGTCGGACTGGACGCCACCGAGTTCTCCGTCGGCGACGAGGTCTACGGCTACGTCCGCAAGGACGAGGTCCAGCACGGCACCTTCGCCGAACTCGTCGCCGCCCCCGTCCGCACCCTCGCGCACCGCCCCGCCGCGCTCTCCTGGGAGCAGGCCGCGGCCGTCCCGCTGGCCGGACTCACCGCCTTCCAGGCGCTGGCCCGGATCGGCGTCGGCCAGGGCGACACCGTCCTGGTCCACGCCGCCGCGGGAGGCGTCGGCTCCTTCGCGGTGCAGATCGCCGCCGCACAGGGCGCCCGCGTCATCGGCACCGCGAGCGAGCGCAACCACGACTTCGTCCGCTCCCTCGGCGGCGAGCCCGTCGAGTACGGCGAGGGCCTGGCCGACCGCGTCCGGGCCCTGGCCCCCGAAGGCATCACCGCCGCCCTCGACCTCGTCGGCGGCGGCGCCGCCCAGCTCTCGCAGGACCTGCTCGCCGACCGCACCCGGGTCGCCTCCATCACCGACGCGACCATCACCCGCACCGGCGGCCACCACGTCTGGGTCCGCCCCAGCAGCCAGGACCTGGCCGCCCTCGGCCGCCTCGCCGACGACGGCCGGCTCACCGCGCACATCGGGCACAGCCTGCCGCTGGAGCGGGCCGCCGAGGCGTTCGCGCTGAGCAAGGACGGCCACGTCCGCGGCAAGATCGTCCTCACCGCCGGGGACTGAACGCCCGGGCTGGCCGTGCCGGCCGCATGGGGGCGGGGCGGGGAGCACGACGCGCCGACCCCGGCGCCCAGGAGAGGGCGCCGGGGTCGGCGGGCACGCGGGGCGGACGACGGTCCAGCCTTCGCCCGGCGAGGCCGGGGCGAGGACGCCCCGGACGGCCGCGGGATCAGTACGCGGAGTTCACGTTGTCCATCGAGCCGTACCGGTCGGCCGCGTAGTTGCACGCGGCGGTGATGTTGGCGACCGGGTTGTAGATGTTCCACGACGTGCCGGACACGTGGTAGCGCTGGAACGTCGGGTCGATCACCTGCAGCAGGCCCTTGGACGGAATTCCGTTGCGGGCGTTGATGTCCCACAGGTTGATCGCCCGCGGGTTGCCGCTGGACTCACGGATGACGTTGCGGTGAATTCCCTCGTAGGACGCCGGAATACCCTTGGCGTGCAGGATGTCCAGCGACTGGCGGATCCAGCCGTCGAGGTTGTTCGCATAGGACTTCGCGGCCGGCGCGGACGCGACATGCGTGCTGGTGGACTTCTTCGGCAGCGCGGCCCGCTTGGCGGAACGCGCGGCGGCCGCCTTCTGCGCGGCGCGCTTGGCCGCCTCGGCCTTCGCCTTCTTCGCGGAGTTCTCGGCCGCCGCCTTCTTCGCGGCCGCGTCGAGCACCTTCTTGTGCGCGGCCGCGTCGGCCGCCTTCTTCTTCGCCGCGGCGGCGTCCAGCTTCTGCTGGGCCGCGTCCTTGATCGCCTTCTGCGAGGCGACACCGGTCTTGGCGTCGAGCTGCTTCACACTCTGGCCGCTCGACACCGGGAAACCGGTGGCGTCGCCCGCAGCAGTCGCCGATCCGGCGCCCGCGGTCGCTTCCAGACCGGTGACCGTCAGCACGACCGCGGCTGCTGCGGCGGTGCCGGCGACAGTGATCTTGTGCTTCTTCGGCAGTCGACGGAACTGGGCGGCCGTGGGGAGCTTGCTCGGAAGTGCGGGGAACCGCATACGGGCTTACCTCTTTCGTGTGGGGACCCGTGAATTGTTAGAGGTTCCGAATTCAAGGGTCAAAGAGCCCGTCTACGGAGCAATGCGTAGCAGGGCGGCGAAGAGGTGAGCACCGGGGCGCGCGATCCGCGTGATGACGGGGAAAAGCAGCCGGCCGCCTTTCACTAAGCGCCTTCGTATGTGACCTGGGTCCTATAGAGCGACTCACACGGGGGCCCCGCGCAGGACACGGCGCGTGAATGCGCCGACGCATTGCGCGACCGGATCAGGGCATACGGGGGCGCGGTGATTCCGGGGAATTCACGCGGCGGGGGGCCGGGCGGACCGCGGCCCCGGGAGCCGCCCGGGGGCGGAGGTCAGCTCGCCTCGGCCTCCGGCGCCGGGCCCGTCACGTCCTGCGGCCCGCAGGAGTGCGCGTCCCGCGGATCAGCCGCGGCCCCGGCGGGCGGCAGTGGCGCCGGCCTGCCGTGCAGCGCGTCCGCCAGCACGTCGCCGAGCGCCACCGGGTCCGCGGCGGCGTGCCAGGCGGCCACCGCGGCGTCGAGGCAGTCCCCGCACAGCCGCAGCGGCCGGCGCAGCCCGAGGTCGCGGACCCGGACCCCGCCGCGCCCGCACTCCTCGCACACCGTATGCGCCATATGTTCGACGGTGCGCCAGACGAGCGCCCGTGACCAGGGCGGAAACCGGCCACGTCGGCCGACAACAGGTCCCCGCGACAACGCCCTCGCGCGCGGCCTGCTCCCCGCCGTGGCCCCCTCCCCGCCGACGTCCGCCCGGACC
>JAJSZB010000587.1:0-2758 GCA_050613715.1 Streptomyces sp. IBSBF 3018
GGGTCCCCCGGCGGACCCGCCCCCGCGGGCCCGGACGCGGCGCGTCCTGACGCGGGCCCCGGCGCGGGTCCCGGCGCGGACGACGCCCCGGCGCAGGGTGCGGGCACGGGTACGGCCTCGGGCCCGGGTGTGCGTACGGGCCCGGACGCCCCGGCGCGGGACGGGACGGGCGCGAGCGATGCCGCGGACGCGGACATGCGTTCCGGCGCGGGGTCGGGCTCGGAGTCCAACGCGGGGTCCCACGCGAGGTCGAGCGCAAGTTCCGGCCCGGATTCCGACGCGGGGCCCGGCACGGGGTCGGGCTCGGCGTCGGGCTCGGATTTCGATGCAGAGTCCGGCGCAGGTTCCGGAGCGGATTCCGGCGCGGGACCCGGCTCGGATTCCGGCCCGGGGCCCGGCTCGGATTCCGGCTTGAGGTCCAGCGCGGGGTCCGGCCCCGGGTCCGGCGCGGGGTCCGGCGCGGATTCCGACCCGGAGTCCGGCCCCGGGTCCGGCGCGAGGTCCGGCGTGGACGGTGTGTCGCTGCGCGGGACCGCGGCCGGGCTGCGGGACGCGCTGGGTGGGTTGTTGCGCGGGGGCGAGGGCGGCGTCTCGGCCGAGGATCTCGCGGACGTGCTGTGGGTGGCGCGCCTCGCGGGGCTGGACCGCGACCCCGGCGGCTCCGGGGCGGCCCCGGACCCCGTGGCCGTCGACGCCGCGGCCGGCGCGGAGGGCCCACCCGGGTCGGCGCCGCGCCCGGACGGCGCGGCGCCGGAGCACGCGCCGGCCCAGGCCCCTTCCCCCGACGCCGGCTCGGCGACGCCGCCCGACCCCGGCCCGGAACCCGTCGCGCCGCCGCCCGTCGCCGCCGAGCCGCGCGTCGGCCTGCATCCATACGCCGCCGCGGTCCCGGCGGTCGCGGCCCTCGACGGCGGCGCGGGCGGCGGCGGCGCGACGGGAGACGCGACGGGGAGCACGACGCGGAGCCGCGCCGGGGCCGCCGTGCACGCGGTGCGGGTCCCCCAGCCGCCCGCGCTGTCCGGCGCGCTGGACCTGGCCCGCGCGCTGCGCCCGCTGCGGCAGTCCGTCGAGGCTCCCGGCGCGCCGCTGCTGGACGAGGACGCCACCGCGCAGGCCAGCGGGGAGGCCGGCCGCGGCCGGCTGGTCCCCGTGTGGCGGCCGCCGGCCCGCCGCCGCTTCTCCGTCGACCTGCTGGTCGACACCGGCGCCACGATGGCCGTCTGGCACCGGCTCGGCGCCGAGCTGTGCACGCTGCTCGAACGCCACGGCGCCTTCGCCGACGTCCGCTGCTGGTCGCTGGACACGGACGCCGCCGTGCCCCGGCTGGGCCCCTTCCGCCGCGCGCACGCCCACCCGCACGCCCACCCGCACGCGGACCCGGTCACGGACTCGGTCACGGGCCCGCGCGCGCCCTCGCGCCCCGGCCGCGGCGAGCGGGGCGAGCGCGGCGCGCGGTGGGCGGGGGCGCTGGAGGACGCGACGGGCCGGCGGGTGCTGCTGGTGCTGACCGACGGCGTCGGCCCCGCGTGGTACGGGTCGGCGCTGCCGGAGTTCCTGGCCCGGGTGGCCGGGGAGCGGCCCGCCGCGGCGCTCCAGGTGCTGCCGAGGCGGCTGTGGCACCGCACCGCGCTGCGTACCGTGCCGGTGGAGCTGCGGATGCCCGATCCCGCGCGGCCCGTGCCCGCGGTGCGCACCGACGCCGCGCTGCCGGGGCGGCCGGCGCCGCGCTCGGTGCGGTGGCTGCCGGTGATGGAGGTGGACGGCGCGTGGCTCGCGCCGTGGGCGGAGCTGGTGGCGGGGCGGGCGCCCGGCTGGTCGCCGATGCTGGCCGCGCCGGTGCGAGGGGTTCCCGTGCGGCGGCGCGCGGTGGCCGCGGCGACGCCCGAGGCGCGGCCCCCGGAGCCCCCGGACCCGGTGGAACGCGTCGCGCGCTTCCGCTCCGGCGCCTCCCCCGACGCCTTCCGGCTCGCGTGCCACCTCGCGGCGGCGCCGCTGAGCCTGCCGGTGATGCGGCTGGTCCAGCAGGCGACGATGCCGGGCTCGGCGCAGACGGATCTGGCCGAGCTGTTCGTGTCCGGCCTGATCACCCGCCGCGACACGGGGGCGGCCCGGGGCGCGGCGGGGCCGGGGCCCGATGTCGACCCGGACGAGGTGGTCTACGACTTCCTGCCGGGCGTACGCGGCGAACTGCTCGCCGAGCTGACCCGCTCGGAGTCCCTGCGGATACTCGACGACGTCCTGACCAAGGTCTCCGGCCGCGTCGCCGCGACCTTCGGCGGCACCCTCGACTTCCGCGCCCTCGCGGTCGGCCTGGCCGACACGCCGCCTCTGTCCCCCGCGGACGGCGCGGGCCCCGTGGTGGCCACGACCACGCGTCCGTCCGCGACGAGCCCCCACGACGAGCCGTCCGTCGCGGCTGCCGAGGCGCGAACCACGCGTGGGTACGAGCAGTCCGCGGCCCCGGACAGCGACGACCGTACGGCGCGGGCGGACGACGCGGATGCCGAGGCCCGGCTCGCGCGGAGCCGTGAGGACGACGCCGCCACCGACACCGCCACCGCGGATCCCAACGACCGTACGGCGCAGGCGCGTACCGGAGCCGCGCCCGCCGACGCGCGGCACACACGCCGCGACGGGGAGGCCGCCGAGCCGGATGCCGCCGCGGAAAGCCACGACGGTACGGCGCGGGCGGACACCGACGCCGGGCACTTCGGCGGCGCCCTCCCCGGCGGCCGCCCCCGCCACGGAGCCTGTCTAT
>JAJSZB010000588.1:0-2740 GCA_050613715.1 Streptomyces sp. IBSBF 3018
GCCGGGGGCGGCGGCTGAGGCCGGCGGGCCGGGGGCGCGGTGCCCCGGCGTCACAGGAGCGGGCGCCGGGCGGTCCCTCCCCCGCAGCCTGGGCTTGCGCCGCCGTCACTCCCCCGCGGCCGGGGCTCGCGCCGCCGTCACTCCCCCGCGGTCTCGGCGTGCGTGCGGCGCCTCACCCCTCCGCCGCCTCGGCGTGGGCCGCCGCGTGCCGCGCGACCGTCGCCGCCAGTGGCAGCGGCACGTCGGCGGCGAGCAGTCCGCGGTCGGCCAGCGCGTGCCACATCGCGTCGGGGATGTCCCGGCCGAACAGCTCGGCGTTGTCGCGGACTTCGGCCGCGCTCGCCGCGCCGACCACCGCGGAGACCACCGACGGGTGGCCGAACGGGAAGCGCAGTGCCGCCGCGCGCAGCGGCACGCCGAACTCCCCGCACACCGCGGCGAGTTCCCGCGCCCGCCGGACCAACTCGGCGGGCGCGGGCGCGTAGTCGTACGGCGCGCCGGGCCGCGGGTCGGCGAGCAGGCCGGAGTTGTAGACGCCGCCGACGACGACCCGGGTGCCGCGCCGGTCGCACACCGGCAACAGGTCGTCCAGCGCGGTGCGTTCCAGCAGGGTCCAGCGGCCGGCGCACAGCACCACGTCGGCGTCGAGGTCGGCGACCAGGCGGGCGAGCACGTCGCTGCGGTTCATGCCGAAGCCGATCGCCCCGACGACGCCCTCCTCGCGCAGCGCGGCCAGCGCGGGGAAGCCGGTGGCGTACACCTCGTCCAGGTGGTCCTCGACGTCGTGCAGGTAGACGATGTCGACCGCGTCCACGCCGAGCCGCCGCAGCGACGCCTCCAGGCCGGCGCGGATGCCGTCGGCGGAGAAGTCCCAGACCCGGGCCCTGGGCGGCACGTCCACGAAGCCCTGCCCGTCCGGCGCCTCGCCTGGTGCCAGGTCCCGCAGCCGGCGGCCGACCTTGGTGGACAGCACGTACGAGCCGCGGTCCCGGCCGGCCAGCGCCTGCCCGAGCCGCTCCTCGGAGCGGCCGAGGCCGTAGTGCGGCGCGGTGTCGAGGTAGGTGCGCGCGCCGCCGGCGGTGTCGAAGGCGGCGTCGACCGTCGCCCGCGCCTGCTCGTCGCCGATCGCCCGGTAGAGGTTGGCCAGCGGGGCGCAGCCGAGGCCGAGCCGGGGCAGTGCGGGTACGGGCATGGGGTCGTCCTCTCCTCGCGCGCACGCGTCGGTCGGGATGATCGTCGCACCGCGCCGCGCGTGCCGTCATCCGTGCCCCACGCGCCGTCGTCCGCGCCCCGCACATCCTCATCCGTGACCAGACATCGGATCTCTGGCCGGTGCTCTCGTGAACGGCCGGACACCGGTGCCCGAAGTGCCGGGGAAGTGCCCGAACCGGGCCGGGCGACCCGCCGTCGCGGTTGGGGCGCGGCGGGCGGTACGCCGTAGGCTGGTGCCGCACGGCAGGCGGCGGCACGGAAAGCGGCGCGGACCTGCGAACAGCACAGCAGCCGGACGGGGACGGCACCGCTCCCCTCCGGTCGGAAGGAGGCGCTGGGTGATCGAGCTCGAGGGCGTGCCCGAGCTGATCGACCCGGTCATGGTGGCCGCGTTCGAGGGCTGGAACGACGCCGGGGACGCAGCATCCACCGCGGTCGGCCACCTGGACCGGGAGTTCAAGGGCGAGGTCTTCGCCGCGCTCGACGCGGAGGACTACTACGACTTCCAGGTCAACCGGCCCACGGTGTGGATGGACGGCGGGACCCGCAAGATCACCTGGCCGACGACCCGGCTGTCGGTGGTCCGCGTCCAGTCGCCCAAGCCCAGGGACCTGGTGCTGGTGCGCGGCATCGAGCCCAGCATGCGGTGGCGCTCCTTCTGCAACGAGATCCTCGGCTTCGCGCACGAGCTGGGCGTGGAGATGGTGGTGGTGCTCGGCGCACTGCTCGGCGACACCCCGCACACCCGGCCGGTGCCGGTCACCGGCGTCACCTCCGACGCGGACCTGGCCACCGCGCTGAACCTGGAGGAGTCCCGCTACGAGGGCCCCACCGGCATCGTCGGCATCCTCCAGGAGGCGTGCAGCCACGCCGGCATCCCCGCGGTGAGCCTGTGGGCCGCGGTGCCGCACTACGTCTCGCAGCCGCCCAACCCCAAGGCGACGCTGGCGCTGCTCAACCGGCTGGAGGATCTGCTGGACCTGCGCATCCCGCAGGGCGAGCTGCCCGAGGACGCGCGCGCGTGGCAGGTCGGCGTGGACCAGCTGGCGGCCGAGGACAGCGAGGTCGCCGAGTACGTCCAGACGCTGGAGGAGGCCCGCGACACCGCCGAGCTGCCCGAGGCGTCGGGCGAGGCCATCGCCAAGGAGTTCGAGCGCTACCTGCGCCGCCGCGACCCGGGCGACTACGCGACCTCCGAGGGCGGCGACGGCGTCCCGCAGTTCCGCGACCGCACCCCGGCGGCCCGCGACACCGCGGATACGTCGGACGCCTCCGCGGACACGGGCGACGCGGCCGACACCACCGGTGACGCCGACGAGGACGCTGCCGACGAGGCCGACGCCGGTCCCGCCGGTGACGGGGACACCGGCGACGTGGACGCCGCCGACACCGCCGACCACGAACCCGGCGGCGACCGCGAGGACAACGGTGAGGAGCACGGCGAGGACCGCGGCAAGGACCGCGGTCGGGAATCCGGTCAGGACGGCGACGCCGCCGGCTGACGCACCGGGCCCCCGCCCGTACGACC
>JAJSZB010000589.1:0-2736 GCA_050613715.1 Streptomyces sp. IBSBF 3018
GCACCCGGCTCGCCGCCGGGCGTTGCCCCTCCCAGGCCGGCTGCGCGCCGGGCGTGGCGCCGGCGGGGCTCGCGCCGCCGGGGGCCGCGTCGGTGGCGTTCGCGGTGCCGGTGCCTGCGGTCAGGTCGACGTACCAGGGGACGACCTGGCCCTCCTCGCCGAGGTACTGCGGTTCGCCGCGGAGCCAGGGCAGCGGGCCCTGGCCGAACGGGTCGGACACGCCGTGTGCGAGTGCGCCGGACTCCCAGCGTCGCGTCTGCGCCATTCCCCATCCCCTCCCCCGGGCGCGGTGGCCCTCTCGCGGAGCCGGAATTCTTCGCCCGGTGCAACCGTGCGGTCTGCTGTGCCCAGCACATCACACGAGGTGTGCCCGCCGTGACGCTTCGTCCGCATTCCCGCCTCCGGCGTCGGCTCCCCCTACGCCCCCTCCGCGCCGGGCGCCGCGCCCCACCCGACTCGACGCCCGGCGTCATGCGAGACGACCCCGCAGGTCAGCTCAGCGCTGGGCGCCGCACCCCTGGGGAGCAGCGCACGGCACGACGCTGGAGTGGTCAGGGGGTGCCGGGGCGCAGGCCCCACGTGGTGGTGAGGGTGAGCAGCGGCGCGGGGTCCGCGTGGTCGACCAGGCGGGCCACGGGCGCGGCCAGCTCTCCCGTACGGCGGACGCCGCCGACGAGCAGCGCCGGCCCGTCCAGCCAGTCCAGCCCCGCAACGCCGCCCGAGGCGTCCAGCACGGCACAGCACACCACCGCCACGACATGTTCCGCGAGCAGATCCCGCCCGGTGCGCACCGGCAACGGCAGGCACGCGGGCGCCAGCGGCGCGGGCCGCCCCGCCGCACCGGCCGCGCGGCCGACCTCCGCCTCCAGCCGGGCCACGACCGAGGCGACCTCGTCCGGAGAGCCGGACGCGAGGCGTTCCACGACGCGCGCGAGCGCCGCCCCGCCGTCCGCGCCGCCCGGCTTGCCGCCGACCAGGACGCCGCCGGCGACGGGCGACAGCGCGCGGGCCGGCGCCTGCGTACCGACCTCCGCGAGGACGCGGACCAGCCGGGCCGCCTCCTCGCGCCAGATCCGCTCCACGACATCCTGCGGATACCGCGCCCAGCTCACCGGCTGCCAGCCGGGCCCCGGCTGCTCGGGGCCGCCGTGGAACAGCCGCGCGGCCAGCAGCGACACGGCCTCGTCGACCACGCCGGGCTCCTCCAGCAGGTCGCACGCGGGGCGTTCGCCGAGCCGGGACTCGAAGCCCTCCGCGAGCCGGTCGCGCCGCGACAGCTCGGTGAGCGCGGCGACCACCCCCGCGTCCAGCCGGGCCGGCCAGCGCCCGGTCCGCCACGCGGGCAGCGCGACGCGGGTGAGCAGCCGGTCCCAGCCGGCGTAGGCGAGGCCGACCTGCTCCTGCGCGACGATGCGCAGGCCGTAGTCGACCGCCTGGGCGCGTTCGGACGCCGCGGCGGCGACCGCGCGCTCCATCTCGCCCGCGTGCACCCGGCAGCCGCGCAGCAGCAGCCGTACGACGCCGCCGAGCAGTGCGTACGCGGGCCGCAGCGGCCGTGTCCGCCGGGCCGACGCGACCCCCGCGGCCGCGTCGGCCCCGCGCAGGAAGCGGCGGGCGGCGGATATCTCGGGGTCGGCGGCGGGCGCGGTGCCGGCCACCACGGGGGCGAGCAGGGCGCGCAGTTCGGCGACGCGCATCCACCACAGGAACGGCGAGCCGATCACCAGTACGGGCGCGGGCCGCGCCGAGCCCGGGCCGCCGCCGGGCTCCAGCCAGCTGTCGCAGTCCGGGGTCAGCTCTATCGCGCCGGGCGCGGGGACGTGGAGCCGCTCGGCCAGTTCGCGGACGAGGCGGTACAGGTCGGGCGCGGCGGACTCGGCGACCGGCACGGTCGGGGCGTCGGCGGGGCGTGCGCGGGCGATCACCGCGGCGACGGCGGCGGCGACCGCGAGGACCGCGAGGGCGACGGCGGTGACCGCCCACCGGGCGGGGGTCCAGGCGGCGCCGAGGTGGCCGGTCAGCGCGGCAGCGTGCAGCACGACGGCGACGGCGGCGGGGGTCAGCGCGGCGGCGAGCGCGGCGCTGCGCACGCGCAGCACGGCGTGGGCGCGGGCCCGCGCGACGGCTTCGCCCGTCTCTCCGGCCATCGGCGGCTCACCCCCAGCGCTACGGTGGCCGTCACGGTGACGGCCCTCTCCCCACTGTCGCACCGCCCGCTGACATCGCAATGCGGTAGGGCTGATTGCCGCAATGTCCCTGCGGGGGGCTTTCGGGGCACCCTAGTTGGGGTCTCCCGCGGAGTCACCCATATGGCCCACGCATCACTCCTTGGAGTGGCTTCCCCCGCTTCCCCTGCGCCGACGCCCCGCCTCTCCCCACCCCAGCTCCGCGCTGTACGTCGCCCCTTCAGGGGCGCGGGGAACTGGGGCTGAGCCACCAAGCGCCCGCAGGTCGCCACCGCCCCGAAGGGGCAATTCCGTACGCCCCGGACCACCGACCCGGTGGACGGCTGGTCGCGCAGTTCCCCGCGCCCCTGACGTGCAGCGCCCAGCGCCGAGCCGACGCACCCGCAGGCCGCCACCGCCCCGAAGGGGCAATTCCCTGCGCCCCGGACCACCGGCCCGGTGCACGGCTGGTCGCGCAGTTCCCCGCGCCCCTGATGTGCAACGCCCAGCGCCGAGTCGACGCGCAGCCCCGGGGCCCCGGCGGGGGGGGACGCTCGGCGCGGGGTTGGGC
>JAJSZB010000058.1:0-38121 GCA_050613715.1 Streptomyces sp. IBSBF 3018
CCCCCCCCCCCCCCCCCCCCCCCCCCCCCCCCCCCCCCCCCCCCCCCCCCCCCCCCCCCCCCCCCCCCCCCCCCCCCCCCTCCGCCTTCCCGGCGCAGCCGCGGAGCACCTGACATATCGGGGAGCCGCCGCTGGCCCGGCGGCGGCGCGGCCGGACACGATCGTGCGCAGGGACGACCGCCTGACGGACGAGTGACCGACGAGAGGCCGCCATGCTCACCAGAATCGACCACATCGGGATCGCCTGCTTCGACCTGGACGCCACCGCGGACTTCTACTGCCGCACCTACGGGTTCACCGTGGCCGGTGTCGAGAGCAGCGCGGAGATGGGCGTGCGCGAGGCGATGCTGCGGGTCGGCGGCACCGACGACGGCGGCGCGCAGTGGATCCAGCTGCTGGAGCCGTACGGCGAGGGCGGCCCGGTCGCCGACTGGCTCGCCAGGCACGGCGAGGGCGTGCACCACATCGCCTTCGGCACCGCGGACGTGGAGGCGGCGACCGCGGCCGCGCGGGACCTGGGGGTGCGGTCGGTGTACCCGGCCGCGCGGCCCGGCTCGCGCGGCTCGCTGATCAACTTCCTGCACCCCAAGGACTGCCACGGGGTGCTGACCGAGCTGGTCACCGCCGCCGGAGCGGACGGCGCGGCGACCGGCGACGACCCGGCTCAGCCGGTCGTCCAGCGCGGGGTGCGGGCGTAGCGCGGCTGGAACACCCGCCGGTACAGCACCCGTACCGGCGGGGGCAGCAGTCCCAGCACGTGCCGGACGGTCGCCTCGGGCGCGTCGTCCAGCAGCCAGGCCAGGTACGCGCCGCCGCCCTTGAGGCCGTTGGTCTTGCGCATGTAGTCGGTGTAGTGGTCCCAGCCGGCCTGGCCGAGGTGGGTCTCCACCAGCGTGAGCGCCCGGTCCTCCTCGTGCTCCATGTGCGCGCCGAGCGCGTCGGCCAGCTCCTTGACCTCGGCCACCAGCTGTCCGCCGCCGCCGGCGCCGGAGTCCAGCACGGCGTCGATCGAGGCCAGCAGCGGGTCGATCCTGCCGTGCTCGGCCTCCATCAGGTCCAGCACGCCGATCTCCGCCGGCGAGGTGATCCTCTCCCGCAGCGGCGGCCACAGGGTGACGTCCTCGCCGACGTGGTGGACGTGCAGCTGGTGCTTGAAGGTCTCCCACCCGTTGCGCACCGGCTGCTCGCCGGCCCGGCCGGCGGTCGCGGCGGCGGTCAGCCGCCGCAGGTCGCGGGTGAAGGCGTCGTGCGAGAAGTACATCATCGAGAAGTCGATGACGCCGTCGGGCACGCTGCGCTGCCGGGGGGCACTGCCCAGGCTGCCGTTGGTCATGACGAATCTCCCTTGAGATCGGTTCCGTGTTCACCCCACCGCGGACCGTCACCGCGCGCAGGGAGGCTTGACCGCGATGCATTCAATCCACAATGTATCTTAGTCGCTGAAATATATGAAGTGCTGCCGGGCCGTGCGCGGCGGCGGCGCAGGTCAGAGCGGCGCGACGGGGGCGTCCGGGTCCTGTGCGGGTCGCGGGTCCCGCGCGGGCTGCGGGTCGTGCGGGTCCTGCGCAGGCGGCGCGGGCTGCCCGGCGTCCGGTGCGGCGGTCGTGGCGCCGGTCGCGGCGGCGTCCGGTGCGGCAGTCGTGGCGGTGAGGGCGCGGTCGACCAGGGCGGGCGCGGCGCCGGTGTAGCCGGCCGGGTCGCACAGCCGGTCCAGCTCGGCCGCGCTGAGCCGCCCGGCCAGTTCGGGGCGCGCGGCGAGCACCGCGGCCAGCGGCGTCTCCGAGGCCGCGGCCCGCCCCGACGCCTCGGCCAGCACCTGCTTGGCCGCGGCCCGGCCGAGCACCGGCGTCAGCACCGCGGCGATCCGCTCGGAGACCACCTGGCCGCCGGTCAGGCCGAGGTTGGCGCGCATCCGGTCGGCGCGCACCTCCAGGCCCGCCGCCAGCTCGGCCCCGGTACGGGCCGCGCCGCCGGTCAGCCGCAGCAGCTCGCGCAGCAGCTGCCACTCCGCGTGCCAGGCGCCCGCCGAGCGCTCGTCCTCCGCCAGCAGGCACTGCGTCAGCCCCGCGGCCAGCACCGGCACCTGGAGCGCCGCGCTGCGGATCAGCGTGGCCAGCACCGGATTGCGCTTGTGCGGCATCGCCGAGGACGCCCCGCGCCCCGCGCCGCCCGCGGGCTCGGCCACCTCGCCGACCTCGGTACGCGCCAGCGTCTGCACGTCCACCGCGAACTTGCCGAGCGCGCCCGCGGTGAGGGCGAGCGCGGCGGCCAGGTCCGCGAACGGCGTGCGCAGCGCGTGCCAGGGCAGCGCCGGCCGGGCCAGCCCGGTCTCCGCCGCGAACGCCTCGGCCAGCGCGTCCGCGTACGCCCCCGGGTCCACCGCGGGGTCGCCCGGGTCGGTGCGCGCCGCCTCACCGAACCAGCCGTCCACGCGGGCGTACTCGACGTAGCCGGCCAGCGTGCCCGCCGCGCCGCCCAGCGACACCGGCAGCCCGCCGTCCAGCAGCCGGTCGATCCGGGCCACCGCGTCCAGCAGCGACTGCCGCCAGCCCGCGGCCTTCAGCCCGAACGTCGTCGGCACCGCGTGCAGCGCCAGCGTGCGGCCGGTCATCGGGGTGTCGCGGTGCCGCCCGGCGAGCGCGCGCAGCGAGTCCGCGGCGTCCAGCAGATCCGCCCGTACGATCCGCAGCGCGCGGTCGGCCACCAGCATCGCGCCGGTGTCCAGCACGTCCTGGCTGGTCGAGCCGCGGTGCACGTACGGCGCCGCGGCCGCGTCGCGGGCGGCGACCTCCCGGGTCAGCGCCTGGACCAGGCCCACCACCGGGTTCGCGGTCTCCCGCGCGGCCAGCGCCAGGGCCCGCAGGTCCAGCGCACCGGCCCGGGCCGCCGCGCCGATCGCCTCGGCCGCCGCACCCGGCACCACGCCGAGCCGCGCCTGCGCCCGCGCCAGCGCGGCCTCCGCGTCGAGCATCGCCCGCAGCCACGCCGCGTCGCTCACCGCCGCCTCGGCCGCGGTCCCGGCCCGCACCGGCGACAGCAGCCCGGCGTCCACGAGCACGGGGTCCACGAGCACGGGATCGACAGGTGCGGGATCGACGGGCACTGCGTCGACAGGTACGGGATCGACAGGTACGGCATCGACCAGCACGGGGTCGGGCGCCCCACCCCCGGCCGCCGCGGAGCCGCCGGGGTCAGGGGCCGCCGGTCCGCGGGCGGCCGGGGCGCTCACACGATCACGTCCGCGAGGCCGGGCGCCAGGGCCGCCGGCGTCAGGCCGCCGTCCAGACCGGCGTCGAGACCGCGCGACCTGACCGCGGCCGGCACCTGGCTGGCCACCGGCAGGCTCAGCACCGCCCGCGCGATCGCGTCGGAGTCGCCGAGCGTCACCGAGTCCACGCCCGGCCGGATGCCGGCCGCCGTCACCCAGTGCACGGACTCGGTCGGCACGCCGTACGCGAACCGCCGCGGGTGCTCGCGGCCGCGCGCGTCCAGCAGCCGGTACGGCCGCTCGCCGACCGCGAGGCCGCCGGTCTCGTACGCCGGGCCGCCGCCGGCCGCGATCCGGTACGGCGCCGCCTGCTCGGTGTTGAGCAGGTGCCGCAGCAACGGGTCCTCGGTGCGCCGCAGATCGGTGTCCGGCAGCCGCGCCTCGATCAGCGCCGTGGCCCGCACCGGCGGCCCGGGGACCACCGAGGACTGCGCGACGAACGACGGGTCGGCCGGGTCGAAGCGGATCAGGCTGCCGGGACCGGTCAGCCGCAGCACGCCCGCCTCGATCAGCGCGCGCATCTCCAGGATGCGGCGCACCGGCGGCCCGATGGACAGGAACGCGTTGAGCGGGGTGTACCAGCCCTCCAGGTCGTCGCGGTGCGAGTCGCCGTCCACGCCGCCGTGGTCGACCACCTGCCGGATCTCGTTGCGCAGGTCGCGCAGCACGTCCAGCGCGGCCTTCAGCGGACCCTCGACGTTGCCCGCGCGGGCGGCGTCGGCGTCCGCGGCCAGGTGCCCGACCAGCCACTCCTGGAACTGCTCGCGGTCGGCGAAGGTCCGGCCGCCGACCGGGTCGGTCAGCCGCTCCCAGTCCCAGCGCTCGTCCGCGCCGATCCCGTAGACCTCAAGCAGCGCGTCCCGCTCCTGGCCGGGCGCGGCGGTCAGGTAGCGCGCGGTCAGCCGCTCGGCGTCCTCGGCGTGGCCGCGGGCGCGCAGCAGCGTGCCGTAGTAGTGGCTCTCCACCTCGCCGCAGATCAGCGGCCACACGTCGGCGGTGAACCGCACCCGGACGCCGTCCCGGTGCCGGGCCCGCAGCGCGGCGATCCGCTCCGGCGTCAGCAGCCGCGGGGTGTACCGCCCGTACGGGCCCTTCTGGTTCTCGCCGCGCGCGTGGTAGGGCACGCCGCGCCGGGAGCTGGCGAACAGCTTCGGCTCGCGGCCCGAGGCGCGGTAGACCAGCCGTCCGGCGTCGTCCGGGTGCGGCGCGAAGACGCCGCCGCGGCCGAGCGTGAACAGCGCCATGTAGTCGAAGAAGTTGAGCCCGAGGCCGCGCAGCAGCACGTTCTGACCGGGCGCGATGCCGCTCAGGTCGACGTCGGCCGGGTTGCTCGGGGTGACGTACGTCAGGTAGTGGATGCGGGCCAGCGCCGCGGTCCGCTCCTGCAACGGCGAGAGCCTGGCCGGCACATGGCCCTGCGCGAGCACCACCGCGTCCAGGTCGTGCAGCCGGGTGCCGTCCTCCAGCCGCACGCCCTGCGGGCCGCCCGGCACACCGTGCAGGTCCGACAGCGCCACCGCGCGCGAGCGGTGCACGTGGATCTTCACGTGGGCGGGCGCGGCGGTGGTGATGGCCGCGAAGCTGTCCGCGAGGTAGCGGCCGTACAGCGCCCGCGAGGGGTAGTCGTCCGGGCCGAGCAACTGCGCCTCGGCCACGGCCTCCTCGTCGTAGCCCGACCCGCCGACGCCGACGCCGACGCCGACGCCGACGCCGACGCCGGTGCCGAAGCCGGCGCCCGGGTCGTCCGAGGTCGCGTCGGCACTGCCGGACGCCGCGCCGGACACCGCGCCGGCCGCGGGATCGGCGACGGCCAGCGCCCGCGCCCACTCGTACAGGCTCGGGCCCGGCACGATCGGGCCCTGGATGCCGACGCTGTCGTCGGTGTAGACGGTCACCTGCGAGGCCACGGTGTTCATCAGCAGGTGCCGCGACTGGTCGGTGCGCCAGACCTGGCCCGCGCCCGGCGGCCGGGGGTCGACCAGGTGCACGATGACGGCGCCGTGCGAGGGCCGGGCGCGCTCCCGGGCGCACAGCCGCTCCAGCACGGACAGGCCGCGCGGACCGGCGCCGACGACGCAGATCTCCACGCAGCTCTCGGTCTTGGGACTCTCGGTCATGGGACTCCCCTGTGACGGTCGGATGACCCGACTCGATGCGACCGGATCGTGTCAGCGCGGCCCCGCGCCCGGCCAAGGGGGACGGCGATGATCCGTCAAGTCCCGGCAGGTCCGGGGCCTGACCTGACAGACCCTCGCGTGGTTTGCGCGGCCCCGCGCCGCCCCGGTGACAGGCTGGCGAGCATGCGAGCGGCCTACATCGAGCACCTCGGGACACCCGACGACATCCGCTACGGCGAGCTGCCGGCGCCGGCGCCGGGACCCACCGACGTCCTGGTCGACGTCATCGCCACCACCGTCAACCCGGTCGACACCTTCGTGCGCTCGGGGGTGTTCCGCACCCCGCTGTCCTTCCCGCACGTGATCAGCCGCGACCTGGTCGGCACGGTGGCCGCGGTGCCGCCGGCCGAGTCCCGGTTCGCCGTCGGCGACCTGGTGTGGTCCAACAGCCTGGGCCACGGCGGCCGGCAGGGCCCCGCCGCCGAGCAGGCCGCGGTGCCCGCCGACCGGCTCTACCCGGTGCCCGCGGGGACCGACCCGGAGCAACTGGTGGCGGTGGTCCACCCGGGCGGCACCGCCTACCTGGCGCTGTTCACCCACGCCAGGGTGCTGCCGGGCGAGACGGTGTTCGTCGCGGGCGCCGGCGGCAACGTCGGCTCGGCCGCGGTGGTGATGGCCGTCGAGGCCGGCGCGCGGGTGGTGGCGACCGCCTCGGCCGCCGACGCCGGGCACGTCCGCTCGCTGGGCGCCGCCGTGGTGCACGACTACCGCGACCCGGAGCTGGCCGAGAAGCTGGCCCGCACCGAGACGGACCGGATCGACGTCTGGCTGGACTGCTTCGGCGCCAACGACCTGGCCGCCGCGGTCCCGCTGCTGGCGCCGCGCGGCCGGATCGTGCTGCTGGCCGGCGTCGCCGCCCGCCCCGAACTGCCCGTCGGCCCCTTCTACATGAAGGACGCGGCGATCCTCGGCTTCGTCATCTCGCACGCCACCACCGCGGAACTCGCCGCCGCCTCCGTCGCGATCAACCGGCTGGCGGCGGCGGGCAGGCTGCGCCCGCGCGCGGTCGAACGGGCCCCGCTGAGCACGGCCGCCGACGCCCACCGGCGGATGGAGAAACGCGAACTGTCCGGCCGCAGGCTGCTGCTGCGCCCGGACCTGGACCGGCCCACGGAGTCGTCATGACAGCGCCCGGCACGTCCCCCTCGTCCCCCGCCCCCGAGCCCACCGGGTCCTCCGAGCCCACCGGGTCCTCCGCACGCTTCGAGCCCCCGGCGCCCACGCCCGCGTCCTCGTCCACGGCCACGGCCACGCCCCTGCACGTCGCCGTCGCCGGCGGCGGCATCGGCGGCCTGGCCACCGCGCTCGCCCTGTCCCGCCGCGGCCACCGGGTCACCGTGCTGGAACGCAACGAGGACTTCACCGAGCTGGGCGCCGGCATCCAGCTCGCGCCCAACGCCTTCCACGCCCTGGACCGGCTCGGCGTCGGCGCCCAGGTGCGCGACCTCGCGGTCTTCATCGGCGAACTGCGGCTGATGGACGGCACCACCGACGAGACCATCACCTCCATGCCGCTCACCGGCGCGTACCGCGAGCGCTACGGCAACCCGTACGCCGTCGTCCACCGCACCGACCTCTACCGGCCGCTGCTGGCCGCCTGCCGGGCCGCCGCGGACGTCGAGCTGCGCACGCGCTCGGCCGTCACCGGCTACCGCCAGGAGGACGGCCGCGCGGTGGCCGAACTCGCCGGCGGCGGGCGGGTCGAGGCGGACGCCCTGATCGGCGCGGACGGCATCCGCTCGGCGGTCCGCGCCCGGCTGGTCGGCGACGGCGAGCCGCGGGTGTCCGGCCACACCATCTACCGCTCGGTGATCCCGATGGAACGCGTCCCGCGGGAGCTGCGCTCGGACGCGGTCACCCTGTGGGCCGGGCCCAAATGGCACTTCGTGCACTACCCCATCAGCGGCGGCCGGGACCTGAACCTGGCCGCCACCCGCGACGACGGCGCCACCGAGGCGGTCGCCGGGGTGCCGGTGGCGCGCGACCTGGTCCTCGGCGCCTTCCCGGGCCTCGGCGCCACCGCGCGGCGGCTGCTGGAGCTGGGCGCGGACTGGCGCAGCTGGGTGCTGTGCGACCGCGACCCGGTGGACGGCTGGACCGACGGCCGGGTGGCGCTGCTCGGCGACGCCGCGCACCCGATGCTCCAGTACGCGGCGCAGGGCGCCTGCATGGCGCTGGAGGACGCGGTGCTGCTCGGCGACTTGCTGGACGGCCCGGCCGCCGCGGTGCCCGCGCGGCTGACCGCGTACAACGACGCGCGCCGCGCGCGCACCGCCAAGGCCCAGTGGATCGCCCGGGAGATGGGCCGGCAGGTCTACCACCCGGAGGGCGTCGCGGCGAAGGAGCGCAACGCGATGCTCTCCGCGCTGTCCGCCGACGACCTCTACCGCAAGGTCGACTGGGTGCACGGCGCGCGTGACTTCACCGCCGCGTGAGCGTTCGCCCCTGGGGCGCGCCGCCGGCGACCCGCACCCATCGCTGACAACCGCCATGCCATGAGTCGAGAAGAGGAAGTGCCATGACGCAGACCGAGGCCGGGACCGGCCAGCACCCGACCACGTTCCTGGTGCGTGCCGAGATCCACGTGGACGCCAGTCCGCAGGAGCTGTACGACGTGGTCAGCGACCTGCCGCGCAGCGGCGAGTGGAGCCCGGAGTGCAAGGGCGGCGAGTGGGTCGTGGGGGAGCCGGGCCAGGTCGGCTCCATCTTCCGCGGCGACAACCTGCGCAGCACCGAGGTGGTCGCCTGGGCGCCGGTGATCCGCGGCCCCTGGCAGACCGAGTCCGAGGTGATCGAGGCGGTGCCCGGCAAGGTCTTCCGCTGGGTGGTCCTCAACAGCGCGCGCGGCCACCAGGAGAGCGTGTGGTCCTACGAGATCGAGCCGGCCCCCGGCGGCGGCTCCACCCTCGTCCACCACTACCGCCTCGGCCGCCTCACCGAGGGCCTGACCAAGATCTTCGAGAACCTCGACGACGCCGGCCGGGCGCGCTTCGTGCGCGAGTGGAACGCCAAGCTGTCCGACGAGGCCAGGGTCTCGGTCGAGGGCATCAAGAAGTACGTCGAGAGCGGCGCCGCCGCCCGCTGACCGCCGCGAGCCGGGCAGCCGTACGGCAGGCGGAACGGCCGTACGGCAAAGGGGGGCCCGCACCGTCAGGTGCGGGCCCCCCTTCGGTCGGGCCCGGGCTCCGCAGCCCCGGACCCCCGCCGGTCAGCCGCGGGCCGCCGCCAGCGCCGCGGCCACCGACGCGATCCGCGCGCCCAGATGGCGGGCCGTCTCCGCGTCGGCCTTGGTGACCGCCTCCGCGCCCTCGTCGACGTTGGCCTGCGCGCCGACGCCGAGGTAGAAGCCGAGCCGGTTCAGGTCGTGCTCGGAGGCGGTGGAGGAGTTCCAGCCGGGCAGCAGGCCGAGGCTGACCCACACCATGCCGTGCTGGGCGGCCAGCACCGACAGCGTCTGGAGCGTGTTGAGCTTGTCGCCGCTCTTGGCGCCGGAGACCGTGAAGCCGGCCGCCGCCTTGCCGTCCCAGGCGCGCCGCGACCAGCGCGGCGACGTCGCCTCCGCGAACGCCTGGAAGGCCGCGGCGGCCGCGCCCATGTAGGTGGGCGTGCCGAACACGATCCCGTCCGCGGCGTCCAGGAACTCCCAGTCCGCGTCCGTCATCGACTCCACCGCGACCGTGCGGACCAGCGCGCCCGACTCCTGCGCACCGGCGCGCACCGCGTCCGCGAGCACCTCGGTGT
Organism: Streptomyces sp. IBSBF 3018; assembly: GCA_050613715.1. GTDB lineage: Bacteria > Actinomycetota > Actinomycetes > Streptomycetales > Streptomycetaceae > Actinacidiphila. Next base: position 9,187 of record JAJSZB010000058.1, read on the forward strand.
GGCCGTACCCCGAGTGGTAGGCCACCGCGACCCGCGGCGCGTCCGCGGTCCGGTCCTGCCCCGGCCGGCCGCCGCTCACCGCGTCCCCCCGTCCTCCGCGGAGGCGGCCGGGTCCGCGGAGAGGGCGGCCGGGTCCGCCGGGTCAGCCTGGTCCGGGGCGTGCTCCGCCGCCGGCTCCTGCGACGCCTTCCGCGGCAGCACCAGCTCCAGCTCCGCCGCCAGGTGCTCCAGGTCGTCCAGGTGGCCGTGCGCGGCGATGTGCCCGTCGGGCCGCACCAGGTGGTAGCCGCCACGCCCGCAGCCGGTGGCCGACAGCGCGGCCGCGCGCGGCAGCCGTACCGTGCGCACCGGGCGGCCCTCGGTCAGCTCGTCCAGCCGCGCCGACCAGGCCGCCGCGCGCACCGCGGGCGGCACCGTCGCCAGCGTCCAGCCGGACGGCTGGGCGTCGGGTCCTGCGAAGCCGTGCGCGACGGCGAGATCGCGCGGGAAGACCATGCCGGGACGCAGCCGGCCCGGCGCGCGGCCGAGCAGCTCGCACGCGGCCCGGCCGCCGGGCCGCTGGGTCGCGCGGACCGGTTCGTAGCGCACCCGCCGCCCGGCCATCACCGGGAAGACCAGCCGCGGCACCAGGCCGGAGCGGTCGGCGGCGCGGAAGGCGGCGTCGCGCACGGTGATCCGGGCCGGGGTGTTCGCCATCCAGGCCCGGGTCTGCCGGTCGGTGTCGGCGATGATCCGGTCGGTGGCCGCGCGCCGCTCGGCGGTGTACTCCGCGAGCAGCGAGGACGGCGACTGCCCGCGCAGCACCGCGGTGAGCTTCCAGGCCAGGTTGTACGCGTCCTGGATGCCGTTGTTCATGCCCTGGCCGCCGGCCGGGCTGTGCACATGGGCGGAGTCGCCGGCCAGGAACACCCGGCCGCGCTGGTACTCGGTGGCCTGCCGGGCGTGCACCCGGTAGACGGTCTGCCACACCGGCTCGGTGATGGTCACCCCGCCGGGGCCGCGCGCGTCCAGCAGCTCCTGCATGGCCTCCACGGTCACTTGGTGGCCAGCCGGCGCGCCGCCCGGGATCACCGCGAGGATGCGGAACACCCGGTCCGGCAGCGGCGCGATCATCAGGGTGCCGGTCGGGGCCTGGTAGTACAGCAGCCGGTCGGCCGGCAGCTCGCCGTCCACCCGCGCGTCGACGAGCGCGAACGCCAGCTCGTAGGTGCTGCCCTCGAAGCCGGCGCCGATCAGCCGGCGCACGATGCTGGACGCGCCGTCCGCGCCGATCACGAAGCGCGCCCTGATCCGCTCCAGGTCGGAGCCGTTCTGGGTGACGACCGCGGTGACGCCGTCGGTGGCGTCGATCCGGCCGCCGAAGTCCAGGTCGTCGAAGTCCAGCAGCCGCACGCCGTGTTCGGCCTTGCCGCCCAGCTCGTGCAGCCGCTCGGTGAGCAGCCGCTCGGTGTGCGGCTGCGGCAGGTGGCGGGCCCGCAAGGCGGCCGGTATCGCGAAGTCCGCCAGCTGCTTGCCGAGCGAGTAGTAGCGGAAGCCGGCCACCGGGATCGACGCGCGGTGCAGCCGCTCGCCGATCCCCAGGTCGGCCAGGATGTCCAGGGCGCGCGGCCACAGCGCGAGCGCCCGCGGCTGGTCGGCGGGCTGCTCCGCCCGGTCGATGATCCGCACCCGCACGCCGCGCCGCAGCAGCTCGCAGGCGGCGAACAGGCCGACCGGGCCCGCGCCGACGACCAGCACCTCGGTGTCGTCGGGCCCGGTCACGCGCGGCCGCCCGGCGCGTCGGAGGCGCCGGGGGCGCCGGAAGCGTCTGAAGAGCCGGAGGCGACGGAAGCGCCCGAAGTGCCCGAAGCGGCGTCGCCGGCCGCGGCGTTGAGCCGGCGGGCCAGCGCGACCCGCTGCACCTTCATCGTCGCGGTGCGCGGCAGCTCCGACAGCGACATCTGGACCGGCTCCGCCATGGGCGGGAAGTCGCGCACCGCGTCCTGCCAGCGGCCGCGGTCCAGCGGCTCGTCGTTCTTGGTGCACACCACCGGCAGCGGCTCCCGGTCGGGCCCGGGCACCAGCACCAGCTCGATCAGCTCGGGCAGCCGGCCCAGCACCGTGTCCTCGACCTCCAGCGTGGAGTCGATCGTCGGGATCACGTCGACCAGCCGGTCCAGCAGGTGCACACAGCCCAGCCTGGTGCGGTAGCCGACGTCGCCGGTGCGCCACCAGCCGTCGTTCAGCTCCTTCTCGTACCGCTCCTCCTCGGCGTGGTAGCCGACCGCGCGGCCGGGGGAACGCACCTCGATCAGGCCGGGGTTCTGCTTGCCGATCGGCCGGTCGTTCCGCGGCACCACCCGCACGTGGGTGACGCCGGGGATCGGGAAGCCCAGGCAGCGGCCGTTGGCCTTGTGGATGTTCTTCGGGGTGTACCAGCGGCCGGTCAGCGGGCCGCACTCGCTCTGCCCGTAGAACTGGAAGAACAGCGGGTTGGTGCGGCGCGAGGCCGACATCAGCTTGGCCATGGTCGGCGGGTGGATCGCGTCGAAGGTGCCGCTGAAGTACTTCACGTTGGACAGCGGCTTGAGCGGGTGGTCCACCAACTCCTCCCACTCCATGTACGAGTTGGGGTGGGTCTCCACGAACCCGGGCCGCACCTTGGCGAACAGCGGCGCCACGTCCTGCGGCGCGCCGTGGTCGACCACCACCAGCGGCATGCCCTTGGGCAGCGCCACCGCGAGCGCCATGAACATCCGCGAGTGCACGAACGACACGTGCACCGCGTACGTCTCCCGGTCGCGGATCAGCGAGGCCAGCCGCGCCTGCGGCATCCAGCGCCCGCGCAGCGAACGCGCGGTGTGCACCACCAGCTTGGGGATGCCGGTGGTGCCGGAGGTGTGCGTCATCAGCGCCGGGCTGTCCTGGCCGAGCAGCACCGGCTCGACGCGCGGCGAGCCGGCCAGCGAGGCGAGCGGGACGCTGTCCGGGCGCGGCAGGTCGTCGTCCGCGGCCGCGCTGCCGGCGGTGTCCGTGCTGCCGGTGGCGCCGGCGGTGGTGCCGGCGTCCGTGCCGCCCTCGCCGCCGACCACGATCACCGCGGACGCCAGCTTCTCCAGCGGGCGGCCGGCCAGCGGGCCGTCCAGCTTGGCCGCGTCGGTGATCAGGTGCGGCCGGTCGAGCCGGTCGAACAGCGCGCTGACCGTCTCGCCGTCCAGCGCCGGCGACAGCAGCACCGGGGTGCCGCCGATCCGGGACGCGGCGCAGGCCAGCACGTAGATGTCGAAGTTGTGCGTCTTGTACAGCGCGACGTGGTCGCGCGGGCGGACGCCGGCCGCCCACAGCCGCCCGGCCATGTCGTCCACCAGGTCGGCCAGCCGGGCCTGGGTGAACTGGCGGCCCAGCTCCGGCGCCGCCGCGAGGTCGTGGTCCAGCGTGATCGGCGCGTTCGGGTGCAGGGCGGCGGCCTTCTCCGGCACCAGGCCCAGATACAGCCCGTGCCGCTCGCTCGACGGCAGCTTCGGGAACGCCGGCAGCGAGGACGGCAACGAGGACGACAGGGAGGACAGCTTGGGAAGCCTGGGGAGCTTCAGCGGGGAGGACGGGAAGAGCGCCATGGTGCCTCCTGGCGGCGGAAGGGAAGCTGCGGGACATGGCCGCGGCACCGGGCCGCGGCGCGGCGCGGGCCGGTCCCACGGTGCGGAGCCGCGGCGGAACTGCGGAAGCCGCGGTGCGGGAAAAGGGGGATCAGGCGTCTGCGTGGCGGAGCCGCAGCCCGCGCGCGTCCTCGTCGTCGAGCCGGAGGCCGAAGGTGCCGCGCAGTTCGGCGATGATTCGGTCGGCGTTCAATTCGGTGTGTTCCGTCGTTCCGTCCGCGTGGTGACGCGTCAAACGGCGGTCGTTGAGTACGTGCCACATCCGGTCGGCATAGCGCATCGCGATCGTTTTCCCGGTGAACGTCGAACTCTCGTGATGGGCGGTGAAGTAGTTCGCCACCTCGAAATCCGGCGGGAAATGCCGTTCGGCGCGGAATCCGTAGAGATCGAACCAGCCGTCCTCGCGCAACGACTGCACCACCCATTCGTCGCCCTGCCGTACCGCCCGCCAGGTCCATCCGTCGACGCCGACGCGGGCGCCGGACTCGAACGGCAGCGGGGCCAGCGGGCCGTCGTCGCCGAAGCCGACGTCGCAGATCCACAGCCGGCCGTCGGCCTGCACCACGAGCACCGCGTGCGCCCGGTAGCGCACCTCGGGGCGGCCCCTGCGCACCCTGGCCAGCAGCCGGGTGACCGGGAAGCCGAGGCGTTGCAGCACCCCCGCGAACAGCAGGTTGTGCTCGAAGCAGTAGCCGCCGCGGCCGGCCGCGACCAGCTTGTCCTGCACCGCGTCCAGGCCCAGCGGGACCTCCCGGCCGAGCGCCACGTCCAGGTTCTCGAACGGGATCGTGTCCACGTGCGCGCGGTGCAGCGCGGTGAGCGAGGCGAGGTCCGCGGCGTGCGGGCCGGCGCAGCCGGTGCGCCGGAAATACGCCTCCAGATCCACCAGATCCGCGCCCCACTCGCGCAGCGCGGCCCCCGACGAGTCCCGCACCGCACTCCCCGGCGCACTCCCGGCCGGAGGTGCGGAGGCGGGTGCCGGACTTTCGGACACACGGGGGGACAAGCTCTCGGACAGGGTCATGCCCGCAGCGTTTCCGGTGCCCTCGCCGGGGGTCAATGCGGGTCCCCGAACTCCGTCAGGTTCTGCCTCACACCAATTGCGTACGGCCGCTGACCTGACGTATTCGCGGGCCACTTGACGGAGTTCCCCGCGGTCCTTTGGCCTGCCCGGAACACCACCGCAGGATCGGTGCCGACAGCGCCGCACCGTTTCGGCACCGCCAGAAGGGGAGCACACCGCCCATGAAGATCGCAGCCCGCACCGGGACCGTCGTCGCGCAGACCGCGGCGGGACGGGTGGCCGGTGTCCGCGAGGGCGGGCTCGCGGTCTTCCGCGGCGTCCCCTACGCCGCGCCGCCGGTCGGCCCGCTGCGGTTCGCCTCGCCGCGGCCGCCGCTGCCGTGGACCGGGGCGCGCGACGCGTCCCGTTTCTCACCGCCCTTCGTCCAGTCCGGCGCGCCCGAGTCGGCCGAGGACGCGCTCTACGCCAACATCTGGACGCCCGACCCGGCCGGCTCCCGGCCGGTGCTGGTCTATGTGCACGGCGGCGCCTGGCAGGTCGGCTCGGGAAGCGTGCCGACCTTCGACGGCGCCCGCCCGGCCGCCCGCGGCGACCTCGTCGTGGTCAACTTCAACTACCGGCTCGGCGCGTTCGGCTGGGGGCTGCACGACGACCTCGCCGACCCCGGCACCGGCCACCTCGCCAACTGGGGTCTCCAGGACCAGATCGCCCTGGTGCGCTGGGTGCACGAGAACATCGCGGCCTTCGGCGGCGACCCGGACGACCTGACGCTGTGCGGCACCTCGGCCGGCGGCGCCTCGGTGTGGCAGATGGCCCACCTGCCGCAGACCAGGGACCTGGTCCGGCGGATCGTCCCGATCAGCGCCGCGCACCCGCGGCAGCCCGCCTTCGGGCTCACCCCCGACGACTCCCGCACCGTCTACGAGGCGCTCGCCGCCCGCTTCGGCACCGATGTCCGGGGCCTGCGCGCGGTGCCCGCCGCCGACCTGCACACCGCGTGGCTCGACGTCTTCTCCGGCGACCCCGACCGGCGGCTGGTGGCCAGCGGGCGCGAGTACCGTGGGCCGGTGCTCGACGGCCGCCTGGTCACCGCCTTCGCCGGCGAACTGCCGCCGCCGCGGGTGCCGGTGCTCAGCGCGTACTGCGCCACCGAGGGCTCCTTCTTCACCGACCCGCTGTCCCCCTCCTACCCGCCGGCCCCGCCCGCCCCCACCGACGAGGCGGGGCTGCGCGCCGCGGTGCACGCGGTGCTCGCCAAGACCGCGGCCGGGGTGCCCGACGACCTGGCCGGGGAGTGCGTGGCCGCCTACCGGGCGGCCGCCCGCGCCGAGGGCCTGGCCGCCGACCCGCGCACGCTGTGGACCGAGGTCTGGGGCGACGCGCTGTTCCGGCACCGCATCGTGCGGCTGGCCCAGCAGCACGCCCGCACCGCGGACGCCGGCCCGCTGTGGCTGATGGAGTTCGCGCACCCGGTGCGCGAGCCCAGCTTCGGCACCCCGCACGACGCCACCTCCAAATTCCTCTTCGGCTCCTACGGCGCCGAGCGCAACGTCCGGCAGTTCGGCGACGGACCGCTGGAGCGCCGGATCTCCGACACCTTCATCGACCTGGTCGCCTCCTTCGTCCACCGCGGCGCCCCGGCCGCCCCGGGCGTGCCCGACTGGCCGGTGTACACCCGGGGCACGCCCAGCACCCTCATCCTCGGCGGACCCGGCATCGCCCGCGTCGCCGCGACCCGCAAGCAGGCGCAGCTGCGCTTCTGGGACGCGCTGCCGACCGCCGCCTGAGCCCCCGCCGTCCGATCCCCCCGCACACCGATCCCCGCATCCGACGGACGCCGCAATGCCGACGGGCACCGCACTGCCTACCCGCGAGAGGAAACGCCCCGTGGACGACGTTCTGCTCGACATCCGCTCCCGCCCCGCCCGGCAGCAGCCGGGGTGGCCGCAGGACGAGGCGCTGCGGCGTACCGCGGGCGAACTCGCCGCACGCCCGCCGCTGGTCGAGGCCGCCGACCTGTGGACGCTGCGCACCCTGCTCGGCCGGGTCGCCGACGGCGAGGCCCAGGTGATCCAGTCCGGCGACTGCGCCGAGGACCCGGCCGAGTGCTCCAAGGGCTACATCGCCCGCAAGGCCGGCCTGCTCGACCTGCTGGCCGGCGCGATGAAGCTGGCCGCGCACCGCCCGGTGGTGCGCGTCGGGCGGATCGCCGGCCAGTTCGCCAAGCCCCGCTCGGCCCCCCACGAGACCGTGGCCGGCGTCGAACTCCCGGTCTTCCGCGGCCACATGGTCAACAGCCCGGACCCCGACCCGGCCAGCCGCCGCCCCGACCCGGGCCGTCTGCTGCTCGGCTACCAGGCCGCCAGCGAGGCGGTCGGCCACCTCGGCTGGCGCGAGCACGGCGGCGGCCGGCCGGCCATCGACCCGCGGGTGTGGACCAGCCACGAGGCGCTGCTGCTGGACTACGAACTGCCGATGCTGCGCCGCGACGCGCAGGGCCGGCTCTGGCTGGCCTCCACGCACTGGCCGTGGATCGGCAACCGCACCAACCAGGTCGACGGCGCGCACGTCGCGCTGCTGTCGAGTGTCATCAACCCGGTGGCCTGCAAGGTCGGCCCGGAGATGGACCGGGACGCGCTGCTCGCGCTGTGCGAGCGGCTGGACCCGGGGCGCGAGAAGGGCCGGCTGACGCTGATCGCGCGGATGGGCGCGGCGCTGACCGCCGACCGGCTGCCCGCGCTGGTCGCCGCGGTCCGCGCGGCCGGCCACCCGGTGGTCTGGCTCAGCGACCCGATGCACGGCAACACCGTCACCGCGCCCAGCGGCCTCAAGACCCGCTTCCTGGACACCATCGAGCGCGAGATCCAGGACTTCCAGTGCGCGGTGCGCACCGGCGGTGGCGTGATCGGCGGTCTGCACCTGGAGACCACGCCGGACGAGGTCGTGGAGTGCGTCGCGCACTCGGTGGACGTCGACCAGGTCGGCGACAAGTACACGAGCTTCTGCGACCCCCGGCTGAACCCCTGGCAGGCGGTCTCCGTGATCTCCGCCTGGCAGGGCTGACCGCGCGGGTCCGCCGGACCCGCGAACCCGCACCGAGCCGAGACCGAGCAGGCGCCGAGCAGGCGCCGAGCACCGAGCACCGAGCACCGAGCAGAGAGGCACCACGAGCCCATGGACGAGTACGGCAAGAAGGTCGTCATAGTCACCGGCGCCGCGGGCGGCATCGGGGCGGAAGTCGCCCGGGTGCTGGCCGCGGGCGGCAGCACGGTCGCCGCCGTCGACCTGCACGCGGAGCGGCTGCGCGAGACCGCGGAGAAGCTGGCCGCCGACGGCCTGGCGGTCACCGCCTTCCCGGCCGACGTGTCCGCGCCCAGTGAGGTCGACGCCCTGGTCGGACAGGTCGAGAGCACCCTCGGCGCGGTGGACCACCTGGTCAACGCGGCCGGTGTGCTCCGGCTCGGCCCGGTCGACGGCTACTGCTACGAGGACTGGGCGACCACCTTCGCGGTCAACGCCACCGGCGTCTTCCTGATGTCGCGCGCGGTGGTCGCCCGCATGGTGCCGCGCGGCGCCGGCGCGATCGTCACCGTCGCCTCCAACGCCGCCAACACCCCGCGCAGCGAGATGGCCGCGTACGCCGCGTCCAAGGCCGCCGCGACGATGTTCACCAAGAGCCTGGGCCTGGAGGTCGCGCGGCACGGCATCCGCTGCAACGTCGTGGCGCCCGGCTCCACCGACACCCCGATGCTCACCTCGATGTGGGCCGACGAGAGCGGCCGCAAGGGCACCGTCGAGGGCCGCCCCGACGCGTACCGGGTGGGCATCCCGCTCGGCCGGATCGCCAGCGCCGCGAACATCGCCGACGCCGTGGACTTCCTGCTCTCCGACCGCGCGTCGCACATCACCATGCACGACCTGACCGTGGACGGCGGCGCGGGCCTCGGCGCCTGACCGCGACCGCGGCGCGCCCCCCCCCGCGCGGCCCCCGCGAAGCCGCACCCGACCGTATGCCCCGGACCCGTACGACCTGACCCGTACGCCCCGACCCGTGCACCGCGTCCCCAGCCGGCCACCACCACACCAGGAAGCGGAACCCATGAGATTCACCGCCGGCATACCGGCCATCGACTCCTACCCCCTGCCCGCGGGGGACGACCTGCCCGCCAACGCCGCCGACTGGACCGTCGACCCGGACCGCGCGGTGCTGCTGGTGCACGACATGCAGCGCTACTTCCTGCGCCCGCTGCCCTCGCCGGGCCTGCGCGACCAGGTGATCGCCAACGCGGCGGCGCTGCGCGACGCGTGCGCCGCGCACGGCGTGCCGGTGGCGTACACCGCGCAGCCCGGCGGCATGTCGCAGCAGCAGCGCGGCCTGCTCCAGGAGTTCTGGGGCCCGGGGATGCGCGTCGACCCCGCCGACCGGCAGGTGGTGGACCCGCTGGCGCCCGCGCCCGAGGACTGGCTGTTCACCAAGTGGCGCTACAGCGCGTTCTTCCGCTCCGGGCTGCTGGACCGGATGCGCGCGGCCGGCCGCGACCAGCTCGTCGTGTGCGGGGTCTACGGGCACGTGGGCGTGCTGATGACCGCCGTCGAGGCGCACGCCAACGACATCCAGGTCTTCATGGCCGCCGACGCGATCGCCGACTTCTCCCGCGAGCACCACCTGCTGGCGCTGTCCTACGCGGCCGGCCGGTGCGCGGTGGTCTCGCCGGTCGCGGAGCTGACCGCGCAGATCGCCGCGGCGCGCGGCACGGTCCGCGAACTGGCCGCGTGGGGGGCCGCGGTATGAGCGGCGGGACCGCCGAGCGCGGCGCGAGCGCCGGGTCCGCGGCCGGCTCCGTCACAGCGTCCTCCGCCGGGGCCGCCGTCGGGTCCGTCACCGGTACCGAAGCCGGGTCCGTCACCGCCGCCGATGCCCGCGCCGCCGCCGCGCCCGGGGACCTGCTGGCGCGGGTGCTCGCGCCGGGCGCCGGGCCGTTCGCGCTGCTGTACCGGCCGCAGACCGCGCCGGACGCGGTCGAGGTGCTCGCCGGCACCGTGTCGTACCCCGACACGCTCGCCGAACTTCCGCTCGGCCAGGGGCCGGACGGCCCGGCCGGGCCCGACGTGCTCGCGGTGCTGCCCTACCGGCAGATCGGCGAGCGCGGCTTCGCGCACGTGGACGACGGCGCGCCGCTGGTCGCGCTGAAGGTCGCCCGGCAGCAGCGGCTGCCGCTCGCCGAGGCGCTGGACCGGCTGCCCGACCTGCCGATCCGGCTCACCGAGACCGGCTTCGACGTCTCCGACGCGGAGTACGCCGAGCGGGTGCGGCGGGTGGTCGCCGACGAGATCGGCCGCGGCGAGGGCGCCAACTTCGTGCTGCGGCGCTCGTTCACCGCGGTCATCGAGGACTACGCGCCGCGCGACGCGGTGGTGCTCTTCCGCCGGCTGCTGGAACGCGGATCGGGCGCCCACTGGGTGTTCGTCGTGCACACCGGCGACCGCACGCTGGTCGGCGCGAGCCCCGAGCGGCACGTCAGCCTCGCCGCCGGCACCGCGGTGATGAACCCGATCAGCGGCACCTACCGCTACCCGGCCGGCGGGCCCACGCTGCCCGGCGTCATGGACTTCCTCGCCGACCGCAAGGAGGCCGACGAGCTGTACATGGTCGTCGACGAGGAACTGAAGATGATGGCCAGGATCTGCGAGGACGGCGCCCGCATGGAGGGCCCGTACCTCAAGGAGATGGCGCACCTCGCGCACACCGAGTACTTCCTGCACGGCGCCTGCGTGCGCGACCCGCGCGAGGTGCTGGCCGAGACGATGTTCGCGCCGACCGTCACCGGCAGCCCGCTGGAGAGCGCGTGCCGGGTGATCGCCAGGTACGAGCCGGACGGCCGCGGCTACTACAGCGGCGTCGCCGCGCTGATCGGCCGCGACGAAGCGGGCGCGCCGAGCATGGACTCGGCGATCCTGATCCGCACCGCGGACATCGACGCCCGCGGCGGCGTCAGGATCGGCGTCGGCGCCACCCTCGTACGCCACTCCGACCCGGACTCCGAGGTCGCCGAGACCGCGGCGAAGGCCACCGGGCTGCTCACCGCGCTGCGGGCCAACGCGCCTGCGGCGGCGGCGGCTGCGGCGGTCGCGGCTGCGGCGGACGCGGCTCCGCAAGCGCCTGCCGGACAAGCCGCCCCGGCCGCTTCCGTCGCTCCCGCCGCCGCCGCCCGTCCCGCGCCCGTCCTCGGCGAGCACCCCGACGTGCGCGCCGCGCTGGCCGCGCGCAACGCGACCGTCGCCGGCTACTGGCTCGGCGCCGACCCCGCGCTCACCGCCCCCGACCCCGAACTCGCCGGGCTGCGCGTGCTGATGGTCGACGCCGAGGACACCTTCACCGCGATGGTCCGGCGGCAGCTCGTCTCGCTCGGCCTCGACGTGACGCTGCGCCGCTACGACGAGCCGTACTCCTTCGACGACGGCCACGACCTGGTGGTGATGGGCCCGGGGCCGGGCGACCCGGCGCGGCTGGACCACCCCAAGATCGCCCATCTGCACGACGCGGTCGGCCGGCTGCTCGCCGAGCGCCGCCGCTTCCTCGCGGTCTGCCTCAGCCACCAGGTGCTCAGCCTGCGGCTCGGCTTCGAGCTGGTCCGCAAGGACCCGCCGAACCAGGGCTTGCAGCGCGCGGTGGACCTGTTCGGCAGCGCCGAGCGGATCGGGCTCTACAACACCTTCACCGCGGTCAGCGCCGAGGACAAGCAGGACGTCGAGGGCGTCGGCCCGGTCGAGGTGTGCCGCGACCCGGCGACCGGCGACGTGTACGCGCTGCGCGGACCGCACTTCGCCTCCACGCAGTTCCACGCCGAGTCGGTGCTCACCCAGCACGGCCCCGCCGTGCTGGCCGGCCTGCTGCGGGGCCTGCTGTGACCCCGCCGCCCGCGACCGCGGCCACGGCACCCGTCGCGACAGCCGTACCCGCGACTGCCGCACCGAGCGCCGCGCCCACCGCCGCCGCGTCGCCCACGACCGCCGCCGCGCCGGCCGCCTTGGCCGACGCCGAGGCCCCCGGCAGCGTCGCCGAGATCCTCTCCGCCATCTTCCTGCGCCCCGCCCGCGGACCGGCCGGGGCGGGGGGACGCCGCAGCACGGACCAGGACGCGTTCCGCACGGTCCGGCCAGAACCCGTCGCCCGGCCGGCCCGGTCCGCCCGGCCTTCCGATGTACGCCACCCGGTAACAGGGAGCTGAACACCATGACCATCCTTGACCCCGTCGGCACGCCCGGCACCGGACGTCCGGGGGCCGCGGCCGGCAGCCTGCCCGAGATCCTCCGGGAGCGCGCCCGTACCCAACCGGACGACCTCGCCTTCTGCTTCCTCGACGGCGGTGAGGAGCCGGGCCGCAGCCTCACCTTCCGGGGCCTGGACGAGGCCGCCCGCGGCACCGCCGCCGGGCTGCGCGCGGCCGGGGTCGCGGCCGGCCGGTCCGCGCTGCTGGTCCACCCGGCGGGACTGGACTTCGTCAGCAGCCTGATGGGCTGCATGTACGCGGGTGTGGCCGGCGCCCCGGTGCAGGTGCCCACCCGGCTGCGCGGCCTGGAGCGGCTGCGCCGGATCGCCGACGACGCGCACGCGACCGTGCTGCTGACCGTCGCCTCGGTCCGCGACGAACTGCTCGCGAAGTTCGGCGACTCGCCGCTGCTCGACGGACTGACGCTGCTGGCCACCGACGAGCTGCCGGCCGCCGACCCTGGCGCGTGGGAGGACACCGCGCCGCTGCCCGAGGACATCGCGCTGCTCCAGTACACCTCCGGCTCCACCGGCGACCCCAAGGGCGTCATGGTCAGCCACGCCAACTTCCTGGCCAACGCCGCCGAGACCGACGACCTGTGGCCGACCGGCCGCGACGGCGTCTACGTGTCCTGGCTGCCGCACTTCCACGACATGGGCATGCTCTTCGGGGTGATCGTGCCGGTCTACATGGGCGCGCCCTCGTACCTGATGTCGCCCGAGGCGTTCATCCGCCGCCCGGGCCGCTGGACCGAGGCGATCTCCCGGTTCGGCGGCACCCACTCGGCCGCGCCCAGCTTCGCGTACGAGCTGTGCGTGCGCGACGCGCGGGAGAAGGGCATCGCGCCCGGCACCGACCTGTCCCGCTGGCGGGTCGCGGCCAACGGCGCCGAGCCGGTGCGCTGGTCGGTGATCGAGGAGTTCACCCGGACCTTCGCCCCGGCCGGCTTCCGGCCCGAGGCCATGTGCCCCGGCTACGGCCTGGCCGAGAACACCCTGAAGGCCACCGGCAGCCCCGGCGACCGGGCGCCCGAGGTGCGCTGGGTGTCCGCGGACGCGCTGCGCGACGACCGGGTGGAGATCGTCGACCCCGCCGACCCGCAGGCGGTCGCCCTGGTCGGCAGCGGTGTGCCGGTCTCCGGCACCCGGATCAGGATCGTCGCGCCCGACACGCTGCGCCCGGCCGGCGAGGGCCGGGTCGGCGAGATCTGGATCGGCGGCCCGTGCGTGGCCGGCGGCTACTTCGGCCGCGCGGTGGAGACCGCGCAGACCTTCGCCGCCCGCATCGCCGGCGAGGACCGCGCCAGGACCTATCTGCGCACCGGCGACCTGGGCTTCCTGCACGACGGGGAGCTGTACGTCGCCGGCCGGCTGAAGGACGTCATCATCCGCAAGGGCCGCAACTTCTACCCGCAGGACATCGAGCTGACCGTCGAGCGCACCACCGAGGGCCTGCACCCGAACTGCTCGGCGGCCTTCTCGGTGGACGACGGCACCTCCGAGCGGCTGGTCGTGGTGGTCGAGGCGGACGGCCGGGTGCTGAAGTCCACCGGCGCGGAGGAGCTGAGCCGGCGGATCGAGGACGCGGTGCACGAGGGCCAGCGGCTGCACGTGGACGAGGTGGTGGTCACCCGGCGCGGCTCGCTGCCCAAGACCTCCAGCGGCAAGGTGCAGCGCCGGCTGACCCGCATCCGCTACCTGGACGGCGAGTTCGTGCCGGCTGGCGGCGGCGCGCGCACCGCGGGCGGTGCGGCGTGAGCCCCCGGCTGCGCACCGCGGCCACGGTCGGCGGCTCGCGCATCCTGGGTGTCGGCGCGTACCGGCCGAACCGGCTGGTGTCCAACGAGGAGGTGGCCGCGCCGATCGACTCCTCCGACGAGTGGATCCGCAAGCGCAGCGGCATCACCACCCGCCGCTTCGCCGCCGAGGACGAGTCGGTGGTCTCGATGGCCGCCGAGGCGTCGCTGAAGGCGCTCGCACAGGCGGGCGTGGCGCCGGAGTCGGTGGACACCGTGCTGCTGGCCTCGATGTCGTACCTGGAGCAGTCGCCGGCCGGGGCGCCGCAGGTCGCGCACCTGATCGGCGCGAAGGAGCCGGGCGCGATGGACGTCGGCGCGGCCTGCGCCGGGTTCTGCTACGCGCTGGCCACCGCCGACGCGCTGGTCCGCTCGGGCACCTCGCGGCACGTGGTGGTGGTCGGCTCGGAGAAGATGAGCGACATCGTCTCGGGCACCGACCGCGGCACCGCGTTCCTCTTCGGCGACGGCGCCGGCGCGGTGGTGCTCGGCCCGTCCGACGAGCCGGGCATCGGCCCGGTGGCCTGGGGCTCCGACGGCGGCAAGCGCGAACTGATCGCGCACGACCGTACCTGGCTGGACGTCAGGGACGAGCCGGCGGGCCCGTGGCCGACGCTGCGGATGGCCGGGCCCGAGGTGTTCCGCTGGGCGGTCGCGACCGCGCCGCGGGTGGCCCGCCGGGCGCTGGACCTGGCCGGGCTGCTGCCGCAGGACGTGGCCGCGTTCATCCCGCACCAGGCCAACGGCCGGATCATCGACTCGGTGGCCCGCGAACTGCAGCTGCCCGAGGGCGTCGCGGTGGCCCGCGAGGTCGTCTCGGTCGGCAACACCTCGGCCGCCTCGATCCCGCTGGCCATGGAGGACCTGCTCAACTCCGTCGCGCTGCCCAGCGGCAGCCCGGCGCTGCTGGTCGGCTTCGGCGCCGGCCTGGTGCACGCCGCCCAGGTGGTGGTGCTGCCGTGACGGAGACGGTGAACCGGCCCGGCGACGCCCCCGCCGCGGGCCCGGACGGGCACGGCGGCGCCGAGGCCGGCCGCCCGGTGGAGGGCAGCACCGCCCGCAAGATCGCCGAACTGGAGCGCCGCCGCGCCGAGTCGGCCGCGCAGTCGGCCGGCGCGCCGCGCGAGCGCCAGCACGCCAAGGGCAAGCTGACCGCGCGCGAGCGCATCGACCTGCTGCTCGACCCCGGCTCGTTCGTGGAGCTGGACGCCCTGGTCAGGCACCGCAGCCACACCTTCGGCATGGCCGACCACCGGCCGTTCGGCGACGGCGTGGTCACCGGCCACGGCACCGTCGACGGCCGCCGGGTGTGCGTGTACGCCGAGGACTTCACCGTCCTCGGCGGCAGCCTCGGCGAGGCGTTCGGCGAGAAGATCGCCAAGGTGATGGACCTCGCGGTGCGCATCGGCGCCCCGCTGATCGGCATCAAGGACTCCGGCGGCGCCCGCATCCAGGAGGGCGTGGTGGCACTCGCGCACTACGCCGAACTGGTCAAGCGGCACGTCGGCGCCTCCGGGGTGGTCCCGCAGATCTCGGTGATCGTCGGCCCGTGCGCCGGCGGGGCCGTCTACGCCCCCGCGCTCACCGACCTGGTGGTGATGGTCGACGGCATCTCGCACATGTACGTCACCGGGCCCGACGTGCTGCGCGCGGTGACCGGCGACGACGTCACCCACGAGGAGCTGGGCGGCGGCCACAGCCACAACGCGGTCAGCGGCGCCGCCCACTACCTCGCGCACGACGAGCGGGACGCCTTCGAGTACGTGCAGACCGTGCTCGGCTTCCTGCCGTCCAACAACCTGTCGGAGCCGCCGGTCTACGCCGCCGCGGGGCCGGCCGGGCCGACCGCCGCCGACCTCGCCCTGGACGGCCTGATCCCGGACCGCGCCCAGCAGCCGTACGACATGCGGCAGGTCGTCGAGACGGTGGTCGACGACGGCGAACTGGTCGAGGTGCACCCGCTGTTCGCGCCGAACATCCTGTGCGGCTTCGCCCGGGTGGACGGCCGCAGCGTCGGCGTGGTCGCCAACCAGCCGCTGGTGCTGGCCGGCGCGCTGGACTACGACGCCAGCGAGAAGGCGGCCCGCTTCATCCGGCTGTGCGACTCCTTCGGCGTGCCGGTGCTCACCTTCGTGGACGTGCCCGGCTTCCTCACCTCGGTGGACCAGGAGCGCGGCGGCATCATCCGGCGCGGCGCCAAGCTCATCTACGCCTACTGCGAGGCCACCGTCCCGATGGTCACCGTGATCACCCGCAAGGCGTACGGCGGCGGCTACGGCGTGATGGGCTCCAAGCACCTGGGCATCGACGTCAACCTGGCCTGGCCCACCGCCGAGATCGCGGTGATGGGCGGCTCCGGCGCGGTGAGCGTGCTGCACCGGCGCGAACTGAAGGCCGCCGCCGACCCCGAGGCGCTGCGCGCCAAGCTCAGGGCCGAGTACGAGGACACCATGTGCACCCCGTACATGGCCGCCGAACGCGGCTACGTGGACGCGGTGATCATGCCGCACGAGACCCGCGAGCAGGTGTCCGCGGCGCTGCTGGCGCTGCGCCAGAAGAGCACGTCACGGCTGCCGCGCAAGCACGGGAACATCCCGCTGTGACGCCCGCGGGCCGGCCGCGGGGGGGGGGGGGGGGGGGGGGGGGGGGGGGGGGGGGGGGGGGGGGGGGGGGGNCCCCCCCCCCCCCCCGCCCCCCCCCCCCCCCCCCCCCCCCCCCCCCCCCCCCGCCGGAGCCCCCTCGCCGGGTCCGCCCGGTGACCTGACACAACGCGCTCCCTTTCGTTGGCGAGCGGTCCGAATCCAAGAAGGATCGGGGCGGACGCAGGGCCCGTCCCGGTCGCACACGCGAGACACGCAGGGAGCCGCAGATGAGCACGGCCATCGGAATCCTGGGAACCGGCGCCTACTTCCCGTCCCACGTCGTCACCAACGAGGAGGTGGGCGGTCCGGCCGGCGTCACCGACGAGTGGATCAGGGCCAAGACCGGCATCCACAGCCGGCGCCGGGCCAAGCCCGACGAGGCCACCTCGGACCTGGCCACCTACGCGGCGCGCACCGCGCTGGAGGACGCCGGGGTGCGCGCCCAGGACGTCTCGCTGATCGTCGTGGCCACCACCACGCCCGACATGCTCGGCCCGGCCTCGGCGTGCATGGTCGCGGGCAACCTCGAATGCCCGGTCACCACCGCGGCGTTCGACCTGCACGCGGCGTGCAGCGGCTTCCCGTACGCGCTGTCGATGGCCGAGCGGCACATCAGGGCCGAGGGCGGCCACGCGCTGGTCATCGGCGCCGACACCTACACCCGCTTCCTCGACCCGGCCGACCCGCGCACGGTGGTGCTGTGGGGCGACGGCGGCGGCGCGGTGGTGCTCGGCCCGGTCCCCGAGGGGCGCGGCCTGATCAGGTCCCGGCTGATGAGCCACGGCGCCGAGTTCGGGCTCGCGACCATCCCGGGCATCGGCAGCCGCGAGCCGATCGGCGCCCGCACGATCGACGAGGGCCGCCACTACGTGCACATGAACGGCCGCCGGATCACCGAGATCGTCAAGGAGCGGGTGCCCGGCCTGGTCGCGGACTTCCTCGCCGACGCCGGCGTGGACCGCACCGAGGTCGACCACCTGATCCCGCACCAGGGCAACGACATGATGGTCCGCAGCCTCGGCCCGATGTTCGGCCTGGACAACGCGAAGGTGCACTCCACCTCCCGCGACTACGGCAACACCGGCTCCGCGTCCATCCCGGTGACCATGGACCAGGCGCGCAGGGCCGGCGACATCTCCCCGGGCGACACCGCCCTGCTGGTCGCCTTCGGCGCCGGCATCACCTTCGGGTTCACCCTGCTGCGCTGGCAGTGACGCGGGCCCGTACCCACTGGCAACCACTCACGGGAGGGCGACGCTCCACATGACCGCCACCGACACCCACCCCATCGACGTCGACGCGTACCTGGACCGGATCGGTGCGGCGCGTCCCGCGGAGCCCACCTTCGAGGCCCTGTGCGAGCTGCAGGAACGGCACATGATGACGGTGCCGTTCGAGACCCTGGACTTCGCGCTGGGCGGCGTCCCGAGCATGAAGGACGAGGACGTCTACGACAAGATCGTCCGGCAGCGCCGCGGCGGCGGCTGCGGCGAGCTGAACTCCGGCTTCGCACTGCTGCTGCGGGCGCTGGGCTACCGGGTCAGCCTGCTCGGCGGCCGGGTGCTGCACAACGGCCGCGAGGCGTTCCGCGGCGTCCACAACGGCCACCTGGTGCTGCTGGTCGAGATCGACCAGCCGTACGTGGTGGACGTCGGTTTCCGCTGGGCCGCCCGCAGGCCGCTGAAGCTGCACGAGCGCGGCGTCCAGCACGACGCGCACGGGGGCTACCAGTTGCAGTTCTCGCCGTACGGCGACATCGAGATGGTCCACGACGAGGTGCTGCGCTGGCAGGTGGAGACCCACCCGCGCGAGCTGGACGACTTCACCTCGGTGATGTGGTACTGCGCGACCTCGCCCGAGGTGCCGGGCAAGGGCCAGCTGTGGGCGTCGATCGTCACCGCCACCGGCCGGGTGTCGCTGTTCAACCGCATCCTCACCGAGCACGGCGAGGGCGCCAAGGAGTCCCGCGAGCTGGCCGACGACGCCGAGTTCCTCAAGGAGTTCGAGCACCGGTTCGGCATCACCCTGGACGCCGTGCCCGAGCTGGCCCCGGTCCCGGCCGCCGGCTGAGCCCCGGGCCCCGCGGCCCGAGCCCCGCGGCCCGAGCCTTCTGGTCGGACCCCCGACCACCTCCACCCACCCCCTGACCGGACGTACTGAGAACGGAAGAGGTACCCACACGTGAGCAAGGTGCGCTGGGGACTCCTGGTGACCGGCGGCTACGCGGACGTCGCGATGCTGGCCAACGCCGAGTCGGAGACCACCGAGTTCGTCGCCGTCGCCGCGGGCGACGCCGAGGAGTCCAAGAAGTACGCCGAGGCCCGCGGCATCCCCGCGAGCTACGCCGGCTACGAGGAACTGCTGGCCGCCGAGGACATCGACGCGGTGTTCGTCGCGCTGTACCCGGTCGACCACGCCGACTGGGCGGTGAAGGCGCTCCAGGCAGGCAAGCACGTGCTCGTCGAGAAGCCGCTGGCGCTGACCGCGGCGGACGCCGAGCGGGTCTTCGACGCCGCCGAGCAGGCCGGCCGGCAGGCCGTCGAGGGCGTGATGTTCCGCCACCACCCGCAGACGCTGCTGGCCCAGCGGCTGGTCGCCGAGGGCAGGATCGGCGAGCTGCGCTACATCTACGGCAGCTGCACCGCCACCCTGCCGCCCGACTACTTCCGCCGCGACCGCGCGCTCGGCGGCGGCGCCCTGCTCGACCTGGGCGTCTTCCCGCTGACCGCGATCCGCCTGTTCGGCGGCAGCCCGCAGCGCGTGTACGCCGAGGAGGTGCGCCGCGGCGAGAGCGCCGCCGACCACAACTACTCGGCGGTGCTGCGGCTGCCGAACGACGTGCTGGCGCAGTTCGAGGCCGGCCAGGAGGTCGCCCGCGGCGACGTGCTGCACATCGTGGGCACTCTCGGCCGGGTCATCGTGCCCGACCCGTGGCTGGGCCGCGCGGAGAAGGTCGAGCTGAGCCTCCAGGGCCCGCCGCCGCACGGCGACCCGGTCGCGGAGTTCTTCGACGTCGACGCGGACGGCTCGCTCGGCACCAAAAAGCCCTTCGCGGTCTCCCGGCTGCAGTTCGACGCCGTCTCCGCGGCCTTCGCGGGCGGCGAGCCGCTGCCCTTCGGCCGTGCGGACGCCGTCGAGCAGGCCCGTGTGCTCGAAGCGCTGCTGGCCTCCAGCGCGCGTGCCGAGGCGGTCGTGCTCGACGCCTGAGACGCCCGAGCGGCGCCCGTTCCGGGCGTCCGGGCACGTCTCCCGCGCCCGCACCGGGCCTTCCGGCACTCCTCCCGGGGGGGGGGGGGGGGGGGGGGGGGGGGGGGGGGGGGGGGGGGGGGGGGGGGGGGGGGGGNCCCCCCCCCCCCCCCCCCCCCCCCCCCCCCCCCCCCCCCCCCCCCCGCGCCCCCCGCGCCCCCCCCCCCCCCGGTGCGTGTGCGGCCGGCCGGGCCCGGCGCGCCGCCGGTGGCAACAGTGCGGTGGTGTGGTGACGGCACACCCGTCCGTGTGGCGGCCGACATACGGGCGTCACGGTACGGGCCGCAGGAGTGCTTCCCACCCACATCCGGGGCCCAAGTGGGTGCCCGGGGGACCTTGGGGCACGGGCGCCGTTCGTCGGAGGGTTGAGGCGCACACAAGAGCCACGCGGGCACCACGCGAACTCAGCGATCACCGCAGTTCGCAGCGGACGCGCACCACCGTGCGCACGCTCACCGCGGGGCACTTGCCATCGCACATCGACCAGCCATTCGGGGGATGGATGAGCATCGACGACGCGTTGATGACCTTGCCGGCCGATCAGCGCCCGCCGGTCACGGCGGCGCAGCAGCACACCTGGGACGACGGATCGCTCGACGAGCTGTCCGAGGTCCTGTTCGCCTCGCTGGTCCGCAGCGACCAGCGGCGGCGCGGCAACGACTACCTGCGCGGCCTGCTGCGGGCCCAGGGGCGCAGGTCGATCAGGAACATCGCGACGGAGCTGGGGGGTTCGGCCACCGAGCAGAGCCTGCACCACTTCATCTCCAGCTCCACCTGGGACTGGGTGCCGGTGCGCCGCGCCCTGGCCCGCCACCTGGACGACAACGTGCCGCCGCTGGCCTGGGTGGTGCGTCCCATGGTGATACCCAAGACCGGCGAGAACTCCGTCGGCGTGGAGCGGCAGTACATACCCGAGGCCGGCCAGGTGCTCAACGCCCAGCGGGCGGTCGGCGTCTGGGCGGCCACCGAGCAGACCAGCACGCCGGTGAACTGGCGGCTGCACCTGTCGCCGGCCTGGCTGAACGACGCCGACCGGCGCCGCCAGGCGTCGGTGCCGGAGGACCTGGTGGCCCAGGCGCCGGGCGAGAGCACCGTCGACGCGGTGCTGGAGGCGGCCGGCTGGGGGCCGGCCGGACGGCCGGTGGTGCTGGACGCGCGGGGCATGGACATCCCGGTGATGGTCCGCCGGTTCCGCGCCGCGGGCCTGCCCTTCCTGGCCCGGGTGGGCAGCGCCTTCCGGCTCGGCGTGACCGACCGGGCGCTGGTCAGCCGGAGCACCGAGCCGCTGCCCGCCGGGCAGGTCGTGGCGATGGCCAGGGACCGGCTGCGGCCGGTGATGTGGCGCGACCACACCGCCGCGCGGATGCGCTGCAGCCCGGCCACCGCGGTACGGGTGCGGCTGCCCGGCGGCGAGCGCGGGACGCCGCGCGGCGCGGCCCACGCGGACCTGGCGCTGCTCGGCGTCACCGAGGACCGCAGGCGGCTGCCGGCCGACCTGTGGATCACCGACCTGGTGCGGACGCCGCCGGCGGTGCTGGTGCGGCTGAGCCGGCTGACCGGGCGGGTGCAGCGCAACTTCGAGGAGACCGCGGACCAGTTGGGCATCCGGGACTTCACCGGCCGCTCGTACCACGGCTGGCACCGGCACATGACGCTCGCCTCGGCCGCCCACGCGGTGGCGATGCTGCGCGCCGCCCGCCGCACCGGCTGACCGGGCGCACCGGGCATCGCGCACACCGCGAGGGGCCCGGACGCCTCGCCGCGTCCGGGCCCCTCCGCGTGGTCGCATCTCCTGCGCACGTGGTCGTCTCGTGTGCGCACGTGGTCACATCTTGCGCAGCCGCTCCACCGTGGCCTCGGCGACCTTGATGCTGCCCTCCATGTACGTGACGATCGCGGCCAGCTCCTCCTTGGAGTAGTTCAGCGCCAGCCCGAGCTGGGCCTCGACCATCGGCTGGAAGACCCGTCCGATGGTCACGGCGGCCTCGGTCGGCACCACGATCACCTTGCGGCGGTCGACGGTGTCGCGCTCCCTGCGCACGTACCCGGCCTTCTCCAGCCGGTCGATCACCCCGGTGATCGCGCCGGTGGTGAGTCCGGTGAGCTTGGCCAGCTCGCCCGGGCTCAGCGGCGAGTCGGCGGGCAGCGTCTGCACGTAGGAGATGATCCACGCGTCGGTGGGGTGGGTGCCGATCGCCTTGGCCGCGGCGGCGTTCAGCGCGAGCAGCCCGAGGCCCAGCTCCCGCCCGGCGGTCAGCACGCGCTGGAGCAGCAGGTCGCGCTCGGTGTCGCCGGTGCTCTTGCGGTGGTACCCGCCGGTCTCCGTCGCCGACGACCCGCCGGCGTCGAGCGGCGCCCGCTCGTAGGGGTGGCCCAGGCCGCCCGCGCCGCCGCCGGCCGGGTCCGCCGGGTCGCCCGCACCGCCTGTGCCGCCCGCACCGTCCGCGTCGCCCCTGCCGTCCCCGCTCGCTGTCCCCGCCATGCCGCCCGCCTTTCGCGCGTCGTCCACGGATCTGTCGCTCCTTGACACCTCGACCGCCTGTCTCTTATCGTCATTATATCTTGGTGACTAAGAGACATCATTAATGAGATACCTCGTTGGTGCAAAGATACTCCACTGAAAGAGGGGTAGAGCCGAAGTGAGCTTGCCCACCGATGAATCGCCCGCCGTGACCACCACGGCGGAGGACGCACCGGACCCCAAGCGCTGGGCAGCACTGGCCATCGTTCTGCTCGCCGCCTTCATGGACCTGCTGGACGTGACGATCGTCAACGTCGCGGTCCCCAGCATCCAGACCGACCTGCACGCCGGGTACTCCGCCATCGAGTGGGTCACCGCCGGCTACGCGCTGTCCTTCGCCGCGCTGCTGATCAGCGGCGGCCGCCTCGGCGACATCTTCGGCCGCAAGAAGCTGCTGATGATCGGCATGGCCGGCTTCACCGTCGCCTCGCTGCTGTGCGGCGTCGCGGTCAGCCCCGGCATGCTCATCACCGCGCGCGTCCTCCAGGGCTGCATGGCCGCCCTGATGGTGCCGCAGGTGCTCGCCATCATCCACGTCGCCTTCCCCGCCTCCGAGCGCGGGAAGGTCTTCGGCATGTACGGCAGCATCGGCGGCCTCGCGGTGCTGTCCGGCCCGATCCTGGGCGGCGTGTTCGTCAACGCCAACCTGTTCGGCTGGGACTGGCGGCCGATCTTCCTGGTCAACATCCCGGTCGGCATCCTCGGCTGCGTCGCGGCCGCCTACTACGTCTCGGAGTCCAGGTCGCCGAACGCGCCGCGGCTGGACATCGTCGGCGTGGTGCTGGCGACCCTCGCCGTCCTGCTGCTGGTCTACCCGCTCACCGAGGGCCGCGACCGCGGCTGGCCCGCCTGGGTCTTCCTGATGATGGGCGCCTCGGTCGTCATGACGGTGGTCTTCGTGCTCTACGAGCGCCGGCTCACCGCCCGGGGCGGGACACCGCTGATCGTGCTCAGCCTGTTCAGCGCCCGCAGCTTCGCCGGCGGCTTCAGCGTCAACCTGCTGTTCAACCTCACCTACGGCACCTTCTTCCTGATGTCCGCGCTGTACATGCAGGTCGGCCTCGGCTGGTCCGCGCTGCACGCGGGCCTGACCGGGGTGCCGTTCTTCCTGGGCCTGGCGATCTCCGCGGGCGCGGCGGTGCAGTTCCTGACGCCGAAGTTCGGCCGCAAGGTGATGTTCGCCGGCGGCATCCTGCTGGTGGCCGGAACCCTCGTCTACCTCCTCGCCGTCAACCGGTACATGATCGGCATCCACTCCTGGGAGATGGGCCCCGCCCTGTTCGTGATGGGCCTGGGCATGGGCCTGATCGTGGCGCCGCTGGTCGACTTCGCGCTCACCGACGTACCGCACGAGTCGGCCGGCTCGGCCTCCGGCGTGCTCAGCACCACCCAGCAGCTCGGCAACTCCATCGGCATCGCCCTCGTCGCGGCCCTCTTCCTGGCCCCGCTCGCGGGACAGGCCGCGGCGGGGGTCGACTCGGTGGCCCCGCAGATCCGCCACGAGCTGTCCGCGGCGGGCCTGTCCCAGCCGGCCCAGTCCGCGGTGATCAGCAGCTTCAAGGTGTGCGCCAAGGACCAGGCGGCCGAGAAGGAGCCGGCCGTGGTGCCGGCCAGCTGCAAGGCCGGGCCGCCGCCGGGCACCACCCCGCAGCAGGCCGCGGTGGTGGCCAGGTCGATGCGGGACCACTCGCCCGCGGTCACCGCCGACACCTTCTCGCGCTCCTTCAGGAACGGCCTGGGCTGGGTTGCGGGACTGCTGGTGCTGGTCACGCTGCTGATGGTCACCATGCCCAAGTTCGCCCGGCCGCAGGAGGTGTGACCCGCGCCCGGACCGACGGGCGGGGGCGAGGCGGTCGCGGCACCGTAGTTCGGCACAGCGGTCACTTGCCCGCCACCTTCCCGTGACTGATGATCAATCCGACGAGCACACCCTGCAGATCCGGGCTCCTGAGCAGCCCGCCGGGCGCAACCCCCGAGCCCCGGCGGGCCTCGGCCCGAAGCGTGGCGCCCACAGCGCCCCGCGGAGCGGCCCGGCGACCGCGACGAGGCGGCCGCCGGCGGCACGACGCACCGGTGCGACCCCGACGGCACGCACACGGCCGGCGCAGACGATGCGGACACCCTGCAGGTGAGGATCAGATCCGAGTTGAGATGACGGCGGCCCCGCGGGAGCTGCCTGACACGTTACGGAGAGCCGATGTCACTGCTGGACGCACCCTGCGGCGAGAGCACCCTCCTGGGGCTGCTCGTCGGGAAGGCGTCACCCTCCGCGTTCGAGGAGCTGCTGTTACGCACCAGGCAGGGGGGAGCCTCACCGGAGGACATCCGTGAGACCGAGCTCGCGGTCGAGATGGCGATGCGGCTGGACAACCGCATGCGCCGGCTCGACCAGCGGCGCGTGGAGCTGGCGGAACTCGTCGACGCGGTGCGGGAGTTCGGGGAGCAGCAGAACCTCGACGCGCTGCTGCGCACGGTGGCCCGCAGGGCCCGCCGGCTGATCCACGCCGATGCCGCCTACGTCACCCTCGCCGACCGCCAGGGCGGCGTCGCGGTGGTGGCCGGCGACGGCGCGATCTCCGCGGTGTCCACCGAGGTGCGGGTGGCGCACGGCCACGGCATGTCCGGTGAGTCGGTCAGCTGCCGCGCCCCGGTGTGGACGGCCGACTACGCCCACGACGAGATGGTCGCCCGCTCCAAGGACCTGGACCAGATGGTCGAGGCCGAGGGCATCTCGGCGCTGCTCGCGCTGCCGATGCGCAACGGCGACCAGGTGATCGGCGTGCTGCTGGTGGCCGAGCGCAGCGTGCGCTCGTTCACCGCCGACGAGGTCGCCTGGACCAACTCGCTCGCCGACCACGCGGCCGGCGCCATCGCCCGCACCCGGGCGCTGGACGAGACCAGGACCCGGCTGGCGTACGCCACCGCCGTCCAGGACCGGCTGCGCGCGGAGTTCCAGGCCGAGCGGGAGGCCGCGGACATCGGGCAGCGGATGGTCGAGGCCGCGCTGGCCGGCGGCACCGCCGAGGACCTGGCCGCCTCGGCCGCCAGGGCGCTGGCCGGGGCCGTCATGGTGCGCGACGACCAGGACGCGACGGTCGCGCACTACGGGGACCTGGCGTCCTTCCCCGAGGCGGACATCGCGGAAGCGGTGCTGGAAGCCCGGCTGGACAACCGGCGGGTGCACCGCGACGGCGGCATCACCGTGCTGCCGGTGCGCTCGGGCGACGAGGACCTGGGCGCGCTGGTGCTGTGCGGGCCGCGCACCCTGGACGACACCGACCTGCGGCTGCTGCGCCACGCGGCCTCCGCGGCGACGGTGCTCGCGCTGTCCCGCCGGCGCTCCGGCTCCGGGCTGCGCGGCCGCGACCAGCTGCTGGAGGAGCTGATCAGCGCGCCGCAGCGGGAGGAGCGCCAGGGCAGACCCTGGGCCCAGCGGCTCGGTCTCGACCCGGACCGCGCGCACTGCGTGGTCGTGGCCCGGGTGGAGAACGGCACGCGGGGCCGGGCGGCGATGTGGGCCGCGGGGCACGCCTCCCGCCGCGGCGGCGTCAAGGTGGTCCGCGACGAGCACGTGGTGCTGCTGCTGCCCGGCGACGACGCGGGCCAGGAGGCCCGCAGGGTCGCGCTGGAGATGGGCAGGGCGCTGGGCGGCCCGGTCAAGGCCGGGGGCGCGGGGGTTCCCGGCCGGCCGTGCGAGGGCGTCTCGCGGGCGTACCAGGAGGCGTTGCGCTGCCTGGAGGCGCTCACCGCGATCGGCGGCGACGGCGCCGCGGCGACCGCGGAGGACCTCGGCTTCGTCGGCATGCTGCTGGGGGAGAACCGCGACGTCAGCGGCTTCATCGACGCCACGCTCGGCCCGGTGCTCGGCTACGACAGGGAGCGGTCCACCGACCTGGAGGGCACCCTGGCCGCCTACTACGCGGTCGGCGGCAGCCCGACGCACGCCGCCGAGGCGCTCCAGGTGCACCCGAACACGGTGGCCAGACGGCTGGAACGGGTCTCCCAGCTGCTCGGCCCCGACTGGCAGCGCTCCAGCTCGGCGCTGCAGATACAGCTGGCGCTGCAACTGCAACGGGTGCGGCACTCGCTCGACGACCCCGATCCGGCGGCGGAGGCGGAGGCGTCCTGAACCGGCCGTGGCCGGCGCGGGGCGCCTTTTCCCTGTGAGGGCCGTGTGACGACAGTGGCGGGTGGTACGGAACGGGCCGCGCGGGGCAGTGGATGCCCCGCGCGGCCCGTCGCCGCGTCGCCCGCGCGCCTGTGCGCCCGCTGGCCCGTACGTCCGCCCGGGCCCGTACGCCCCTGGACCGTACGTCCGCCGCCCTACAGCCCCTGCCAGGTCGGCTTGGCCGCGTAGGTCGCCCGGAAGTACGGCGCGAGCTTCAGCTCGGACGCCGCCGCCTCGTCCACCACCACGGTGGCGTGCGGGTGCAGTTGGAGCGCGGAGGCCGGCACGACGGCCGCGACCGGGCCCTCAACGGTCTGCGCCACCGCCTCCGCCTTGCCCTCGCCGGTGGCCAGCAGCACCAGGTGCCGGGCCTCCAGGATGGTGCCGATGCCCTGGGTGATCACGTGGTGCGGCACCTGGTCGATGTCGCCGTCGAAGAACCGCGCGTTGTCCACCCGGGTCTGCTCGGTGAGCGTCTTGATCCGGGTGCGGGAGGCCAGCGAGGAGCACGGCTCGTTGAACCCTATGTGCCCGTCGGTGCCGATCCCCAGCAGCTGGAGGTCCACGCCGCCGGCCGCCGACAGCGCCGCGTCGTACGCCTCGCAGGCCGCCTGCACGTCGGCCGCCGCGCCGTCCGGGCCCATGAAGGACTTCGCGGACAGCCCCAGCGGCTCCACCACCTCGCGCAGCACCACCGAGCGGTACGACTCCGGGTGGCCGGCCGGCAGGCCCACGTACTCGTCCAGCTGGCAGACCCGGGCGCGGCTCGCGTCGACCGCGCCGGAGCGCACCTTGGCGGCCAGCGCCTGGTAGATCGGCAGCGGGGTGGAGCCGGTGGCGACGCCGAGCAGCGCGTCGGGCTTGCGGCGCAGCAGGGCCGCGACGGCCTCCGCGACGAGTTCGCCGCCTGCCGCGGCGTCCGGGACGATGACGACTTCCACGCTGGGCCCGCCGTTTCTGAGAGGTGAGTGTGGTATAGACCAATCTAGCAGAGCGGGGGTCGGCCGGGGCAGGCCCGCGGCGACCTTCTCCCGGCTTCCCCGCTCCGTTCCGCTCCGTTCCGCCGCCGTTCACGCGGCGTCCGGCGCTGCTGGTGCGCGGCGCCGGGTCCTGTGGTCGACTGGTGGGGTTCGGCGGCCGGGGACGGAGGCGGTGGACCGGATGGACGCGGTGGAAACGCCGGACCCGGCGGCCCCGCGCCGGGGCGAGCCCGGCTGGATCATGTGGGGCGAGACGGCGGAGCAGCCCGAGGTGCTGCGGCGGGTGCTGGAGCAGGGCGCGCCCGCGATCCGCGAGACCGCGCGCGCCATCGCCGCGCGGCGTCCGCGGTTCGTGCTGCTCAGCGCGCGCGGCACCTCCGACCACGCGGCGCTCTACGCCAAGTACCTGATCGAGGTGGAGCTGGGGCTGCCCTGCGGGCTCACCTCGATGTCCACCACCACCGCCTACGGCGCCGAGCCGCGGCTGCGGGACGTGCTGGTGGTCACGGTCAGCCAGTCCGGGGGGTCGCCGGACCTCGCGGCCTCGACCCGGGCCGCCCGGGAGGCCGGCGCGGTGACCCTGGCGGTGACCAACAACGCGGACTCGCCGCTCGCGGAGGTCGCCGAGTTCCACCTCGACCTGCTGGCCGGCGCGGAGAAGGCGCTGCCGGCCACCAAGACCTACACCGCGGAGCTGCTGGCGCTCTACCTGTTCGTGGCGGGCCTGAAGGAGGACGAGGACCCGGCGGGCGCCGCGCAGGCGGTCCGCGCCGCGCAGCCGCTGCCCGACCTCGCGGCGGAGGTGCTCGGCCGCGGCGCGGAGGTGCGGCAGCTCGCCGGCCGCTACCGGTTCGCCGAGCGGATGGTCATCACCTCCCGCGGCTACGGCTACCCGACCGCGAAGGAGGCCGCGCTGAAGCTGATGGAGACCAGCTACATCCCGGCGCTCGCCTACTCCGGCGCGGACCTGCTGCACGGGCCGCTGGCCATGGTCGACAACATCTCGCCGGTCATCGCCGTGGTCACCGAGGGGCGCGGCGGCCAGGCGCTCCAGCCGGTGCTCGACCGGCTGCGCGGGCGCCGCGCGGACCTCGTGGTGGTCGGCCCCCGCGCGCAGGTGGCGGCGGCCTCCGCGGGCTTCGCCCTCCCCGAGGGCCGCCTTCCCGAGGCCCTCCAGCCGGTCCTGGAGATCCTCCCGCTGCAGAAACTCGCCTGGGAGGTCGCGATCGCCCGGGCCCAGGACCCCGACGCCCCGCGGGCCCTCGCCAAGGTCACCGAGACCCGCTGAGACGGCGTGGGGCGGCATGAGGCGGCATGAGGCGGCATGAGGCGACAAGGGCCCGGAAACACTTCGGGCCGCGGTGCCGGGAGAGGACCCTCAACCTCTCCAGCACCGCAGCCCGGAGCTGCTGCCGACGCCGTGGCCGGCGGGGTGTGCGGTCCCCGCGGACCCGATAGGGCCGACCGGGAGGCCCGGCGTAGTCAGGGCAGAGAACGCCTGGCCTCGTCCGCCCTCCTGTGCGGGGAGTGCGGAGCTTGGTACAGCGTCATTGTGGACTAGACCATTAGCCCGTGTCCATACGCCGAGGCCGCCGATTTCCGGCCTGCCCGCGGGCCCGCCCGCGCGGCCCCGCGTTGCCTCGCGGGGGCCTG
>JAJSZB010000590.1:0-2732 GCA_050613715.1 Streptomyces sp. IBSBF 3018
TCCCCCGACCGACCCGGTCCGGCGTAGCACTCCCCCGGCGTCCCTACGGGCGGGCCGCCGCGGCGTCCGGGCGGTCGGGGCGGACCGCGATGTGGTCCGGCTCCAGTTCGAGCAGCACGCGCGAGCGGATGTCGAGGGCCTCGGTGTAGTCGCGCGGCAGCTGGATGCGGCCGGTGCGGTCCACCGTGGCGTACTCCCTGGCCACCACGGCCTCCTGGCCGTGCTCGTCGACCTCGGTGCGGCGCACGACCTCCGAGGCGGTGCGGCCGTCGCGGATGGCCACGGTGCGCTGGACGGCGCCCGCCACCGCAGGGTCGTGGGTGACCACGACGACGGTGGTGCCCAACTCCTGGTTGGCGGTGCGGAAGGCGGCGAAGACCTGCTCGCCCGTCACCGAGTCCAGCTCGCCGGTGGGCTCGTCGGCGAGGACGACCGCGGGGTTGTTGGCGAGCGCGACGGCGATGGCGGCGCGCTGCTGCTCGCCGCCGGACATCTGGGCGGGCCGCCGGTCGCGGCAGTGGCCGACGCCGAGCATGTCGAGCAGGTCGGCGGCCCGCGCGGCGCGACGGCGGCGGCCGCGCGGGCCGGTGCGGGCGGCGAGCTGCATGGGCAGGAGGACGTTCTGGGCGGCGGTCAGGTACGGGAGCAGGTTGCGGGCGGTCTGCTGCCAGACGAAGCCGACGACGTCGCGGCGGTAGCGCAGCCGGGCCGCGGCGTCCATGGCGAGCAGGTCGTAGCCGCCGACCGAGGCGGCGCCGGCGGTGGGCACGTCCAGGCCCGCGAGGATGTTCAGCAGGGTCGACTTGCCGCTGCCGGACGCGCCGACCAGCGCCATCAGCTCGCCCTGCGCGACCAGCAGGTCGAGCCCTTGCAGAGCCTGCACCTCGACGCCGTCCGCGGTGAAGATCCGGACCAGCCGGTCGCAGCTGATCAGCGAGTCCTTGCCGTACGCGGGGCGGTCCCGGCGTTCGGCGGCGGCACGCTCCAGGTCCGCGAGGCTGCGCGCCCCGGGCCGGGCGCCCCCGGCCGCGGCGGGCCGCGGGCCGCCGCCGCGCGCCGCGCCCTGCGTCGCGCCGGTCGTCGCGCCCGCCGCCGGGGTCCCGGCCCCCGCATCCGCCGCGCCCGCCGCCCGGGTTGCGCCCTCCGCGCCTGCCGCCCCGGTCGCGTCTGCCGCGCCCCCCGCGCCTGACGTCGCGGCCGACGTCGCGCCTGACGTCGCGCCGCGGGACTCCGCCGCTGCGTTCACCGTCGCGTCCCCGTCCATGTCCGCCTCCTCCGTTCTGCCCGTGCGCGTGTCCGTGCCCCTGCCCCTGCCCGCGTTCGCGTCCGACCGGCTACGCCCCCGCCGCCGTGTCCGCTCATGTCGGCCGGTCCCCCGCTCTCAGCTCCGTGCTCTCGCGGCGGCGGGTGGTCAGCCACGACTGGGCGAGCAGGACCGCGCAGGCCACGGCCACGAGGGCGAGCGAGGGGAGGGCCAGGGACCAGGGGTCGGCGTGCAGGCCGAGGCCGATGTCGAAGGGGGCCAGGTCCTGCGACCCTGCGCCGAAGGCGAGCGCGTGCAGGTCCACGCCCGGGCCCAGCAGGGGGACCACCGCCAGGCCGACGAGCACGCCGCCGACCGCCGCGAGCAGCACCTGCGGCAGCATCTCCAGCAGCACCAGTCGCCGGGACTGCGCGCGGCCCATGCCCATCGTGCGCAGCCGCGCCAGCAGGGCGGAGCGCTGCGGGGCCGCCTGGAGCAGCGACAGCAGCAGCGCCAGCACGCCGAAGCCGGCCCCCGCCGCGACCGCCGCCAGGTAGATCCGGCGGGCGCCCTGCTGGAGCGGGCTGTCGGACAGCGCGGCGCGCTGCTCGTCGCGCAGCAGCACCGTCGCGAGCGGTGTGCTGCGGGCCGCCGTGTGCAGCGCCCTGCCGTCGATGTGCCGGCCGGGGGCGTCCACCGCGAGCAGCGCGGTCGGCCCGGCGTACTGGGGGTAGGGCGTCATGTCGGGGTGGACGCTGTCGAGCTGGGCCCGGGACAGCACGAGGAAGGCCGAGCCGGGGGTGGCGGCCGTGGTGCGCAGGGTGGCCGCGGCACGGACAACGGCGTCGCCCACGCCGGTGGTGATGGTCGCGGAGCCGTTCCGCAGCGTCGCGGCCAGCGCCGGGGAGACCACCGCGGGCAGCGGATCGCCCCGCTTCCAGCCGGCGTAGGCGGAGGCGGGGAAGTCCGGCAGCCCGGCGGCGCGGGTCAGCGCCGCGTACGGGACCGGGTCGACGACGATCACCGAGTAGCCGATGGAGAACGGCTCGGCCGGGCTGTCGCGCTCCACCCGCACGGTCACCACCCGCCCGACGCCGGGCACCTTCCGCACCGCGTCGGCCAGCCCCGGCGGGAGCGCGGAGCGCGCGTCGATCCGGGCGTCCGCGCCGACCGCGGCCGCCGCCGCGCGGTCCCTGCCCCGGTCCACCCCGGCCAGCACCGAGCCGCCGAAGGACGCCACGGTCAGGGCGATCATCAGCGCGAGCAGCGGCAGCGCCGCGGTCGCGGGGGAGCGTCCGGCGCGGGCCAGGCCCAGGTGCGCGACCGCGCCGCGCAGCCGCGCCGCGGGACGGGCCAGCAGCCGCAGCGGCAGCGGGTAGAGCCGCATCAGGACCAGCGCCGCCGCCACCGCGACGAGGACGGGCGCGGCGGCCAGATACGGGTCGCTCCCGTCGCCCGCGCCGCCCCCGGCGGCCCCACCGCCCAGGCC
>JAJSZB010000591.1:0-2726 GCA_050613715.1 Streptomyces sp. IBSBF 3018
GGGGGCGCGGCTGACGCGGAGGGCGCAGGCGGCGCGGAGGGCGCGGGCGGCGCGGGCGGCGCGCCTGACGCGGGGGACCTGGGTGAATCCTGCGGCCGGTCGGCCATGGCCCACCTCCTGCGCCGGCGCCGGCGGACGCCGCGGGCGCGCCCTGCGGCTGCGAGCCCGGCGCCGCGGCGTCCTGGCGGCGGCTCCGTGCTTCCTGGTCACCCGCGGTGTCCCGCGGCGGCCGGGGAAGCGACCGGGCCCGTGCGCGATCCCCTCGGCGTGTCCCTCGCCAGGGGGTCCGCGGCGGACCCGAGCGGCGCCCCTGTCGGGGCTGTTCTCTTTGTGATTTCCCCCTCCATGGGTCCGGTAAAACTGTCCGGCCGCAGCTAACGGCGATAACGTTCGTTCACACGGCGCGCCGTCGCCGGTGGTGTCGTCAGCCGTAAACCGTGAGTCGTAAGCCGTGAGCCGCCGCGAGCTGCCGCGAGCCGGCGGCCGCAGTCATGGAGGCAGTGATGGGAGTGTCCGGTCCGATCCGCGTGGTGGTCGCCAAGCCGGGTCTCGACGGCCATGATCGCGGGGCGAAGGTCATCGCGAGGGCGCTGCGCGACGCGGGCATGGAGGTCATCTACACCGGCCTGCACCAGACGCCCGAGCAGGTCGTGGACACCGCGATCCAGGAGGACGCCGACGCGATCGGCCTGTCCATCCTCTCCGGCGCGCACATGACGCTCTTCGCGAAGGTCATGGAGCTGCTCAAGGAGCGCGACGCGGAGGACATCAAGGTGTTCGGCGGCGGCATCATCCCCGAGGCGGACATCCCCCCGCTCAAGGAACTGGGCGTCGCCGCGATCTTCACTCCCGGCACGTCCACGGCCGACGTCGTCGCGTGGGTCCGCGAGCACATCCCCCACCCCGCCCAGACCTGACGCTCCCTCTCCGAGGGCGCTGCCCCTCCCGCGCGTCGGCGCGCCGTCGGCGCCGGACGCGGACCGATGTGCCCCTTCGGGCCGGCGGCGACGCACCGGCTTCGTCGCGGCCGGTGGGGTACCTCCCGGACGGAGTCCCGGGGGAGCGGTTCCCCGCGCCTGGGGGGTGAGCTGCGGGCCGGCGGCGAGACGGATCGCCAGGCCAGCGGTTCCCCGCGCCCTGGCGGGTGAGCGTGCGGCGCTGAGCCGGCCTCGGGGCGCGTTCCATGTGACGCCGGGCGCTGCCTCGCGTTCACATGTGGTCGGCGTCAGCGTCCGGCGTGCAGTTCCGCGAGCATCGTGGTGCGCAGCCGGAGCGTGCCGGCCAGGCGCTGGAACGCCTCGCCCCAGTACGCCCGCGCACCCGGAGCCGCGTCGGCCGTCTCCTCGCCGGAGGCGACGAGCATCGCGATCTGCTCCGCCTGCGCCGGGTCCAGGCAACGCTCCGCCAACCCCATCACCCCGCTGAAGCTCCACGGGTAACTGCCCGCGTCCCGCGCGATGTCCAGCGCGTCGACCACCGCCCGCCCCAGCGGCTCGGCCCACGGCACCGCGCACACCCCGAGCATCTGGAACGCGTCCGCCAACCCGTGCGCCGCCACGAACTCCGCGACCCACGCGGCGCGTTCCTCCGCGGGGAGTATCCCGAGGAGCTTCGCCGGGTCGCCCACCGCGATCACGGGCGCGGCCGGCTGCGGCGGCGGCCCGAGAAGCGCCCGCGCCCACACCGCGTCCCGCTGCCGCACCGCCGCACGGCACCACGCGGCGTGCAGGTCCGGCTGCCAGTCGTCCAGCACCGGCAGCGCCACGATCTCCTCGGGCGTACGCCCGCCGAACCGCGACACCCACGTCCCCAACGGCGCCGAGTCCACCAACTGCCCCAGCCACCAGGCCCGTTCACCCCGGCCCCCGGGCGCCTTGCGGACCACCCCGTCGCGCTCCATGGCCGCGTCGCACTCGTACGGCGCCTCGACGACCACGCCGTCAGGGCCCAGCGACACGCACGTACGGGCCCGCGCCGCCATCCGCCCGGCCAGCGCGGAGTCCGGCAGCGCGGACAGCAACTCGGCCGCCGTCGCCCGTACGTTCCTGCTGCGGTCGGACAGCGCCTGCTCAAGAAACGCCTCGTCCGCCGGGTTCAGCCCGGTGCGCAACGCGTCCACGAACATCAGCCGGTCCTCGGCGCGTTCACTGCGCCACGCCGACTCCAGCAGGGCCAGGCCCCGCGCCGGATCGGCCAGCCGCACCCGGGTGAGCAGCGCGACCCGCTCGGCGAACAACCCCTCCTCCCACAGCTGCCGCGCCCGCGCCTCCGCCTCCGGCCCCGCGTCCGCCCCGGTCCCCGCCGCGGCGGTGCGGCCGGCCCGCAGCGCGAACGCCCAGTCCGGGTTCAGCGCCGCCAGCCACAGCCCGCGCGGCCCGGCGAGCGCGAGGGCGTCCGGCCGCAGGTCGGTACGGGCGCGGGCCGCGTCCAGCAGCGCGGGCAGCACCGCAGGCGGGGCGGCGTACCCCTCGCGGCGGGCGGCGGCGAGCCACTGCGGCAGCAACTCGACCAGATTCGGCGCGGCGCCCCGCCCGCTCCTGGCGGCGAGCAGCATCTCCAGCCGGCGCCGCGCCGCCTCGGGCAACGCCGGCCGCGGGTCCTCCGGCGCGACCGGCGGCCGCTCCCCGGCGACCGCCGGGCGCATCCCCGCACGCCGCCGCACCACCCCGGCCGCCGCCGCGTCCAACACCCCCGCGGCCGCCTCCTCCGCGTCCCCGACCACTCCC
>JAJSZB010000592.1:0-2691 GCA_050613715.1 Streptomyces sp. IBSBF 3018
GAGCACGTCGGACCGGGCGGCGGGTCAGGGGGGCGGCGGCGGGGGCGTGCTGGTGAGGTGGCGCGTCAGGGCGTCGCCGAGGCTGGGGGTGAGCGGCGCGGTCGGGGCCAGGCCGAGGCGGTCGGCGAGGTCGCGGGCGTGCAGGCGGACGGCGGCCTCCAGCAGCAGGGCGTAGGTGTCCGCGGCGGTCCGGAAGCGGGACCGTCCGGTCGTCAGGAGCACGGCGGTGACGACCGCCGCAGGCCACCACCACGCGGCGAGCGGCAGGTAGAGGACGGCCCAGGCGGCCAGGACCGCGGCCCGCGACAGCGCCTGGCGCGCGGCGGTGACCTGCGTGCGTACGTCCTCCGGCAGGACGAGCCACAGCGGCGGCCAGACCGTGGCCAGATCCACATGGAGATCGCGCTCCAGGCGGGCCGCGACGGCGTCGACGCGGTCACCGCTCCACGTCGGCCGCCGGGGCTCCTCCTGCGCGATGCGGCGCATCCTGCGGTGGGCCCGGTGGCGCTCGGCCGCATCCGGCCGCAGACCCGTGCCGGCCAGCAGGCCGGCGGCGATTTCGCGCTGCCGGTGCCAGGCGCGCGCGGCCTCGGTCCAGCGGCGCTCGCGCGATCCGGCGCGCCAGGCGGCGAGGTCGCGCAACGGCCGCGGCCACGCGGCCCATTCGGCGGCCAGGCCGAGCCGTTCCGCCGCGGCGCCCAACGCCTGGGCGGCCAGTCCCGCCGCGGCGGCGCCCGCGAGCACCGCGGCCAGCAGGACGACCTGGCTGCCGGCCGTGTCCACCGCGGGCCGCGACGCCCACGCGGACACCTGGTCGGTCAGCCGGCGCAGGTCGAACGGGTGCGCCTGGCCGAGCGTGTGCGCGGCCGCGGCCACCGCGAGGTAGAGCGCGCCGGGCAGCACCAGCAGCGACAGCCACCGTTCGGCGAGCTTCTTGCCCAGTTCGGAGAGCAGGTCGCCCACGGGATCAGAGCCGTTCGGCGCGCAGTTCGGCGCCGTCGATCGCGCAGTGCGGCACCGGTACGGGCCCCCGCGGCCACCAGTACCGGTCGCACCGGCCCGCCGGGCACAGGTACACCGGCTCGGCCGGCCGGTCGGCCACCCCGGTCAGCCGCAGACCGCGCGCCGACCCGCCGCCGGGCGCGTACCCGTCGAGCCCGAGCGGGTCGCCGCCGGCCTGGAGCGCCGCGTGCAGCACGGCCATCGGCGCGGACACGTCCCGACCGTCGCGTACGGCCGCCAGCAGCCGCTCCAGCGGCCCCTCGTCGCCGGCCGGCCCGTTCCGCAGGTCCGCGCCCATCTCCGCGATGTGGCTGCACACCGCCGCCAGCCGTCGCGCCGCCGTCGCCCCCGCGCCGACGCCCGCACCTGCGGCGCCTGTGGTGTCTGCCGCGCCGCCGGCGCCACCCGCGTCAGCCGCGCCTGCCGCATCCGTCACCGGACCCCTCCCGTTTCCGCGCCGTGCCGTCCCTGCGCCCGTGCCTGCCGTTGTCCCGCCCTGTCGTTGCAGCCGTGCGCACGTCGCGCCCCGGGCCCAACTGCCGCTCGCCGCCCGCCGCCCGCCTCCCGCCGTCGTCGCGCCGGGCCCAGCCCCCTGCCTGCCCCGGCCGACCACCTCGCGTCCGGAGCACGGACGGAGCCCTGTTCCGCCCGGCGGAGCGCAACGCGCCCTAGGCTATGACGAATCGGACCCCCGGCGGGGCGGAGAGCGGCAGAGCGGTGGGACGGGGCCGGGATGCGTGAGGTGCTGTTGGCCGCGCTGCGGGACCGGCTGCGGCGGATCGACGAGACCGGAGACCCGGCGGCCGTGCTGGACGCCGCGGCCGGCCGTGAGGCCGGGCAGCTCGTCCACCTGCTCGGCGCTCCCGACGAACCCGCCGACCTGCCGGTGCGCCGAGACCTCGGCCGGCTGTACTGGCTCCGCCACTCGCTCGGCCACCCGGCCGGGCAGGACCGTACCGACTTCGAAGCCGCGGTCGACGTCCTGATCCCGTGCTTCCTCGTCGGCCGCGACGACCTGCCCGGGCCGCTGCTGCCGCCGCTCGCGGGCGCCGCGCGCCCGTACGCCCTCGGCCTGCTGCAACAGGCGCTCGGCAGCGGGGACGCGGACCTGCACGCTTTCGTCGCCGGGGTGTGGCGGCGCATGGTCGCCGCGACCGCCGCCGACGACCCCGACCTCGGCGACCGCCGTTCCG
Source organism: Streptomyces sp. IBSBF 3018 (assembly GCA_050613715.1). Taxonomy (GTDB): domain Bacteria; phylum Actinomycetota; class Actinomycetes; order Streptomycetales; family Streptomycetaceae; genus Actinacidiphila. The sequence goes on from JAJSZB010000592.1 coordinate 2,196, forward strand.
CGCTGGCGCTGGTGCTCCGCGGCGGGTACGAACTCACCCGCGACAGCGCGGAGTTGGACGAGGCGATCGGGCTGCTGCGCGCCGCGGCGCAGGAGGCTCCCGTCGGTCACCCCGCTCTCCCCGGACGGCTGTCCAACCTCGGTCTGGCCCTGGCCGACCGGTACGACGCCGCCGGGGACCCCGCGGACCTGGACGACGCGGTGGCCGCCGCGCGGGAGGCGGTACGCGCCGCGCCCGTCGACCACCCCTCACGCGGCGCGATGCTCACCAACTGCGGGCTCGCGCTGCGCCGCCGCTACGACCGCGACCGCGCGGTGGCCGATCTCGACGAGGCGGTCGACCTGTTCCGGTCCGCGGCTGGCGCCACGGCCGCCGCGGCGGACATCACGGCCCCGCCGGACGCCGCCGTCGCACCGGACGCCGGCACGGCCCCGACGCCGGCCGCGCCTCAGGTCTCCGGTGCGACCCCCGCCTCCGCCGCGGCCTCGCCCTCCGC
>JAJSZB010000593.1:0-2691 GCA_050613715.1 Streptomyces sp. IBSBF 3018
GGGCGTGCTGTACGGGGTGGGTGAGGCGGTGGGTGCGCCCGTTGTGGCGGCGGCCCGGGCGGCGCCGGGGCGTTCAGCGGATCGGGGCCAGGACGTCGAGGGCGGCGGCGTGCACGCCGGGCGCGGCCACGAGGACGTCGGGGCTGCCCGGCGTCCAGGGCTCGCCGCGCAGGTCGGTGACGACACCGCCCGCCTCGGCCACCAGCAGGGAGCCGGCGCTGACGCCGGGCAGGTCCGGGTCGTACTGCCAGAACGCGTCGTACTGCCCGGACGCGACCGCCAGCAGCGGGAACGTGGTGGGGATGGTGTTGCGGACCAGCAGCGCGCGCCGGGACATCGCGGCGAACGCGCGGCCGAACCGCTCGGCGACCTCGGGCCCGCCGCCGGCCTGGCCGGCGGTGGCGATCGCCGCGTCCAGACCGGTCTTCGCCGACACCCGCAGGGCCGCGCCGCCGAGGCGGGCGCCGCCGCCGCGCACCGCGGTGTACGTGAGGTCGGCCAACGGCTGCCGCACCACGGCCACCACGGGGGCGTTGTCGCGGACCAGCGTGATGGTCACGCCCCACTCGGGCAGCCCGTGCACATGGTTGACGCCGCCCTCGGCGCCGTCCACGACCCACCACGCGCCGTCCGGCAGCAGGCCGCCCTCCTGCTCCTCCTCGACCCACCGCGCCCCGGGCACCGCGCCGTCGAGCGCCTCGCGCGCCGCGGCGAACGACTCCTCCTCGATACGCGTGCCCATCGCGTACATCGCGGCACGGTCGGCCGGGCGCGAGTCCGGCGAGAACGCCGCGAGCAGGCGGTCGCCCGCCAGCCGGGCAGCGTGCACCACGCGCGGCAGCAGCTCCAGATCGGCCGGGGAGGCCGGACCCGCGGCGGTGCCGGCGCCGCCGGCGGGCATGACGGTACGTGTGGCGGTACGGGTGCCGGTGGCGGTGGCGGTGGCGGTCATGGCGGGATCTCCTCGGATCGGGACGGCCGCCGTGGGTCCGGCGGACGACTCCCATGCAAGAGCCCCGGCACAGGTGCGTCAACTGCACTCTTGACAGGTGATGACTTACTCAGACGCAGGTCATGAGGTCGCGAACACGGCGGTGAGCGCCGACCGAACCCGGCCGCGGAACCACGCATGCGCGGGGTCGGCGTCGTACCGCTGGTGCCAGGCGAGCACCAGCGGGGCCGGCGGCGTCTCGAACGGCAGCGGCCAGGACCGCAGTTCGTACCGCGCCACCGTTTCCGCGCTCATCCGCGCGGGCACGGTCGCCACTCCCCCGGTGGCCGCGGCCAGCGACAGCGCGGTGCCCAGCGTCGGCGCCGACACCACGACACGCCGGACCAGGCCGCGCGCCTCCAGCAGGTCGTCCACCGGATCGCGCAGCCGGCCGCGGCGCGAGACGATCACATGCGGCGCGGCCGCGTAGTGCTCCACCGTCAGCCGCCGGCGGCGCCCGTCGGGACGCATGACGGCGACCAGTGCGTCATGGGCGACGGTCTCGCCGCGGATCTCCGGCAGCGCCGGCTCGCTCGCACCGACCTCCAGATCGACCCTGCCGCGCCGCAGGTCGTCGGTGTCCGTACCCGTCTCGGCGAGCAGCCGCAGCCGCACGCCCGGCGCCTCGGCGAGCACCGCGGCCAGCAGGCCGGGACCGATGGCCGCGGTCACCGCGTCATGGAACTGCACGGTGAACGTCCGGTCCAGCGTGGACAGTTCGAGCTCACGCTGCGGCGCGAGCAGCGTGACGGCCTCCATCACCAGCCGGTGCACGTCCGCGCGGACCGCGAGCGCGTACGGGGTGGCGGTCATCGTCCGGCCGGTCCGCACCAGGATCTGATCGCCGGTCGCGCGGCGGATGCGGCCGAGGGTACGGCTCATCGCGGGCGCGGACAGGTGCAGCCGGTCGGCGGCCCCGGCCACGCTCCCCTCCTCCAGGAGGGCGTCGAGCGCGGTGAGCAGGTTGAGGTCCAGTTGCATACGGGTAACTGTAGGCGTGCGGCACATGCATCGGCGGCAGATGTCCTGTCCGCGCACGCACGGCCCGTACGGTCCCGGCGGCAGCCCGCGCCGCCCATGCCGCCCATGCCGCCGGCCCGTCACCGCCGGCTCGGCGCCGCCCGCGTGTCAGGTCAGGGTGCGGAACGTGCCGAAGGCGCCGCCGTGGTGGAGCAGCGGCGGGCGCGGGCCGGCGCCGCCCGCGTCGGTGACCTCGCCGACCACGAGCAGGTGGTCGCCTATCTCCTGTCGCAGCACCGGGCGCGCGGTCAGCCAGGCCGGCACGCCGTCGAGCAGCGGCACGCCGTCCGTGCCGGGCGACCACGCCGTGCCGGCGAACCGGTCGACGCCGCTGCGGGCGAAGCGCTCGGCCACCGCCTGCTGGTGGTCGCCGAGCACGTGCACCGCGAAGACCGGTGCGACGCGGACCGCCGCGGCGGCCGAGGCGGTGGCGGAGAGGTAGAAGGAGACCAGGGCCGGTTCGAGGGAGACGGAGGTGAAGGAGGTCGCGGTGAAGCCGGCCGGTCCGGGAACGGTCAGCACGGTGACGCCCGCGGCGTGGCGGCGCAAGGTCTGCTTGAGCAACTCGGCGGGGGCGGTGGTGGTGACGGTCATCGTCTGGTCCTTCACAGCTGGGCGGACGGGAGCGGGGCCGCGAGCGCGGAGACCGGGCCCGGACGGGCAGGGGCGGAGGCGGCGGC
>JAJSZB010000594.1:0-2652 GCA_050613715.1 Streptomyces sp. IBSBF 3018
GTTCCGCGGCGACTTCCCGCCGCGGCCGGCCGGCTCCCCCCGCAGAAAGGGATCACCGTGTCAGGAAAGTTCCGCGTATCCACCCGGGTCCGCGCCGCGATGGCGGTGTCCGCCGCGGCGGGCCTGGCCTGTGCGGCGCTGACCGCGCTGCCGGCCTCCGCCGCCCAGGACCCGCTGACCGTGCAGTACAAGACCAGCGCCTCGGGCGCCACCACCGACCAGGTCGAGCCGTGGTTCGAGGTGACCAACACCGGGTCCGCCTCGGTGCCGCTCAGCCAGGTCACGCTGCGCTACTACTTCAAGTCCGACGGGCCGGGCATCACCTACAAGTTCGCCTGCTCCTGGGCGGTCAAGGGCTGCGCCAACGTGACCGGCACCTTCGGCACCCTGGCCAGCCCCACCGCCACCGCCGACCGCTACCTGCAGATCGGCTTCACCGCCGGCGCCGGCTCGCTGGCCCCCGGCCAGAACACCGGCGACCTGCAGCTGCGCTTCTACCGCTCGGACTGGCAGACCATCAACCAGGCCGACGACTACTCCTTCAACGGCTCGCAGACCTCCTACGCCAACTGGCCCAAGGTCACCGTGCAGGAGTCCGGCGCGCTGGTCTACGGCACCGCGCCGGCCGGCAACGACCCCGGCGGCCCCACCGACCCGCCCACCTCGCCGGGCAACCCCGGTGACCCCAACGCCCCCACGCTCTTCGACGACTTCAACTACTCCAGCAGCTCCGACCCGGCCGTCCAGCAGCACGGCTGGACGGTGAAGTCCGGCCAGGGCGGACCCGGCGTGGCCGGCGCGACCTGGTCGCCGTCGGACGTGACCTTCGTGGCCGACGGCTCGGGCAAGGTGATGAACCTGCGGCTGACCACGGACGGCACCGCCGCGGGCACCAAGGAGACCGAGATCCAGACCACCACCCGCAAGTTCAAGAACGGCACCTACGCGGCCCGGGTGAAGTTCAACGACACCCCGACCGGCGGCCCCGACGGCGACCACGTCAACCAGACGTTCTTCACCTTCACGCCGCTGAACGCGCCGATGGACCCCGACTACAGCGAGCAGGACTTCGAGTACCTGCCCAACGGCGGCTGGGGCGAGACGCAGAACATCATGTACGAGACCTCGTGGGAGACCTACAACCCCGACCCGTGGAACGCGGTCAACACCCACGGCCAGCAGTACGGCAGCCTCGACGGCTGGCACGACCTGCAGATCACCATCGACAACCAGTACATCACGTACTACATCGACGGCCAGCAGGTCGCCCAGCACGGTGAGCCGTACCTGCCCGAGACCCCGCAGTGGATCGACTTCAACCACTGGCTGATCGACCTCGCGGGCCAGACCAGCAACACCCCGCGCTCGTACAACGAGCAGGTGGACTACGTGTACTTCGTCAAGGACCAGGTGCTGACCCCGGCGCAGGTCCAGTCCACGGTGGCCGGGCTGCGCACCGCGGGCACCACGTTCAAGGACACGGTGCCGGCGAGCTGAGCCCGCCTCGGCCCCGGCGTCACGGGCCCGGAGTCCCGGCCGCTGCGGCGGCCGGGACTTTCCGTTATCCCGGCGGGCGTGCCACCGTCTCCTGTTCGATGGCCCCGGCGGTGCGGCGCGGGCCGGACGAGTGACGGAGCGGAGCGTATGCGAGGCAGCGAGCGGGTCGGTCCCGACCCGGCGATGGTGGCGGCGGCCCGGGCGGGCGACGAGCGGGCGCTCGACGTCCTGGTCGCGCAGAGCCTGCCGCTGGTCTACAACGTGGTCGGGCGGGCGCTGGACGGGCACGACGACGTGGACGACGTGGTCCAGGAGACACTGCTGCGGGTGGTGCGCGGGCTCGGCGAGCTGCGCGACCCGGCGGCGTTCCGGTCCTGGCTGGTGGCCATCGCGGTACGCCAGGTCCGCGACCGCGAGCAGGCGCGCCGGGCCAACTGGCAGCGCAGGACCGCCCTGGACGCGGCCGAGGCGATACCCGACCCGGCCTCGGACTTCGCCTCGGTGACCATCCTGCGGCTCGGACTGACCGACCAGCGGCGGGAGATCGCCGAGGCGACCCGCTGGCTGGACGGCGACGACCGGACGCTGCTGGCGCTGTGGTGGCTGGAGGAGACCGGCGACATCGGCCGCACCGAGCTGGCCGAGGCGCTCGGCCTGAGCCGGCAGCACGCCGCGGTGAAGGTGCAGCGGATGAAGGAGCAACTGGAGACCTCGCGCACGGTGGTGCGGGCGCTGGGCGCGGCCGACGGCTGCGAGCAGCTGCGTACGGTGGTCGCGGGCTGGGACGGCGTGCCGAGCCCGCTGTGGCGCAAGCGGATCGCCCGGCACGTGCGCGGCTGCGACGTGTGCGGGCACGCGTGCGGCCTGCTGCTGCCGATGGACCGCCTGCTCAGCGGCCTCCCCCTGCTGCCGGTCCCGGTCCACCTGGCCGCCGCGCACGCCCCGGCCGCGGGATGGCCGGGCGCGGCGCACACCCCGCACGCCGCACACACCCCGAACCTCCCGCACGCCGCGCATCCCGCGCACGCCCCGCACCCGGCCGCGGGCCACACCGCCGCGCACTCCGCGGCCCCCATGCCCCCCACCGAGGCCGTACCCCCCACGGCCGCGGGGGGGGGGGGGGGGGGGGGGGGGGGGGGGGGGGGGGGGGGGGGG
>JAJSZB010000595.1:0-2649 GCA_050613715.1 Streptomyces sp. IBSBF 3018
TGCGTGGACGGTCGACGTGATCCATCAGGGGCGCGGGGAGCTGCGCGACCAGCCGGGACGGCGGGGTGGTTCGCCACCGGGGGTAAGGGGCAGCCTCCTGCCGCAGCCGTGACGCGCAGGCCAGATCCCCCCGTCCTTACGGGATTCTCATGCGGGGGCCATAGGGTGACGCCCGTGACGACGACGACCCCGCCCGGCTGGTACCCAGAACCCGGGCACACAGGCAACGCCCCGGCCATGGAACGCTGGTGGGACGGCAGCGCGTGGACCGAGTACACGCGCACCGCGCCGGCGCCGGCCCCCGCACTCGGTGCGTACTCGGGCATACCCGGGCAGCCCGGACAACCCGGCCCGGCCGGTTACGGCGGCGGCTACGGCTACCCCGGCGCCGAAGTGATGAGCAGCGGCGGCGGCCCCCGCCGCAAGAACACGACCGTGATCGTCGCGATCATCGTCGCCCTCGTCCTCATCGGCGGCGTCGTGGCCGGCATCCTCGCCCTCGGCAACGACAGCGGCAGCGACGACGCCAAGGCCGGCGGCCCCTCCGCCACCGCTCCGCACCAGCGCAACCCCGGCCAGGCCCCGAGCGACCCGGCGCAGCCGCAGAACCCGGGCACGGGAGGCGACGGCGGCGCGAACGGCGGCACGGACAACGGCACCGGCGGCAACACCGACAGCACCAAGGCCGTCGACGCCTACGACGGCATCAGCCTTCCCGTGCTGGACGGCTGGCAGGGCACCTCCGGCACCCAGGGCATCGGCTCCAGCGTCGTCACCGGCGAGTACGCCTGCCCCGGCGACCCCTCCAAGAGCTGCGTGCGCGGCGGCGCGTTCGCCCAGCCCGCCGCGGCGCTGAAGATCACCGCCACCGATCCCGAGGCCGCCGCCAAGGCGGACATCGCGCCGAACGCGGCGGACTCGTACAGCCCCGACATCTACGGCGCGACCACCTCGCACCAGCAGGTCGCCTCCAAGGCGGTCACCGTCGCCGGCCAGAAGGGCTATCTGGTCCGCTGGCAGATCATGACCAAGTCGGGCACCGGCGGCTACGTCGAGTCGCTGGTCTTCCCGTCCCCGTCCGACAGCGGCAAGCTCGTCGTCGTCCGCTTCGGCTTCGACATCGGGTCCAAGGCGCCCGCCGTCGCCGTCATGGACCAGATCACCCAGGGCATCAAGGCCGACAGCAGCGGCGGCCCGAGCGGCACCGGCGTCTGACCCGCCGCCGCCCGTGCCGCGACCGCGGTGACCGCGCCCGCTCCGACCGGGGGCGCGGTCCCGCCGCGGCCGCGCCCGCGGACCCCGGTGATACGGCGCGTGTCCGGCGTGTCCGGCGATCGCATCACTCCGCCGCCGGATCACTCCGCCACCGGCTCACCCGGTCACAGGAACGTCAGGCCCTCACCCCGGTACGTCGGCACCGACGCCGTCACCCTGTCCCCCTCCACCAGCTCCAACTGCGCGAAGCGCTCGCACAGTTCGCCGGCCTTCGCGTGCCGGAACCACACCTTGTCGCCGATCAGCAGATCGTCCGCCGCCGACCCGAGCAGCGGCGTCTGCACCTCGCCCGCGCCCTCCTGCGGGTCGTAGCGCAGCCCCTGGGGCAGGTACGGCTCGGGCAGGCGGTCCGCGCCGGGCGCGCCGGACGCCGGGTAGCCGCCGCCGAGGACCGTCACCACGCCGACGCCCGGCCGGCGTACCACCGGCTGCGCGAAGAGGGCGGCCGGACGGCCGTGGAAGGAGCGGTAGTTGTCGAACAGCCGCGGTACGTACAGCCCCGAGCCCGCCGCGATCTCGGTCACCGCATCCTCCGCGGCCGTGGTCTGCACGCTGCCGGTGCCGCCGCCGTTGACGAACTCCAGGTCCGGCACCACCTCCCGCACCGCGCGGACCGCCTCGGCCCGGCGCGCGGCCAGCTCGCGGCGGGCCGCGGACTGCATCAGCCGTATCGCCGCCGACCGCGCGGGGCGGCCGGCGAGCCGGTCGCCGACGCCCGCGATGTGGCCCTCGTACGCCATGATCCCCGCCACCCGGAAGCCCGGCCGCGCCGCGACCGCGCGGGCCAGCTCGGCCATCCGCTCCGGCGCGTGCAGCGGCGAGCGCAGCGCCCCGATCCGCAGCCGGCCGCCCAGCTTCCGCAGCGAGGTGTCCAGTTCGAGGCAGACCCGGACGGTCTCCGTGCCCCCGGCACGGGCCGCGTCGATCAGGTCGAGGTGCGCGACGTCGTCGACCATCACCGTCACCGCGCGGGCCAGCTTGGGATCGGCGGCCAGCTCCGCGTACCCGGCCCGGTCCGCCGAGGGGTACGCGAGCAGCACGTCGGAGAAGCCGGCCCTGGCCAGCCAGAGCGACTCGGCGAGCGTGAAGGACATCAGGCCCGCGAAGCCGTCCCGCTCCAGCGCGCGTTCCAGCAGCGCGCGGCAGCGTACGGACTTGGAGGCGATCCGGATCGGTTTTCCGCCGGCGCGCCTGACCAGGTCGTCGGCGTTGGCGTCGAACGCGTCGAGGTCGACGATCGCCACGGGCGCGTCGAGATGGGCGGTGGCCCGGTCGTACCGGGCCCGGTCGGCGGCGGGGGAGGCTGCGGGGGCTGCGGGAACGGCCATGTCCGGCAGCCTGCCAGACCGGGCGTACCGGGCGGTAGGGGAGGGG
>JAJSZB010000596.1:0-2596 GCA_050613715.1 Streptomyces sp. IBSBF 3018
GTGGTGGGAAGCTGGGCGACCAGCCGGTCCGCGCGTCGCCAGGCAGTCCACGAGCAGGCCTTACGGGAGAGGAGCGCCGCCGTGGAGGCGATCGACGCGGCCTGCAACTCCTTCCACGTCAAGGGCTACACGGCGATACAGGCCGTCCTCGATCTCGAAGCGGCGGTCGTCGGCGGGCTGGACGGCCTTCCCCAGGACAGGCACTTCAGCGCGTCCCTGAGCGCCGCCATCGCCGCGACGTACGAGATCCGGTGGGCCGACGCCGGTCTGGAGGAGCCGGCTCGGCAGTGGTGCGACGCGATCCAGAAGATCGGCAAGGCGGTCCGCGCCCTGCGCGACTCCCCCGAGGCGATCGACGACGCCGCCTCGCCCGTCCACCACGCCTGGAAGGCCGCGTGGGCGCGGGAGCGGGAAGTCCTGCTCGCGCTGCAGAGGAAGGTGCAGGAGGCCAAGGAGGAATCCGCCCGGTCCGTCGTCGTGTAGCGCATCCGGACGCAGGCCGGGTCGAAGTCCCCCTGGGCCCGGGTCACTTCGCCTGTTCGGGCTCCGGGCCGCACTGGGTCAGGGCGGGTGAGCCGTCCGGTACGCGGTCCGCGGGAACAGGACGGTCCAGGTCCCCCGGCCCACCGGCTTCCGCGGGGCCGGGGGCGGGGCCCGGACCGGGCGGCGGCGGGACCTCGACGCGTACCGCCGGAGGGAGGAGCAGCGGGAGGTCCGACCTGCGGTCGAGCTGGCTGCGGTAGAGCGTCGTGTCGCGTACCACCGCGCTCGCGCACAGCACCCCGACGATGCCCGGGGCGAGCAGCGACGCGTCGCCGACCGTCTCGACCGCCATCACCAGCACCGCGAGCGGTGCGTGCGCCACGGGTCCCAGGCACGCGGCCATGCCCACCACCACGTAGGCCAGCGGGCTGTGCGGCGCGCCGCCCATGGCCTCCGACAGCCGCCACACCACGGCCCCCACCCCCGCACCGACCACCAGGCACGGGCCGAAGATGCCGCCGGAGCCGCCCGAGCCGACGGACAGCGCGGTCGCCGCGATCTTCGCCAGGGGCACCGCGATCAGCACCCACGGGGACAGGTCGAGCACGATCTGGCGGTGCGTCAGCGCCTGCATCAGCCCGTAGCCGGTGCCGAGGACGCCGGGCACCAGCAGGCCGAGCGCGCCCACCAGGAGGGCTCCGGCCGTGGGGAAGAAGAGCCTGCGCGCGGTCGTGCGGGCGACGGGTTCGACGTGTTCGTGCACCCAGTAGAAGCAGTACGTGTACAGGCGTCCCGCGACCCCCGCGAGCACGCCCACCAGGGCCAGCGGGAGGAAGCCCGCGAATCCCCCGAACGAGGTACCCGCGTGCGGGCCGAAGAACGTCCCGAACCCGAGGCAGGCGCCGAAGGCGGCGTAGCCGGCGGCCGAGGCGATCAGCGCCTTGGGCAGCACCGCCGGGTCCGCGTCCTTGCGGTAGAGCAGTTCGGCGCCCAGCAGCGCGCCGCCGAGCGGTGCCCGGAACACCGCGCCGACGCCCGCCGCGAGGCCGATGACCACCGCGGTGCGCGCCTGTCCGGGCCCGAGCCTGGTCCTGCGGGCGATGATCGAGCCGAAGGAGGCGGAGATCTGCGCGGCCGGGCCCTCCGTGCCGCCGGAGCCGCCCGCGCCGATGGTCAGCCCGGAGGCGACCAGCTTCACGAACGGCACCTGGGCGCGCATTCCCAGCGGGTTGTGGTGGGCCGCGTCGATCGCGGCGTCCGTGCCGTGGCCGCTCGCCTCGGGTGCGAACCGCACGACGAGGGCCGACGCGACGAGCGCGCCTGCCCCGGCGACCAGCGGCACCGCCCACGGGCGGTCGGAGGAGTGCGAGTGCTCCAGGACGCCCCTGGTCGTGGTGCCGTAGGGGCGGTAGCCGGCGACGTCGGTGAGCAGCCACTGGGTGCCCCAGTGCACCAGCTCGTACAGGGCGACCGCGCCCAGCCCGGCGACCGCGCCGATCATCAGGGCCAGGAGGATCCAGCGCGGCAGGGCGTCACCCGGGCCGCCCTCCGAACCGCTCGGCAGCCAACGGGAGCTCGCGGATAAGTCCTTGGCGGGCCCGCCCGGGGGCCGCACCGCACGGCCGCGTGCCCCCGTGTGGTCCGGCCGGTCCTGAGTGTCGGCCACCTGTCGGTCCATCCCGTTCCGGGGGCGGCCGCCGGTGGCCAAAACCGCAGGTTCCGGTCCGCACCGTTGGTGACGCCCTATCAGTCTTCGGCGAGCTCGCTTATTCTAGGGGTATCCGCTTCCAGGGGTGTTCGCCGCGCCTGAGGAGAAGAAGGGGAAGCCGATGGACGGGGAGCAGGAGGAGTCCGCGCCGTCGCTGCCCGATCTCACGGACGTTCCCCTGGACGACATCCTGCGCAGCCCCGACTCGGCGCTGGCCCGCGCGGTGCGGCGGGTGCTGCGGCAGAGCGAGCGCGCGGAGCCGCCGATCTCGGCCTATTCGTCGGGGGGAGCGCAGTTCTTCCCGACGGAGGACGACGGCTGATGGTCTCCGCGGGGGCGTCCGCCGACGCGGCCGGGACGGTCGCGGGAGCGACGCAGGCGGACGCGACGCAGGCGGGGGCGGGG
>JAJSZB010000597.1:0-2589 GCA_050613715.1 Streptomyces sp. IBSBF 3018
GGGCGGGACGGCGGGCGGGATCTCGGCCGGGAGCGGGGCGTCGGTTCCGGGCCCGGGCCCGACTCCGGCCTCGGTCGCGGGGGAGACGTGCCGCAGGGCGTGGTGGCAGCGGCGCGAACCGCTGGACTTCGAGCAGGAGATCGAGCGGCTCAAGGCGCCGGACGGCGGCGCGCTGCTGCCGTGGCTGCTGATGGCGATCGGCCCGGCCACCGACATCGGGCAGGGCGAGGCCGCGCCGGCGTGGCTCGCGGCGGCCGGGCTCGCGGTCTTCTGCGTGCTGTACGTCGCCACGGTCCGCGCGGCGTTCGGCGAGCGGCTGCGCTCAGGTCCGGTGCCGATGCGGCTGCTGGGCGCGCTCGCGGCGACCGCGCTCGCGCTGGCGATCGGCTACGGCGGCGACTTCACGCTGCTGTTCGTGCTGGTGTCGCTGTGCGTCGGCAGCGTCTCGCGCGGCCGGCGCACCCTCGGGCTGATGCTGGTGCCGCTGAGCGCGACGGCCGGCCTGATCGCGGGGCTGCACCACGAGGGGTTCTGGAGCACGGCGGGGCTGGCGTACGGGACGTTCCTGTCCGGCCTGGTCGTCTCGGTGATCATCACGCTGTTCCACGCGGTGGCGCGGCTGAAGGAGACGCGGCAGGAACTGGCGCGGGCCGCGGTGGCGCAGGAGCGGCTGCGGTTCTCGCGCGACCTGCACGATCTGCTCGGGCACACGCTGTCGGTGATCGTGGTGAAGTCCGAGGCCGCGCAGCGGATCGCGGCGCGCGACGTGGACGCGGCGCTCGCGCAGGTCGCCGACATCGAGACGGTCGGGCGCCAGGCGCTCACCGAGATCCGCGAGGCGGTCACCGGCTACCGGGAGGGCAGCCTGGCCACGGAGCTGGCACGGGCGCGGTCGGCGCTGGCCGCGTCGGACGTCGATCTCGTGTGGCGCGCGTCGGGGCGGCCGCTGCCCGCGGCGGGGGAGGAGCTGTTCGGGTGGGTGCTGCGGGAGGGGGTGACGAACGTGGTGCGGCACAGCGGCGCGAGGCGGGTGGTCGTCGAGTTGCGCGTCGCCGCGGACCGCGCGGAGCTGTCCGTCGCGGACGACGGCTGCGGCGCCGCGGCGGCCAGCCCGGCCGCGCCGCGCTCCCCGGTGGGCGTCGGCACGGACGTCCGAGGGCGCGTCGGCACGGGCCTGCGCGGCCTCACCGAACGCCTCGACGCCGCCGGCGGCACCCTCCGCACCATGTCGTCCCCCGAGGGCTTCACCCTCACGGCGACGCTGCCCCTTCCCTGACGCTGTCCTGACGCTGGGCGCCGTGACGCTGGGCGCTGACCTTCCACCCGTCCACCCGGTGGCCGACTCCGCCCGGGTCGCCCTGACGCCGGGCGCTCAGCCGACAAGGGGCGCGGGGAACTGCGCCCCCAGCGACCTGCGGTCCGCAGGTCGTCACCGTCCCGAAGGGGCAGATCCGATCCGGCCCGCCCCCAGAGCTTCGCCCGGCAGGTACCCCGGCATGTGGCGGGCTGGTGGGGGCACCTGTCGGACGGAGCCCGGGGGAGCAGTTCCCCGCGCCCCCGTTCTGCGCGGGTCGAGCGTCACGGCGACCCAGCCGAGGGCAGCGTGCGGCGCGGACGGCCACCGGACGGAAGGGCGAAGGTCAGCGCCCAGCGCCAGGGCGCCCAGCGGCGGCGTGGGGGAGGCGCCAGGCGCGGGCGGCGGCGTGGGCGCGCCAGAGCTCGGCGTAGCGGCCGCCCGCCGCAAGGAGGTCCTCGTGGGAGCCGAGCTCCGCGATCCGCCCGCCGTCGAGGACGGCGATCCGGTCCGCGGAGGCGATCGTCCCCAGCCGGTGCGCGATCACCAGCAGCGTCCTCCCCGCCCCCAGCTCGCGCAGCGCCCCCCGCACCGCCGCCTCGTTCTCCGCGTCCAGCGCGGACGTCGCCTCGTCCAGCAGCACCACCGGCGTGTCCTTGAGCAGCGCCCGCGCGATCGCGACCCGCTGCCGCTCCCCGCCCGACAGCAGCGAACCGCCCTCGCCGACGCGGCTGCCCAGCCCCTCGGGAAGCCGCTCGGCGATGACGTCGACCCGCGCCCTGCGGGCCGCCTCGCGCACCTCGGCGTCGGACGCGCCCGGCCGGCCCAGCCGGATGTTCTCCTCGATCGTGCCGTCCAGCAGCCGTACGTCCTGGAACACCAGCGACACCGTCGCCATCAGGTCCGCGGTGGCCAGCTCGCGGACGTCGACGCCGCCGACCCGTACCGCGCCCGCGTCCACGTCGGCGAAGCGCGCGATCAGCTTGGTGACCGTGGTCTTGCCCGCGCCCGAGGGCCCGACCAGCGCGGTGGTCGACCCGGCCGGCACCTCCAGGTCCAGCCCGTCCAGCACCGGGCCGGGCGCGCCGGGATAGCCGAACCGCACGCCGTCCAGCGCCACCGACGGCGCGCGGCCGGCGACGGACACCGGCGCGACAGGCTCGGGCAGCGGCTCGGTGTCCAGCACCGCGCCGAGGGGGGGGGCCCCCCCCCGGGGGGGGGGGCCCCCCGGGGGGGGGGCCGCCGCGCCCTCCGCGGTCCTGAAGGCGATCGAGCCGTCCGCCACGGTGTAGTTG
>JAJSZB010000598.1:0-2586 GCA_050613715.1 Streptomyces sp. IBSBF 3018
CCCTCTTCCCCCGCCCCTTCGACCTCCGCCTCACCGCCACCGCCCGCAACCGCGCCTTCCTCTGCGCCCACTACGAAGTCCTGGGCCCCCGCACCCCGTAGAGGGGAAGATGGGGGTGTGGCGGGCGGTGAGGCTGCGCAGGAGATCTGGGAGGCGTGCATCGAGTACGGGGACCTGGTGTTCGACGTGCACGACCAGGAGGTCGCACATCAATTGCTGCGGCTGGAGGCGTACGCGGCGCGGATGCACGTCGGGCTCGGGGACCGGCTGAGCCGGGTGCTGCTGGCGCTGAGCCTGTACGCGGCGTCCCGCGCGGCCGTCGTCACGACCGGACGTCCGCTGGGGCGGGCGGAGTTGGCCGAGGTGTCGCTCAGCGGCGTGATGGCCGAGCCGCGGCGGCACTACGAACTCTTCGCCGGCCTCGACGAGGTGACGCTGGACCCGCCGCTGGCGAAGGCGGTGGACCTCCTCAGGCTGTGCAGCTATGACGTGCCGGGCGGCGCGCTGGCGTTGGCGCGGCTCGACGGGGGTGTGCGCAACGTCGTCGGGCGGCTCGCGCGGCGGCTGGGGGTGGCGGATCTCACGCTGCGCGATGTCATGAGTGCATGAGGTCCGGCCGGTGGCCGCGCGTCGTGCGGGACACCCGTGCTCCGTGTAAGGGGTGGGAGGGGTGGGACCTTCACAGGAGGCGCACAAGGTGATCGCATTGTCTGACGGAAGTCCTGTTAGGTTCGGGCCCTGCCCCGTCGCGGGTGTACGTGAACATGCCAGCACCTGGGCGCCGACGTGGCCTCCGGGCGTGCAGCCAGCACAGGAAGACCGCGAATGGACTACTGCTACACGTGCCGCCGGACCCTCAACGGGGCGCTGGTGTGCCCCGGTTGCGGTGCGTACGCACCGGACATCGACCCGCAGGCCGCCCGGCCGGGCGCGCGCTTCGAGGGGGCGTACGCGGCGCCCGGCGCGATACCGGCGCAGCGCCCGCACAGCGGGTCCGGGCCGATACCCGAGCCGATGCCCGCCGCCGCCCCCGTGCCCAAGGCGTACGACGCGCAGGCCGACGGCGCCGGCGCGGACGGCACGGACACCGACGGCGGCGACGGCGACGAGACGTCCGTGCTCGGCTCCGCCGGGATCGCCCCGACGCTGCACCGCGGCCGCGCCGCGCGTCGCCGGCAGCTCGCCCGCTGGAAGAAGACCCGCCGCCGCGCGGGCGTCGCGACCGCCGTCGCGCTCTTCGGCGGCGGCGTGACCGTCGCCTCGATGTCCGCCTCGCACGGCGGCAAGGGGGCCACCGCCTCCGCGTCGACCCGCGACGACATCGCGCCGGTGACGCTCAACACCAACTCCGTCCCCGGCTCGGTCGCCCTGCCGGACGGCACCGGCCCGGCCGGCAACGGCACCACCACCGGCCACGCCCCGACCTCGCACAAGGTCGCGCTGCCCTCGCAGCGCACCAACTCCCACGCCGCTCCGGACGTGCAGACCACGCAGGCCGGCACCGACGACGCCGGCCGCACCCTGATCAGCGGCAGCCCGAGCGGCTCCACCAGCACGTCCGGCAGCAGCCACCAGACCGGCTACTCGGCCTCGGTGCCGCAGACCTCGGTCACCACGCCGCCGTCGACCACCGGAAGCAGCGGCTCGACCGGCTCCGACGGCTCCACGACCACCACCGGCTCGGACACCGGCAGCGGCTCCACGGCCACCACGCCGCCGGCCACCACCGACCCCAGCACCCCGCCGGCCACCACCGCGCCGGCCACGCCCCCGCAGCAGCAGCTCTGCCTGCTGATCATCTGCCTGGGCTGACACCGGGACCGCCGAAGCCCCGGAGCTGGTGCGGCTCCGGGGCTTACGGCATGCCCGACTGCGGTGCGCCGCCGATGGGTCACGGGACCCGCGCGGCGAAAGACGTTCGGGCGGTCAGCACATCTTGTACGCGACCCGCGTCGAGTTGTACGCGCACGTGTCCACCACGCCGCCGCCCGAACGCCGCAGCGTCGCCGTGTCCTTGTCGTTGTTCCACACGTACGCGGCGCGGCCCTGGTAGCGGTGCGCCGCGGTGTTGCCGCCCTTGCCGGTGTGCACGGTCACGGTCTTGTGCGCGCCGAGGGTGTACGTGCCGAAGGGGTACACGTGCCGGGACGCGTCGGACAGCGTCCAGCCCTTCAGACTCACCGCCTTCGACGTGGAGTTGGTGATCTGCACGTACTCCGCGTTCAGGCTCGCGTTGGAACGGGTGTCGGTGCCGGGGCTGTTGTAGTAGATCTTGTACAGGTGCACGGAGCCGGTCGTGGCACCGGCCGACTGGGCCGGTAGCAGCACGGCGGCGGCCGAGGCGGCCACCGCGACCGCGGCGACGGCCCCGCGCGCGGCGGTGCGGCGGCGCGGGGCCGCGGGCATGCGGACGTCACGGGTGGTACGGAACATGAGCCCCCCTGGGCATGAGTCACGAGCCGGGCGTTCCCCTGACAACCCGGCGAGACGCACAGACTAGGGGCGATCGTCCTACGGTCGGACCGTAATCCCGCAAATCCCTCCGCGGGCCGCCTTTCCCGCCCCCGCGCGGCCCCCCGTCCAGCC
>JAJSZB010000599.1:0-2584 GCA_050613715.1 Streptomyces sp. IBSBF 3018
GCCGGGGAGGCGGCCCGGGGTGGGGTCAGCCGCGCTTCCAGCGGGGCTTGCGGTCGCCGTAGGAGGACGAGCCGGCGTCGCGGTTGAAGCTGGTCGGGCGGTCACGGTCGCGGTCGCCGTACGCGGGGCGGCGGTCGCGGTCGCCGTAGGACGGGCGGCTGTCGCGCCGGTCGCCGTACCCCGGGCGGCGGTCGTCGCGCGCGCCGTAGCCGGGGCGGGAGTCGCGGTCGCGGCCGTACGCGGGGCGGCGGTCGTCGCGGTTGCCGTACGACGGGCGGGCGTCGCGCCGCTCGTCGCGGTTGCCGTAGGACGGGCGGCTGTCGCGGCGGTCGTCGCGGCCGTACGAGGGCCGGGTGTCGCGGCGGTCGCGGTCCCGGTCGCCGTACGCGGGGCGGCGGTCGTCGCGGTTGCCGTACGAGGGGCGGGCGTCGCGCCGCTCGTCGCGGTTGCCGTAGGACGGGCGGCTGTCCCGCCGGTCGTCACGGCGGTCATCCCGCCGGTCGTCCCGGCGGCGGTCGAAGTTGCCCCGCTCGTCCCGGCGTTCGTCCCGCCGGTCGTCGCGGCGCTGGTACGGCGCCCGCTCCTCGCGCGGCTCGGGCACCACCGGCGTCGCCGCGGCCTCCACCGCGGCGGCGGCCTCGGCGGTCCGCGCCGCCACCGCCTCCTCCGGGTCCTCGCCGCGCTCGCGCGCCGACCGCGCGGTCAACCGGTCGGCCTCCTCGCGCAGTTCGCTGGCGCGCTTCTGCAGCCGCTCCAACTGCCGCGTGGCCTCGGCGACTTCGCGCTCGGCCTGGACCGCGGCGTTCTGCACCGCGTCGGCCTGCACATCGGTGAGCGACCGCGCGCCGGTGATCCGGGCCACGTCCTCGTCGAACACCCCGGCGCCGCCGATGACATGGCGCGAGGCGTCCACGCCCGCGTCCTCCATCAGCCGGAAGATCTGCTTGCGCTGGTGCGGCAGGGCCAGCGAGACGACCGTGCCGGAGCGGCCCGCGCGCGCGGTGCGGCCGGAGCGGTGCAGGTAGTCCTTGTGGTCGCCGGCCGGGTCCACGTTCAGCACCAGGTCGATGTCGTCGACGTGGATGCCGCGGGCCGCGACGTCGGTGGCCACCAGGACGTTGACCTGGCCGGCCTTGAAGTCCTCCAGGGTGCGGGTGCGCGCGCCCTGCGTCATGCCGCCGTGCAGCGCGTCGGCCCGCACGCCGGACTCGATGAGCTGCTCGGCGACGCGGTCGGCGCCCATCTGGGTGCGCACGAAGATGATCGTGCGGCCCTTGCGGGCGGCGATCGCCGCGGTCACCGGCGCCTTGTCCTTCGGCTTCACGACCAGCACGTGGTGGCTCATCGTGGTGACCGCGCCCTGCGCCGCGTCCACCTCGTGGGTGACCGGGTCGACCAGGTAGCGCTTGACCAGGGTGTCGATCTCGTTCTCCAGCGTGGCGGAGAACAGCAGCCGCTGGCCGCCGGCCGGGATCAGGTCGAGGATCTCGGTGACCTCGGGCAGGAAGCCCATGTCGGCCATCTGGTCGGCCTCGTCCAGGACCGCGATCCGCACCTGGTCCAGGGCGGCGGCGCCGCGGTTGATCAGGTCGCGCAGCCGGCCGGGGGTGGCGACCAGGATGTCGACGCCGCGCTCCAGCGCGTAGATCTGGTTCTGCATCGAGGTGCCGCCGCAGACGACCTTCATCTTCAGCCCGAGCACGTCGCCGTACGGCTGGAGCGCGTCGGCGACCTGCATCGCCAGCTCGCGGGTCGGGGTGAGGATGACGCCGCGCGGGCGCTTGCGCTCGGTGCGGCCGCCGGACAGCTGGGTCAGCAGCGGCAGGCCGAAGGAGAGCGTCTTGCCGGAGCCGGTGCGGCCGCGGCCCAGGATGTCCTGGCCGGCCAGCGCGTCCGGGATGGTCGCGGCCTGGATCGGGAACGGGGTGACGACGCCGTTCTGGGTGAGCTTGCGGACGATGGCCTCGGGCAGGCCGAGGTCGGCGAAGGTCCCGCCGGGGGTCCCGTCCGCGGTCTCGGCAGACGTCTCGTCGGGCGTCTCGTGGGCGGCCTGGTCCGGGGTCTGGTCCGGGGTCTCGCCGGTGACCTCGGCGGTGGCGTCTACGTGGCTGGCGGTGGCGTCTACGTGGCTGTCGGTGTCGAAGTCGGTCTCGGTCGCGAGCACGACGGAGCGGTCGGCACTGTCAAGGGACATGCTGAAGGTGAACCTCTCGGAAGACTTACGGCACGCGCCAGCTCCAGAGGGTTGCTTACAACCGCCTCGATGCGGTCAGCCACAGGAGAAAAGGAACGCGCCACTCGGCGCGTATCGGATCAGGCGCCAGGCAATGGAAGTGGGATCAAACGATCTACCAGCATACGCATCGAGGGGCCGTTGCGCCAATCCCGAGCGTGCGGGGCGGCGGGCGGCGTCCGCGGTCAGCCGCCGGAGCCCCCGGAACCGCCCGATCCGCCCGATCCGCCCGAGCCCGGGGAGCCGGCGCCCGGGTCCGGCGAGTCCGAGCCGGAGGGCGGGTCGGTCGGCGCGGTCGGGCCGGTGGGCGGCCGGCGGTGGCCCGGGCGGGGGCGCATCGGGTTCCGGGTG
>JAJSZB010000059.1:0-25506 GCA_050613715.1 Streptomyces sp. IBSBF 3018
CCGGAAGGCGTGAGTCCGGTCACGGAGGGGGAGTTGATTCCGTGACGGGGGTGCCGGGCGGATCGGCGGGGGCATCAGCTGCCCCCGAAGAGGTCGTGGAAGTGGATCTGGCTGCCGATCACCGTGCCGGCGATGAGCAGGATCATGGTCGCCGGGACCAGCACGACGGTGACCACGAGGGTGGCCCGCGGGACCATCCGGGCGGCGCGGCGGCGGGCGTTCTGCGCCTCGGTGCGGCGCATGTCGGCGGCGATCTGCAGCAGCGTGCGGGCGATCGGCGCGCCCAGCTCCTCGCCCTGCTGGAGCGCGGTGACGAACTGCCCCACCTGCTCGCTGCGGTTGCGCCGGCGCAGCTGGTCGAAGGCGTCACGGCGGCTGACGCCGACGTCGAGTTGGCGCAGCGCGATCCGGATCTCGTCCGACCAGGGGCCCTGGTACACGGAGTTGACGCGTTCCAGCGCCTGGCGGAAGCCGAGGCCGGCGCTGACCACGACGGCGAGCACGTCGAGGAAGTCCGGCAGGGTGCGTTCGATGTCGTCGCGGCGGCGCCGGACCGCCAGCCAGATGCCGAGGTCCGCCCACCACCAGGCGTAGGCCAGCAGCAGCAGCGCCAGCAGCCACTGGGCGCGGCTGATCAGCAGCAGCGCGGCGATCCCGCCGAGGAAGCCGTAGACCGCGCGGCGCGCGGCGTAGCGCTCGACGGTCAGGCCGTAGGGGTGGCCGGCGTGCTCGATCCTGGCGCGCATCCTGGCGACCCGGGCCGGGCCCATCAGCCGCATCACCGCGGGCGACCAGCGCATGCCGAGGCGGTCGATCGCGTTGCCGGTGCGGGTGGTCCTGGTGCTGCCGACCTCCAGCGCGAGCTGCAGGTCCTCGGGCAGCTTGACCTCGGCCCTCATCATGGCGACCGCGTAGACGGCGCCGACCACGCACAGCGCGAGGCCCAGCGCCAGGCCGATCCCGAGCAGCGTCACCGCGGCCGCCTCCCCTGGCTCCCGAGCTTCGCGGCGGTCCTCGACTCCGCGGTCTGCGGCACGGCGGTCCTCATACGTCGATCCGGGACATGCGGCGGATGAGCGCGAACCCGACCACGTACAGGCCCAGCGAGATCAGCACGCAGATGCGGCCGACGGTGGAGCCGGTCATGGCGCTCACCGCGCCCGGCATGATGCGGTCGATGAGCAGCAGCGAGCCGAGGCCCATCACCGGTACGGCGTAGGCGGTGACGGTGATCTGCGACATCTGGGTGCGCACCTCGCGGCGGGTCTCCTTGCGCTCCTCCAGGGTGACGGTGAGGTTGCGCAGCGACTCCACGACCGAGCCGCCGGCCCGGCTGGAGAGCACCAGGGTGGACACCAGGACAATCAACTCCCGGCTGGGCAGGCGCTGCTGGAGTTCGCCGAGGGCGTCCTCGACGGAGTGGCCGAGCGCCATCGCGTCGGCGACCTGCTTCAACTCCTCGCCCGCCGGGGCGTCCAGCTCGTCGGCGGCCAGTGCGACGGCGGTGCGCAGCGCCAGGCCGGCCTGGGTGGCGTTGGCCAGTACTCGGGCGAGATCGGGGAGTTGGGCGATGAAGCGCTCGTTGCGGACCTTGCGCCGCCATTCCAGGTACGAGTAGCCGGTCCACGCGGCGATCAGCGCGGCGATCGGTCCGAAGAACGGCGCGAGCACCAGCGCGGCGACCAGCCAGGCGGCCGCCACCAGGCCGGCCACGGCGGCGGTGAACTGGCCTGGGGTGAGATTGGTGCCGGTCGCGGCGAGCCGTCCGGCCAGCCGGCGGCCCCAGGCGTAGCGGCGCACCCGGCGGTCCAGGGCGGCGAACGGCGCCTGGCTGCCGCGCCCGTCGCCGCCTTCGCCACCGGCCAGCCGCTCGACCAGCGCGGCCCGGTCGGCCTTGCCGCCGCTCCAGGCGTGCAGGCCCCACACCCCGAGCACCAGCGCGACCGCGCTGAGCAGCAGCACCAGCAACGGGTACGGTCCGGAGGCGAACGCGGGTGCGGCGAGCGGGACTCGTCCGTGGTGCGGCGCCGACGGGCCGTACGCATCGATGACTTGGTGTATCGGCGGCGTCATGGCGGCGTGCGGCGCGGTCACTTCGCCTCCCTGCTGTCGAGTTCCAGCTCGCTCGCGCCGACGCCGAACGCGGCGGGCACGTGCTCGCCGGCCAGGTAGAGCCGTTCGCCGATGTCGCGGGGCACCGGCCGGTGCTCGTACCAGCCGCGGACGATCCGGTCGACGCCGAGCGGCTCGGCGCGGAAGGTGGTCGCGGAGGTGAGCCGGAAGACGTCGCGGCCGCGCGAGGAGAGCACGGCGATCTCCTGGATCCTGCGGGTGCCGTCGATGTGGCGGTGCAGCTGGACGATCACGTCCACCGCGGAGTTGATCTGGTCGCGCAGCGCCTCGAAGGGGATCTTGACCTCGCTCATCGAGGCGAGCGTCTGCAGCCGTAGCACCGCGTCCTCCGCGGAGTTGGCGTGCACGGTGGCCAGTGAGCCGTCGTGTCCGGTGGACATCGCCTGGAGCATGTCGAGGGTCTCGCCGCCGCGGACCTCGCCGACGATGATCCGGTCGGGGCGCATCCGCAGCGAGTTGCGGACCAGGTCGCGGATGGTGATCCGGCCCTCGCCCTCGACGTTCGGCGGGCGGGACTCCAGCCGGATCACGTGCTCCTGCTGGAGCTGGAGTTCGGCGGCGTCCTCGACGGTGATGATCCGCTCGCCGTCGGGGATCAGCCCGGACAGCGCGTTGAGCAGCGTGGTCTTGCCCGAACCGGTGCCGCCGCTGACGATGATGTTGCAACGGGCCCGGACGAACGAGGCGAGCAGCATCAGCATGTGCTCGTCCAGCGTGCCGAGGCCGATCAGCTCCTGGAGGGTGTACGCGCGGGGGAAGCGGCGGATGGTCAGCGTGGGGCCGGTCAGCGACAGCGGCGGGATGATCACGTTGACGCGCTCGCCGGACGGCAGCCGGGCGTCGACCATCGGATTGGACTCGTCCACACGGCGGTTGACGGTGGAGACGATGCGTTCGATGGTCTGCAGCAGTTGTTCCGCGGAGGAGAAGCGGGCGGCGACGGGCTCGACGCGGCCGCCGCGTTCGACGTAGATGCGGTCGGGGCCGTTGACCATGATCTCGGTGATCGACGGGTCCTCCAGCAGGGGTTCGAGGATGCCCAGGCCGAGCGCCTCGTCGACCACCCGGCGGATCAGCGCGGCGCGTTCGGCGGTGGACAGCACCGGGCCCTCGCGGCTGATGATGTGGCCGAGGACGCGTTCGAGGCGGGCGCGGCGCTCGGCGGGCGACAGCGCGGACATCTCCGCGAGGTCGATCTCCTGGAGCAGCTTGGCCCGGTAGACGGCCACGAGGTGGCCTTCCTGGGTCTGCGGGGTCGCCTCCTCGGTGGCGAGGCGGGCGCGGAGACTCACGGCGTCGTGTCCTCCTTCGGCATCGTGGCGGAGCGCTCGATCGGTCCGAAGATCGAGATCCCCGGGAGGACGGACGGCACGTCGACGCGCGCGGTGGCCTTGACGGAGGCGGTGGCGTCGCCGCTGCCGAGGGTGATGGCGGGGTCGACCCATCCGCTGACGGCGTCCCGCCCGGCCTGGGCGGGGTCGGCGTGCGGGTCCGGCTCGGAGGCGGTGCGGGCGGCGGTGCGGGCCGCGGTGCGGGCTTGTTCCGCGCAGTAGGCGGCGAGGCCGAGTTGGATTGCCGCGAGGGCGATCAGGAGGAGGAACGGGAGCATGCCGAGGTATTCGAGGGACGCGACGCCGCGTTGCGACCTCCGGTCGAGGTGGGCGGGGTTCCGGCTCGCTCCCGGGTGAGCGAAGTGCCGTGGGCGGCTCCGGTCCTGCCCCCTGCGGGCCGTTGCCGACTGCGGCGCCGTCGTGGCTTGTCGCGCAGTTCCCCGCGCCCCTATTTGCCCCTTGCGGGGCGCTGTCGGCTGACCCGCCGTCGGGGCCGGCTGGTCGGCTGCTCCGGTTGCCGGGGACCTCATGGGCGGGTCGATTCGTCGGGGGTGCGGGCGTGGGCGTGGGCGGTGAAGGGGAAGTTGATGCCTCCGGGGAAGAGGACGGGGACCCTGAGGCCGAGGGTGACGTCGACGGAGTGGTCGGCGGTGCGGGTGACCGTGGGGCCGGTCATGTCCCAGGCGCCGGGGACGTCGCTGCGGGCCGCGGCGCCCGCGTCGGAGCCGACCGCCGCGGCGCGGGCCGCCTGGTCCGCCGCGTTGCCCGCGAGGGTGAAGGTGTAGCCGGCCAGCACCGCCTGCCAGACCAGGATGAGCGTGACGAGGATGATCGGCGTCATGCCGAGCGCCTCCAGGGTGACCTGGCCGCGGTCGCGGTCGGCGCGGCGCTGCTTCTTGCCGCGCGGCGCCGGCACCGACTCGCCCTGGACGATGCCGAGTTCGACGGCGAGCGCGTGGATGCCGGCGCGTACGGTGGAGCGCGCGTCGAGGTCCTGGAGCCGGCCGGCGTCGATGACGGCCTGCAGTTCGCGGTAGGCGGCCGGCACCGCCGCCGTGGCCATCCGGGTGCCGGTGATGCGGGCGATCAGCGAGGGCTGGATCTCGCCGGCCCGGCTGTGCCGGTTGACCGCGAGCGTGGTGTCCTGCGGCTTGCGGATCTGCAGCCGGTCCCACATCCGCACCATCCGCTTGGCCGCGCGGACCGCGATGACGTCGGGCGTGGTGACCAGCACCGCGGTGTCGGCGGTCTCGACGGCCACCGCGTTGGCGCTGGTGACCTGGGTGCCGCAGTCGACCACCACCACGTCGTACCGCTGCCGGAGCGCGGTCAGCACCAGGCGGGCGGTGCGGTCGGTGACCTCCTCGCCGCGTTCGCCGTCCGCGGGGGCCAACAGCAGCGCGGGGCCGGCCTCGTGGACGTACATCGCGTCGTTCAGGACCCGGGAGGAGACCTCCGCGATGTCGGCGAGGTCGGCGACCGAGCGGCGGAACTGCACGTCCAGGTACGACGCGACGTCGCCGCTTTGCAGGTCCAGGTCGACCAGCGCGGTGGAGCGTCCCGAGGCGTGCGCGGCGAGCGCGAGGTGCACGGCGGTGACGGTGGCGCCGACGCCGCCCTTCGCGCCGGCCACCGCGATCAGCGTGCCGCCGGCCGTCGCGGGCAGCGCCGAGGCGCCGCCGCGGCCGGGGCCCAGGTGCCGCCGCACGCCGGCCGCCCAGGTCGCCGCGGCCTCCACCCGGGCGCCCAACTCGTCGTAGGACAGCGGGAGTCCGATCACGCCGCGGGCGCCGGAGTTCATCGCGGCGGCGAGCATCGCCGGGCTGCCGTCCGCGGTCAGCAGCACCACGCCGGTGGAGGGGTAGCGCAGCGAGATCTCCCGGACCAGGTCCAGGGCCGGCATCGGGCCTATCCCGTCGTGCACGACGACGACTTCGGGCAGTTCGTCGAGGCCGGTCTCGGCGGCGCCGGCGAGCGCGTCGAGCAGCGCGGCGGAGTCCGGCAGCGCGGTTCCCGGTTCCACGCCGGGGAGTTGGCCGAGCAGTCCGGTCAGCGCCCGCGCGGTGTCGGGGTCGCCGGTGCCGGCGAGGATGCGTACGGTCACGCTCTCCGCCCCCTTGCGGATCGGTCCGGGCGAGCGACGCCGGAGGTGGCCGGGCGCACGGCGTTCAGCGCGGCTCTGCGGACAACACCCGGCGTGCGTACGGCGTTCGGCGCGGCTCTACGCACAACACCCGGCGTGCGTAGGGCATTCGGCGCCGCCCCTCCGGCAACGCGGCCCCCGGCCCCGCGGCTCATCGCGCGCTCCCGGACGTCGTGTCGCCCGCCAGCGTGTACGTGCGGTCGCCGCTCGGCGGCGGCGCGGTGTCGCCGGGGGCGACCAGCGCGAGCCTGACGTGCCGGGCGAACGACTCGGCGTAGGCGACGCGTTGGGCGTCCGCTGCGTCGAGCGCGAAGGTGATCGGGACGCCCTGGTCGGACAGCCGCTGAGCGTCCTGGTTCTTGTCGAACGCCTTGATCTCGCCGACGTCGATGACCTGCGCGCCGGAGACGATGATCTTCGAGACGTCCGGGTCGGTGTCGCGCCTGCCGGCGAAGGTGGCGAAGATGTTGACCCTGGCGCCGGGGGTGATCTTGCCGGCCACGCCGGTCTCCGCGTCGATCATGATGGCGATCTCCATCTGGCCCGGCTTGAGTTCGGGCCGCGCGGCGACCATGTCGGACTGCAGCAGCGAGCCCTTCTTCAGCGGCACCGCGGCGATCTTGCCCTGGAACTGGCCGGTGTCGCGGATCGCGGTGTCGGGCAGCCAGCGTTCGGGGACCGATATCCGGTGCACCTTGCCCGCGGTCAGCGCGGTGTACGCGGGGACGTCCGCGCTGAGTTCGTACGCCGTGACCTTCGGTCCGACCTGCGAGCGCGCGTCGGAGACGACGGCGATCACCCCGGCGAGGGCCGCCGCCGCGCACAGCACGGAGACCACCAGGAGGACGACACCACGGCGCTGACGTGAGTTCATGTGCGGGCGGACCTATCGCTTGTGGGGTTCGAGTTGGGGACGGCGCGGGGTCTCCACCGCCCGCTGCGACGGCGCGGCGGCGTGCTTGGCGGGCGCGCCGCGCGCGGTCAGCCGGGTGGCGCAGAACAGGCACTGGTCGCCGATGACTTCGAGCCCGCACCAGGTGCAGGTGTCGCGCCGTACCGAGGTGACGAGTTGGTAGAGCATGCCCACGTCGGCGATGTAGGCGGTGAACTCGACCAGCCGGGACGTCCCCCACCACCGTGCGGAGTCGGGGGGCAGCGGCACCTCGCGCAGGTGCGCGGTGCGCCAGGCGGCGGCCAGCGGGCCGGTGATCCAGGCCGGGTCCAGCGCGTTGCCGGCCACCGCGAGCTGCGTCTGGTAGCCCGGGCCCGGCGGCACCTGGTCGGCCTCGGCCGGGCCGAGGTACGGCTCGGGGTGCGCGAGGACCGCGAAGTGCCGCCCGGGGACGAGGGACTTGACGTGGGTGCGCAGGCCCACCGGCACCCGGTCCAGTTTGGCCACCGAGCCGAGCAGCGCGCCGGAGTGCAGGTAGTACGCGAGCAGCCGGGCGGCGCCGGCCAGCACGCCGGGGCCCAGATCGGTGCCGGACAGCTGGCGCAGCTGCTCGCCGAGCAGGGTGCGGGCCAGCGGCGGCAGGGCCAGCGGGACGATCGCGATCCGGTCGGCCTCCAGCGCGGAGCGCACGGTGTGCATGCGGCGGCGGGCCGGCTCGGCCGGATCGTCGGCGGCGAGCGCCACGAGGTGGCCGTGCGCGTCCAGCGCGGCGGCGGTCCGCACCAGTTGCTCCTCCAGGGGCAGCGCGAGGTCGTCCGCGGTGACCGTGATGACACTGGGCATCGGTGGACCTCCCCTTCCCCTCCCCGCCCGGGCTTCCGCCGGGTCCGGGTCCCTTCCCGGCGCGACCTGGCGATTCGCGGGCGCCAGCTTATCGATGTGTAGCGATCCGGGTGCGCAAAGTCGCGGATCGCGGTCCATGAACGACAGGTGGACGCGGGTGTCCGGCAGATGTCCACCAGAGGTCTTGACAACCCGATTGGTCTGGACCAGCTTTCTTCCTTACGGACCCCTCTCGTGTTCATGTCATATCCGCATCCCGCCACCCCCCAACTCCTTGCCCCCAGGAGGCAGTCGTGGAACGTGCATCGCGCGCGAATCAATCGCGCCACACCAGGCGCAGAAGAACGGTGGTGCGCCGGACCGTCGCCGGGCTGAGCGCCGCGGCCGTGATCGGCGGCGGTGTCGCCCTGGTGAACTCCGGTTCCGCGGGCGCCGCGACCACCAATCTGGTGGCCAACTCCGGCTTCGAGACAGGGCTGTCGAACTGGACCTGTTCGGCCGGCTCCGGCACCACCGTCTCCAGCCCGGTGCACTCCGGCAGCAGCGCGCTGAAGGCGACGCCGACCAGCAGCGACAACGCCCAGTGCACCCAGACCGTCAGCGTGCAGCCCAACTCGCAGTACACGCTGAGCGCTTACGTGCAGGGTTCGTACGTCTACATCGGCGCGACCGGCACCGGCGGCACCGACCCGTCCACCTGGACGCCGGGCACCTCCTCGTACAGCCAGCTCAGCGTCAACTTCACCACCGGCGCGAACACCACCTCGGTGACCCTCTACACGCACGGCTGGTACGCCCAGCCCGCGTACTACGCCGACGACGTGACGTTGAGCGGTCCCGGCGGCAGCGGCACCACGCCGCCCACGACACCGCCGACCACTCCCCCGACCACCCCGCCGACCACGCCGCCCACGACGCCGCCGACCACGCCGCCGACGAACCCGCCGGCCACCGGGCTGCCGAAGCACATCGTCACCGGCTACTGGCAGAACTTCAACAACGGCGCCACCGTGCAGACCATCGCGCAGGTGCAGAACCAGTACGACATCATCGCGGTGGCCTTCGCCGACGCGACGACGACGCCCGGCGCGGTGTCCTTCACCCTCGACCCGTCGCTGAACTACAGCGTGGCGCAGTTCAAGGCGGACATCGCGGCCAAGAAGGCGGCCGGCAAGAAGGTGGTCATCTCCGTCGGCGGCCAGAACGGCACCATCTCGGTGCGCGACTCCACCGCGGCCACCAACTTCGCCAACAGCGTGTACTCGCTGATGCAGACCTACGGGTTCGACGGGGTCGACATCGACCTGGAGAACGGCATCGACTCCACCTACATGCCGCAGGCGCTGCGCGCGCTGAGCGCCAAGGCCGGGTCGGGGCTGATCATCACGATGGCGCCGCAGACGATCGACATGCTGAGCGCGGGCAGCGACTACCTGGCCACCGCGCTGAAGATCAAGGACATCCTGACGATCGTCAACACGCAGTACTACAACAGCGGTTCGATGAACGGCTGCGACGGCGGCGTGTACAGCCAGGGCTCGGTGGACTTCATCACCACGCTGGCCTGCACCGCGATCCAGGCGGGCCTGTCGCCCTCGCAGGTCGGCGTCGGCACCCCGGCGTCCACCAGCGCCGCCTCCTCCGGCTACGTCAGCCCGAGCGTCGTGAACAACGCGCTGGACTGCCTGGCCAAGGGCACCGGCTGCGGCAGCTGGCACCCCAGCACCACCTGGCCGGGCATCGGCGGCGCGATGACCTGGTCGACCAACTGGGACGCGTCGGCTGGCAACACCTGGTCCAACGCCGTCGGTCCGCACGTCCACGCGATGTCGTGACCTCCGGCTGATCCGCGCACCGCGGATCGCAGACCACCGGGCCCGGGCAGGGGACGATCCCCTGCCCGGGCCCGGACCACGGGTACGCGGACCGCGAGCGGGCGCGCGGACCGGTCCAGGCGCGGGTTCCGCGCCTCAGCCCAGGACGGCCAGCGCGTCGATCTCCACCAGCAGGCCGGCCGGCAGGCCGACGTACACCGTGGTCCTGGCCGCGGGCGCCTCGCGCAGGTCGGCGAAGTAGTCGTTCCAGATCGCGTTGAACTCCGCGAAGTGGCCGGTGTCGGTGAGGTAGACGCGGATCATCACCGCGTCCTCCCAACTGCCGCCGCCGGCCTCCAGCACCGCCGCGACGTTCGCCAGCGCCTGGAGCGTCTGCTCGCGCAGCGTCGGCCCGGCGGGCGTCGGCGGCTCGCCGTCCTTGGCCGGCAGGAAGCCGACCTGCCCGGCGACCTGGAGGATGTTGCCCTTGCGGACGCCGTGCGAGAACTTCGCCGGCGGCACGGTGTGCGTGTCCGGCGTGACCGCGGTCTTCGGCAGCAGGGGGAGCTGGCTCGGGTTGTACTCGGGCAGGTCGCTCATGCGGGCGGTTCCTCGGATTCGGTGACGGGTTCGGTGTCGGGGTCGGGGTCGGTGTCGGGGTCGGGGTCGGTGACGGTGACGGACCCGGGGTCGGGTCCTGGTACGGGCCCGGACGCGGGATCGGGTACGGGCTCGGTCGCGTGGGGTGTCTCGGGCACGGGTACGGGCGCGCGGCCGGACAGTTCGGCTCCGGCCGCCTCCGCCGCGCGCAGCACCAGCGGGCGCAGCCGGAGCAGCTCCGCCGCGGACACCACGACGCCGGGCGCCGAGACGGACAGCGCCGCGCAGACCCGGCCGTCGGGGCCGCGCAGGGGCGCGCCGACGCAGTTGATGGACTCCTCGTGGCCGCCGAGGTCGGCGGCCCAGCCCTGCTCGCGTACCCGGGCCAGCTCGGCGAGAAACGCCGCGGCGTCCGGGGTCGACCGGGAGGTGTAGCGCGGGTAGTCCAGGCGCTCGGCGACCGCGCGGCGCTCCGGCTCGGGCAGGTCGGCGAGCAGCACCTTGGCCACGGCGGCGACGGTGATGGCCACCGGTCGGCCGATCCGGGAGTACATGCGGACGGGGTAGCGGCTCTCCACCTTGTCGATGTAGACCACTTCGCCCTGCTCGTACACCGCCAGATGGACGGTGTGGCCGGTGCGTTCGTTCAGCGCGAGCAGGTGCGGGTGGGCGATGCCGCGGACGTCGAGCGACTCGACGGCCTGCTGGGCGAGGCCGAACAGCCGCGAGCCCAGGCGGTAGCGCTGGTCCTGCTGGCGGTAGACCAGACCGTGCTCGTGCAGGGTGCGCAGCAGCCGCAGCGCGGTGGACTTGTGCACCTCCAGGCGGGTGGCGACCTGTTCCAGCCCGGCCGGCCCCTCGGCCAGCAGCGGCAGGATGCGCAGCGCCCGGGTCAGCGTCTGGCTCACGCGTCCGCCCAGCCCGCGGTGAGCCGCAGCGCGGACCAGCCCGCGTCGTCCAGCGCGGCCAGCGCGTCCAGGCGGGGGCGCGGCGGCGGGGCGGCGTGGTCGGCGTGGACGGTCAGCGCGGCGGCGGCGAACAGGCAGCCGTGGCGCAGCCGCAGCGCCGGCGGCAGACCGCGCAGCGTCGCGGACAGGAAGCCGGCCGCGAAGGCGTCGCCGGCGCCGACGTGGGCCGCCACCTCGACCCGGGGCGCGGCCTGCTCGACGCGGCCCCCGGGCGTGAAGGCGACCGCACCGGCCGCGCCGCGCTTGACCACCAGCACCGAGGGCTCGGGCAGCGCCGCGCGCACCGCGTCGGCGTCCGGCAGCCCCCACGCGGCCTGCGCCTCGTCCTCGCCGACGAACACCAGGTCGCAGCCGCGCGCGAGGTCCAGCAGCGCCCGGGGGTCGGCGTCCCGCCACAGCGCCGGGCGGTGGTTGACGTCGAAGGAGACCAGCGGGCGGCCGGGTTCGCGGTGGGTCAGCCGGGTCATCAGCGCCCGGCAGCCCGCGGAGAGCGCGGCGGTGATGCCGGTCAGGTGCAGCACCCGGCCCGACCACACGGCGTCCCGGCGCACCAGCGCGGGCGAGAGCGCCGAGGCGGCGGAGCCCTTGCGGTAGTACGCGACCTCGGGCCGCGGGTCGGGCGCGGCGGGTTCGGCGCGGGGGGCGGCGAGGGCGGCGGGTTCGGCTCCGGGTGCGCCGGGCGCTCCGGGGCCGCGGGATGTCCCGGCCGGGAGCGCGGCGGCACGGTCGCCCGCGACGCGATCACCCGTCGCGCGATCGCCCGCGGTGCGGAAGTACACGCCGGTGGGCCGGCGCGGATCGCGCTGCACGGCGCTCACGTCGACGCCCGCCGCGGCGATCTCGGCCAGCAGGTGGTCGCCGAAGCCGTCGGCGCCGACCCGGCTGATCCACCGGGTGGTGTGGCCGGCGCGGGCGAGCATGCAGGCGACGTTGGACTCCGCGCCGCCGATGCCGCGGTGGAAGGACGGCACCCCGGCCAGCGGGCCGGGCGCCGAGGGCGCGAACGCGACCATGGACTCGCCGAGCGCCACCACGTCCACCGGCTCCACGCCTCGCCCCTTCCGCTCCGCCCGGCGCTTCCGGCCCCGGGCCCCTCCTCGCCAGGTCCCGCGCGCGTCGGACCCGCGGACCCGACCGCCGCCGGACCGCCAGGCGGGCTCGGACCGCCAGGCCCGCACCCGACCGCCACGCCCCGCCGGCCGGCCGCCGTTGACCACGCGCCCGGCCGGATGTTAGACAGCTCGCATCAGCATACGCAATGACCGTTGCACAGTGCGCAACGGCGCAGGCGGGAGGCGTGATGGGGATCGAGGCGCGGGTGGCCGAGCTGGGCCGGGAGCTGGTGGACCACCGCTTCAAGGGGCTGCCGCCGGACGCCGAGGGGCTGACCGTCGACGAGCTGACGGCACAGCGCCGCGACCTGTTCGCCGGCGGCTTCACCACGCCGGTGCTGACGCTGTCCGCCACCGCCCTCGACCACAACCTCGACCTGCTGGAGCGCTACACGACCGCGCACGGCCTGGCCTTCGCGCCGCACGGCAAGACCTCGATGGCGCCGCGGCTGTTCGCCGACCAGCTCGCGCGGGGCGCCTGGGGCATCACCGTCGCGCTGCCGCACCAGGTGCGGGTCGCGCACGCGTTCGGCGTCCCGCGGGTCTTCGTGGCCAACGAGGTGGTCGACGCCGCGGCGCTGCGCCGGTTCAGCGAGCTGCTGGACGCCGACCCGGCCTTCGAGCTGATCGTCTACGTCGACTCGGTGCGCGGCGTGGAGCTGATGGACACGGCGCTGCGCGACGCGGGCGCCCGGCGGCGGCTCGACGTGGTGGTCGAGCTGGGCGCGGGCCCGGGCGCACGCACCGGGGCGCGGGACGCGGCGGCGTGCGCGCAGGTCGCCGAGGCGGTGGGCCGTACCGGCACACTGCGGCTGGTGGGCGTGGCCGGTTACGAGGGCGAGGTGCCGGGGGCGGACCCGGCCGACCCGGAGCCGGTGCTCACCTACCTGCGGCAGCTGGTGGCGCTGGCCGGGGAGCTGGACGCGGCCGGGCGGTTCGCCGAGGCGGAGGCGGTGGTGGTCAGCGCGGGCGGCTCGGCGTGGTTCGACGCGGTCGCCGAGGTCTTCGCGGAGCTGCCGCGGCTGTCCCGGCCGGTGCTGAAGCTGCTGCGCTCGGGCGCGTACGTCTCGCACGACGACGACCACTACCGGCGGGTGACGCCGTTCAACCGGGTGCCGTCCGAGGGCGCGCTGGAGCCGGCCTTCCGGCTGTGGGCGCAGGTGGTGTCGCGGCCGGAGCCCGGCCAGGCGTTCCTCAACGCGGGCAAGCGGGACGCGCCGTACGACCTGGGGCTTCCGCGGCCGGTGGCGGTGCGCTCGGCGCGGGACGGCTCGGTGCGCGCCCCGGCCGACGGTGTGGCGGTGGTGAAGCTGTCGGACCAGCACGCCTGGCTGTCGCTGCCGCCGGACGAGCCGCTGGAGGTCGGCGACTGGGTGGCGCTGGCGCTGTCCCACCCGTGCACGACGTTCGACAAGTGGCCGCTGATCCCGGTGGTGGGCGAGGACGGCACGGTCGGTTCGTACGTGCGGACGTTCTTCTGACGTACGGATGTCCGTACGTCAGAAGGACAGGCGTCCAGGCGGGCGGCCGGCTACGCGTGGCTGTACGCGACGATCGAGATCCCCACGTAGTGGACGGCGAACGCGGCCAGCGTGAAGGAGTGGAAGACCTCGTGGAAGCCGAACCAGCGCGGTGACGGGTTCGGCTTCTTGAAGCCGTAGACGGCCGCACCCAGGCTGTACAGGATGCCGCCGACGATCACGCAGACCATCACGGCGACGCCGCCGGTGCGCAGGAAGTCCGGCAGGAAGAAGATCGCGACCCAGCCCAGCGCGATGTAGCAGGGCGTGTAGAGCCAGCGCGGCGCGCCGACCCAGAAGACCCGGAAGGCGATGCCGGCCAGCGCCCCCGCCCACACCAGCCACAGCAGCAGCTCGGAGGTGGCGCCGGGCAGCAGCAGGATGGTCAGCGGCGTGTAGGTGCCGGCGATGATCAGGAAGATGTTCGCATGGTCAAGTCGTCGCAAAATTCCTGACCCGCGCGGTCCCCAGTTCCCGCGGTGGTAGAGGGCGCTGACGCCGAACAGCGCGCAGGCCGTCAGAGTGAAGATCGCACAGGCGATCCTGCCCCGGGTGCTCTGCGCGAACGCGGTCAGCGTCACTCCGGAGATCAGCACGGCCGGGAACATCCCGGCGTGCAGCCACCCTCTGAGCTTGGGTTTTACCAGTTTGGGGACATCGGCGAGCTTCTCTGCGGGAGACACCCCGGAAGTCTCTTGCACGTCGCTCATGGCGTCAATCCTACCTACGCCACCGTAAGTTACCTGTAAGTAGGAACGGGGCCGCCCGAGTGGTGATGGTCACCCGGGGCGCCCTGGACAGAATCATTTGAAGCCCCCCACACTCATATGAGTGCGGTCGGCACCGGATGAGCACTCCACGAACGCGTCCGGGCCGCAGCCCCCACGGGGCCGAACCAACCCTCAATGTGCACGCCGGTCTGTGCGGACCCGGCGGGACGGAGCGATCGTGGCGCGCGGTGACACCCTCAAGACGGCACCCACCGAACACCGGGAACTGATCGACTGGGTCGGCGGCATCGCCGCCCTCACCCAGCCCGACGAGATCGTCTGGTGCGACGGCTCGGAGCAGGAGTACCACCGGCTGGCGGAGCAGCTGGTCGAGAACGGGACCTTCACCCGCCTCGACCCCACGCTGCGGCCGGACTCGTACTACGCGGCCTCGGACCCCACCGACGTGGCCCGGGTCGAGGACCGGACCTTCATCTGCTCCGAGCGCGAGGAGGACGCCGGGCCGACCAACCACTGGAAGGCGCCCGCGCAGATGCGGGAGATCTTCACCGGCGACCCGACCGGCCGCCTCGACGCCTCCTCCGGCGGCCTGTTCCGCGGCTCGATGCGGGGCAGGACGATGTACGTGGTGCCCTTCTGCATGGGCCCGCTGGGCTCGCCGCTGTCCGCGCTCGGCGTGGAGATCACCGACTCCGCCTACGTCGCGGTGTCGATGCGCACGATGACCCGGATGGGCCGCGAGGTGCTGGACGAGCTGGGCACGGACGGCTCCTTCGTCAAGGCCGTGCACTCGGTCGGCGCGCCGCTGGAGCCCGGCGAGGCGGACGTGCCGTGGCCGTGCAACGCCACCAAGTACATCTCGCACTTCCCCGAGACCCGGGAGATCTGGTCCTACGGCTCCGGCTACGGCGGCAACGCGCTGCTGGGCAAGAAGTGCTACGCGCTGCGCATCGCCTCGGTGATGGCCCGCGACGAGGGCTGGCTCGCCGAGCACATGCTGGTGCTCAAGCTGACCCCGCCGCAGGGCCCGAGCAAGTACGTCGCCGCCGCCTTCCCCTCGGCCTGCGGCAAGACCAACCTCGCCATGCTGGAGCCGACGGTGCGCGGCTGGACCGTGGAGACCATCGGCGACGACATCGCGTGGATGCGGTTCGGCGAGGACGGCCGGCTCTACGCGATCAACCCCGAGGCCGGCTTCTTCGGCGTCGCCCCCGGCACCGGCGAGCACACCAACGCCAACGCCATGAAGACGCTGTGGGGCAACGCGATCTTCACCAACGTCGCGCTCACCGACGACCGCGACGTGTGGTGGGAGGGCATGACCGAGGAGCCGCCCGCGCACCTCACCGACTGGAAGGGCGACGACTGGACGCCGCGGTCCGGCACCCCCGCCGCGCACCCCAACGCGCGCTTCACCGTGCCCGCCGCGCAGTGCCCGACCATCGCGCCGGAGTGGGAGGACCCGCGCGGCGTGCCGATCTCGGCGATCCTGTTCGGCGGCCGCCGCGCCTCCGCGGTGCCGCTGGTCACCGAGTCCTTCGACTGGCAGCACGGCGTCTTCCTCGGCGCCAACGTGGCCAGCGAGAAGACCGCCGCGGCCGAGGGCAGGGTCGGCGAGCTGCGCCGCGACCCGTTCGCCATGCTGCCGTTCTGCGGCTACAACATGGGCGACTACTTCGGCCACTGGATCGGCCTGGGCAAGAAGCACGACCCGGCGAAGCTGCCGAAGATCTACTACGTCAACTGGTTCCGCAAGGACGCCGAGGGCCGCTTCGTGTGGCCCGGCTTCGGCGAGAACAGCCGGGTGCTCAAGTGGATCGTGGAGCGCCTGAACGGCGAGGCGGAGGGCGTCAAGACACCGATCGGCATCGTGCCGGCCCCGGGCGCGCTGGACACCGACGGCCTTGAGCTGTCCCGCGCCGACCTCCGGCTGCTGCTCGGCGTCGACCCCGAGGTCTGGCGCGAGGAGGCCGCGCTCATCCCGGCCCACCTGGAGACCTTCGGCGACCACACCCCGCCCGAGCTGTGGTCGGAGTACCACGCCCTGGTCGAACGCCTGGGCTGAGCAGCCACCCGCTCGCGCGGCGCGGGTCCCGCGCCGCGCGAGCGTTCAGCGCTGTGTTCAGTGCTGGCTGTAGCCGTCCAGGAAGCGGCCGATACGGCCGACCGCGTCCGCGAGGTCCTCCGCGCGCGGCAGCGTGACGATGCGGAAGTGGTCCGGCTCGGTCCAGTTGAAGCCGGTGCCGTGCACGATCATGATCTTCTCGGCCCGCAGCAGGTCGAGGACCATCTGCCGGTCGTCCTTGATCTTGTAGACCTGCGGGTCGAGCCGCGGGAAGGCGTACAGCGCGCCGCGCGGCTTCACGCACGTCACACCGGGGATGTCCAGCAGCGCGCGGTACGTGGCGTCGCGCTGCGCGAGCAGCCGGCCGCCCGGCAGCACCAGGGAGTTGATCGACTGGTGGCCGCCCAGCGCGGTGGCGATGGCGTGCTGCGCCGGCATGTTCGCGCACAGCCGCATATTCGCCAGGATCGTCAGGCCCTCGATGTAGCTGGCCGCGTGCGCCTTGGGGCCGGCCACCGCCATCCAGCCGCTGCGGTAGCCCGCCACCCGGTACGCCTTCGACAGGCCGTTGAAGGTCAGCGTCAGCAGGTCCGGGGCGATCGCCGCGGTCGGGGTGTGCGTCGCGTCGTCGTAGAGGATCTTGTCGTAGATCTCGTCCGAGCACAGGATCAGCCGGTGCCGGCGCGCGATGTCGGCCAGGCCGCGCAGCATCTCGTCGTCGTAGACCGCGCCGGTCGGGTTGTTCGGGTTGATGATCACCAGCGCCTTGGTGCGGTCGGTGACCTTGCGCTCGATGTCGTCCAGGTCGGGCATCCAGTCCGACTGCTCGTCGCAGCGGTAGTGCACCGCGGTGCCGCCCGCCAGCGAGACCGAGGCCGTCCACAGCGGGTAGTCGGGCGCCGGGACCAGCACCTCGTCGCCGTCGTCGAGCAGCGCCTGCATCGACATCTGGATCAGCTCCGAGACGCCGTTGCCCAGGTAGACGTCCTCGACGCCGAGCGGCACGCCCTTGGTCTGGTAGTGCTGCACCACCGCGCGGCGCGCGGAGAGCAGGCCCTTGGCGTCGCCGTAGCCGTGCGCGTCCTTCAGCGAGCGCAGCATGTCCTCGAGGATCTCCGGCGGGCACTCGAAGCCGAATATCGCCGGGTTCCCGGTGTTCAGCTTCAGCACGCTGTGGCCGGCCGCCTCCAGCCGCATGGCCTCCTCAAGCACCGGACCGCGGATCTCGTAGCAGACGTTCGCGAGTTTCGTTGACTGGATGACCTGCATGCCGGTCACCTTACGGGCAGGTTTCACGCCTCGCGCGGTGTTTTCCGCCACGCGGGACCGCGCGGGCGCGCGGTGCGGGACACTGCTGCCGTGGTCTTCTCCGCCTCCCGTCCGCCCGCGCCGGACCCGTACGGCGGGCCGTCCGCGCCGCGGCCCTTCACCGGGCCGCCCGGACCCTCCGGGCCGCCCTCGGCGCCGGGCGCGCCGCCGCGGCGGGGCCTGTCGCTGCTCAACGACGAGCCGCTGGCCGACCGCGAGCAGGACCTGCTGAGCGCCTACCGCGCGGCCGGCGCGCTGACCCGGCTGCTCACCGACTCCCGCGCGGCCACGCCCTTCACCCTCGCCGTGGACGCCGGATGGGGGATGGGCAAGAGCAGCCTGATGCGGCTGGTCGACGCGCGGCTGCGGGAGTTCCCCGAGATCAGCACCGTCTGGTACAACGCCTGGTCCTCCACAGGACCGGACGCGCTGGAGGGGCTGATCAAGTCCGTGCTCTCCCAGGTCGACCGCAACGTGCTGCGGCGCTGGGTGCGGCGGCTGCGCGACGGCGGCGCGGTCACCGCGCTGCTGCGGGCGGTGACCGTGCTGGCCGCGGGGCCGCTGGGCGTGTCCGGGATGGTGGACGAGGTGTGGCGGCGGCTGTCCGCGGACGTCGGCTCCCGCAACGCCATGCGCGACGCGCTGCGCGCCCTGGTCGGCGAGTGGACGCAGTCGGTGCGCGGCGACCGCAGCCGGCTGCTGGTGGTCTTCATCGACGACCTGGACCGGTGCGGCGAGGACACCTTCCTCGCGGTGTGCGAGGCGGTGAAGGTCTACCTGGACGTGCCCGGGCTCGCCTTCGTGATCGGCATCGACCGCGCGGCGGTCGGCCCCGGCGGGCTGTTGCGCGACCTCTCCCCCACCGGCGCCGCGTTCGCCGAGAAGATCTTCCAGACCAGCTACCGCATCCCCGTGCCCAGCGGCCGCGACATCCACGCGTACGTCCGCGCGTGCGCCGAGCAGGCAGGCATCGCGGCGATGCTCGACGACCGCCTGGTGGAGCTGCTCGCCTACCGCGCGGCCCGCAACCCGCGCCGGGTCAAGCGCCTGGTCAACGGGCTGCTGCTGGAGGCGTCGCTGAACCCGATCTGGTCCGGGGTGCAGCCCGAGGCGGTCATCCGCACGCTGCTGCTGCAGTACCTGTACCCGGACTTCTACCGGATGATGACCACGCCCGCGGGGCCCGGCTGGGGCGTCGCCGACGGCAAGGCGTTCGGCGTGGCCGACGTGGTCGAGGAGTTCCGCACCTACTGCGCGGTGCGCCGCCACCTGCTGCACACCGGGCCGTGGAGCCCGCAGGCCGCCGCCGACGTGTCCCGCTTCCTCGGCGTGTACGGGCTGGGGGCGCCGGCCTTCCCGCTGTCCGCGCCGGACCAGCGGACACAGACCCTGCTCATGCTGGAGCAGCAGCTGCCCACGGACTTCCCCGGCCTGGCCGGCGACCCGGCGTTCGTGTCGCTGGTCGACGAGCTGGTGGCGCTGCCCGAGTCCCGGCTCGTGCTGCGCCGCCTGCGCGAGGGCATCGACCACGCGCCCGCCCCCTCCCGCCACGGCGTCCCGGCCTACCTCTACCCGGGCGTCGGCCTGCCGCCGGGCGGCAGCGGTTCGCTGTACGGGTCGCCGTCGCCGTACGGACAGGAGTCGCCCTACGGACAGGAGTCGCCGTACCCGCAGCCGCCGGCGTACGGGGGCGGGTCGCCGTATCCGCAGCCGCCGTACGAGCAGGGGTCGCCGTACGGGCTGGGGTCGCCGTATCCGCAGCAGTCCCCGCAGCCGGCGGGGGCGGCCGCGGAGGCGGCGGCGGACCTGGGAGACGTGGGGGCCACGCGGGCCGCGTACCCGGGGCCGGACCGGGCCGCCGGGTCCGGCGAGGACGAGGCGCAGGACGAGGTGCGGGAAGCGGCGCAGGAAGCGGCGCAGGACGACGCGGACCGGGACCAGGAGGACGGAGACGACTCGGCCGGCGGCTCCGACGCGGACGGCGACCGCGACGAGGACGGCGACGCGGACCGCGACGTGATCGACATCGACTTCACCGGCACGTTCGACTTCGGCGGCGAGCCGCCCGCCTGGTACACGGACACCGGCACGGGCGGGCCGGAGCGCACCCCCGAGCCCGAGGGGGAGGGGGCGGGGGCGCCGGCCGGGGCCTCCGGGACGTCCGGGACGCCCTGGCCGGAGCTCCCCTCGCCGCCGTCGTGGATGGGCCGCGCACCGGACACGTACGGGAGCGCCCCGGCGGCGCAGTCCGGCGCGCAGCCGTACGGGTACCCGCCGGAGCCCGCCACGTACCGGCCCGCGGACCCGTACTCGTCCGGGCCGCCGTACGGGTACGGGTCCACGCCGCCGTACGGGACCCCCTCCACGCCGCCGTACGGGACCCCGTCCCCGTCTCCGTATCCGCCGCCGTACGAGTACCGGTCGTCGTACGACCCGTCGCCCTATCCCTCGCCGTCCGGGCTGCCGGGCGAGCCGGTGCCGGATGCGGGTGCGGGCCGGGCGCGGGAGGCGGGGCCGGCGTCGCCGGTCACCCCGGCGCTGGAGGAGGACGCGGCGGACGTGGAGGAGGCCGAGCAGGCGGGTCCCGCGCCGGCCTGGTACCAGCCGGCGCAGAAGCAGCAGGCGTCGGCGCGCCGGCAGGCAGTGCCGGTCCCGGAGGGCACGGCGCGGCCGGTGGACCTGATCGGCTTCGAACCGCCGGTCGTCGCGCGGCTGTCGGAGCAGTTGCGGCGGCTGGGGGTCACGGTGCGCGGGGTGGAGGCGTTCCCGCTGGGCGTGGAGGCGGACGGCCGGGCCGTGGCGGTGTGCCGGCTGGCGGTGATGGACTCCTACACCGTCCAACGCCTCGAACGCGGCGCCGGGTTCGGCGCCGGGCCGCCGCGCCTGGTGCTCTACACCCCGCGCGTCACGCCCTCGGCGCAGCAGCTGGCCGAGCGCGTGCGCGGCGTCCTGGTCGGCGACCTCGACGCTCTGGCGCAGGCGGCGTACGACCTGGCCGTGACCGGGCGGTCCGCCGCGGGCGCGCCGCCGTCCCCGTACCCGGGCGGGGAGGGTCCCTCGGGCGCGCCGCGGACCCCGACCCCGTACCCCGGCGGGGAGGGCCGCTCCGGCGGCGGCGCGGTCAGCCCGCCGTACGGGCCGGCCACGGAGTACGGCGGACCGAGCGGCCCGGCAGCTCCGCCGTCCGGCGGCCCCCGTCCATGACGAAGCGGCCGTCGACCAGCACGTACGGGATGCCGGCCGGCAGGGTGCGCGGCCGGTCGTAGGTGGCGCGGGAGGCGACCTCGGCCGGGTCGAAGAGCACCAGGTCGGCGCGGTAGCCCTCGCGGACCAGGCCGCGGTCGGGCAGGCGCAGCCGGGCCGCGGGCCGCCCGGTCAGGTGCGCGACGCACTCCTCCAGGCCGAGCACCCCCGACTCCCGGCTGTAGCGGCCGAGATACTCCGGGAAGGTGCCGTACGCCCGCGGGTGCGGCTTGGCGCCGTGCAGGATGCCGTCCGAGCCCGCGGTGTGGGCGGGGTGCCGCATGATCGCGGCGACGTTGGCCTCGTCGCCGACGTGCTGGAGGATCGTGGTGCCCAGCCGGTCGGCGAGCAGCAGCGCGCGGGCGGAGACCCAACCGTCGAGCCGGCGGCCGATGTACCCGGCGAGCGCGGGGTCGGCGGGGTCGCCGACGCCGGAGACCTCGATGGTGTTCCAGTCCATCGGCACGCCGTGACTGCCGTCGGAGCCCTCGACCTCCAGCGCGTGCCGGATGCGTTCCGCGGTGGCGTCGTCGCGCAGCCGCTCCAGGGTCGCCGCGGGTCCGCCGGACGCGGCCCAACTGGGCAGCAGCGCCGCGAGGGTCGTGCAACCCGGGGTGTACGGGTAGCTGTCGAGGGTGACGTCCGCGCCGCGGGCGATCGCCACGTCCAGCAGCGCCAACAGGTCCGGTGCGCGGCCCTTGTTGACGTCGAAGTTCATCGTGGCGTGCGCCAGGTGCAGGGCGCAGCCGGTGCGTTCGGCGAGCGCCAGCATCTGCGCGTAGGCGTCGAGCGCGCCCTTGCCGTAACTGCGGTGGTGCGGGCAGTAGTAGCCGCCGTGGTCGGCCACCACCCGCAGCAGCTCGGCGAGTTCGTCGTCGGTGGCGTACATCCCGGGGGTGTAGGTGAGCCCGGAGGACAGGCCGACCGCGCCCTCCGCCAGTCCCTGGGCGACGAGCCGGCGCATCCGGTCCAGCTCGGCGGGCGTCGGCGGCCGGTCGTCGAAGCCCATCGCGAGGGCGCGGACGGTGCCCTGGGGCACCAGGTAGGCGGCGTTGACGGCGACGCCGCGGTCCAGCCGGTCGAGGTAGCCGCCGACGGTGCGCCAGTCGAAGTCCACGCCGCCGTCGCCGTTCCAGCCGGCGAGCTGGGTGCGCAGCGCGGCGAGCACGGTGTCGTCGGCGGGCGCGTAGGACAGGCCGTCCTGGCCGAGCACCTCCAGCGTGACGCCCTGCGCGGCCTTGGCCTCGTGGCCGGGGTCGCGCAGCAGCGCGAGGTCGCTGTGCGCGTGCATGTCGATGAAGCCGGGCGCGAGGGCGAGCCCGTCGGCGTCGACCACCCGCCGGCCGCCGAGCCGCCGCCCCCGGGCGCCTGCTCCCCCGGGCTCCCGGCGGATCTCGGCGATGCGGCCGGCGCCGTCCGGGCCGACCGCGACGCCGACGTCGGCGGTGTACGAGCGCCCGCCCGTGCCGTCGATCACCCGCGCCCCACGCAGCACCAGTTCCATGACCCCTCATCCTCCCAGGAGCGCGGCCCCTGCACGTCAGCCGGGCGCTGGACCTGTTTTTCAGGGGCGCGGCCCCCACCGGTCAGCTCGGCGCTGAACGCCGGCACACAGGGCGCGCCCCTGCCCGTCAGCCGGGCGCTGGACCTGTTTTTCAGGGGCGCGGGGAACGGCTCCCCCAGACTCCGTCCGGGAGGTACCCCCACCAACCACACTGCGGCCCGCAGGTCGTCACCGGCCCGAAGGGGCTGTTGCTGTCGCAGACGGACCACCGGCCCGGTGGGTGGTTGCTCGCGGCGTTCTCCGCGCCCCCGGGGGGCTCGACGCCCCGCGTCAACTGGGCCGGGTGAGCTGCGCGGCAAGCACGCGTGGATCGGACGTCGGCGCGTCGCAGACGAAGTGCCGGCACACGTACGCCGTGGCCCGGCCGGCCCGGACAGGCCGATCCCGCAGCAGCGGAAACTCCGCGGAGCCCGCCTCGCCGAGCGCGACCACCGCGCCCGGCGCCGCCCCGAGCAGCGCGACCCGGTGCAGCTCCGCGGTCAGCGGATCGCCGATCCCGCCGACGACCGCGACCTCGCGCGGCCCGTCGAGCGCCGCCTCGGCGACCGCGAGCCCCCAGCCGATGAACCGCGGCGCCCGCGGCGCCAGCGCGCCGACCACGCCGAGCGCCCGCTCCGCCGCCTCCCGGTGCGTGCGCGAGCCGGTGTGCGCGGCGTAGGAGAGCAGCGCGCCGGCCGCCGCGGTCCAGCCGGACGGCGTCGCGTTGTCGGTCGGGTCCTGGGGCCGCCGGATCAGCCGCTCCGCGTCGTCAGCGGTGTCGTACAGCGTGCCGTCCTCGCCGGTGAAGTGCCGCAGCACGGAGTCCAGCAG
Source organism: Streptomyces sp. IBSBF 3018 (assembly GCA_050613715.1). Classification (GTDB taxonomy): domain Bacteria; phylum Actinomycetota; class Actinomycetes; order Streptomycetales; family Streptomycetaceae; genus Actinacidiphila. Next base: position 23,078 of record JAJSZB010000059.1, read on the forward strand.
CAGCCCGGCGAAGTCGAGCCAGACGCCCTCGCCGGTGACCGAGGCGAGCGTGAGGAAGCCCTCGGCGACGTCCGCGTAGTCCTCCAGCACGCCGTCGTGGCCGCCGGTCTCGCCGTCGCGCGAGGTGCGCATCAGCCGGCCGCGGTCGTCGAGGTGGACGCGTACCAGCAGGTCGGCCGCGTCGACCGCGGCCTGTACGAGGTCCGGCCGGTCGAAGTACGCGCCGGTCTCGGCGAGCGCGGCGATGGCCAGGCCGTTCCACGCGGCGACCACCTTGTCGTCGCGGCCGGGGCGGGGCCTGCGGGCGCGGGCGGCGAGCAGCCGCTCGCGTACCGAGGCGACCCGGTCGGCGTCCACCATGCCGTTGCCCTGCGGGAGTTGGAGGACCGAGGCGCCCTCCTCGAAGGTGCCCTCCTCGGTGACGCCGAAGTAGGCGGCCGCGAACTCCCCGTCGGCGTCGCCGAGTTCGGCGCGCAGTTGCTCCGGCGTCCAGACGTAGTACGCGCCTTCGGCGATCCGGCCACTGCCGTCGTCGCTGTCGGCGTCCAGCGCGGAGGCGAACGCGCCCTCGGGCGTCCCGAGTTCGCCGATCATGAAGTCGGCGGTCTCCAGTGCGACGCGGCGCGCGATGTCGGAGCCGGTGGCCCGCCAGAGGTGAGCGTAGACGCGCAGCAGCAGCGCGTTGTCGTACAGCATCTTCTCGAAGTGCGGCACGGTCCAGGAGCGGTCGGTGCTGTACCGGGCGAAGCCGCCGCCGGTGACCCCGTCCTGGGAGGTGCCCCCGGCGAGTTGGTCGTAGATGCCGCCGCGGGCCATCGCCTCGCAGGTGTCGCGGGCCATCTGCAGCGCGCCCTCGGCGCCGGTGCGGGCGTGGTGGCGCAGCAGGAACTCCAGCGCCATGCTCGGCGGGAACTTCGGCGCGCCGCCGAACCCGCCGCGCCGGGCGTCGTACTCGCGGGTCAGCCCGAGCAGCGCGGCGGACATCTCGGCCTCGCCGGGCACGTGCGAGACGGCGTAGGCGCCGGCCCGCTCGGTCAGGTCGCGGACGATCTTCGACGCGACCTCGGCGACCTCCTCGCGGCGGTCCCGCCAGGCCGCGACGACGCCTTCCAGCACGTCGCGGAAGCCCGGCATGCCGCCGCGCGCGGCGGGCGGGAAGTAGGTGCCGAAGTAGAACGGCTCGCCGTCCGGGGTGAGGAAGACGGTCATCGGCCAGCCGCCCTGCCCGGTCGCGGCCTGCACCGCCTCCATGTACACCGCGTCGACGTCCGGCCGCTCCTCGCGGTCGACCTTCACCGACACGAAGTGCTCGTTGAGATACGCGGCCGTCGCCTCGTCCTCGAACGACTCGTGGGCCATCACATGGCACCAGTGGCAGCTGCTGTAGCCGACGCTCAGCAGCACCGGCACCCCGCGCTCACGCGCCCGCTCGAAGGCGCCCTCCTCCCAGGGCCACCAGTCCACCGGATTCCCGGCATGCTGCAACAAATACGGCGACCGGGACCCGGCCAGTCGGTTCATGCGATCCAGCCTCTCACAACGCCCGTCCCCGCCGGTGAGGCCAGCCCCCGCGATGCCGCACTTGACCGAATAACACGTGTCACACCACCAGCGGCCGCGCGTCACCGCACCGCCCGCCATTCCGGATGAACCAGGACAGGCGGCGGGATGCCGTCGCACCCCGGCCGAATCGGATGCCGGGCCGTCGCGGGCCAGTACCCTGAGCGCAGCAGCGCCAGGACTGCCCGGGCTCCTCGAAGGAGGTACAGCATGTCCGCCGAGATGGTGGCACCCGCGTGGATGCACACGCAGATCAGCGCGGAGCAGTACGACTCCTGGTCCGAGGAGCAGTGCGCCGGCATCGAGATCGTGGACGGAATGATCACCGTGAGTCCGAGCGCCTCCAAGCGGCACAACCGGCTGGCCCGCGTCCTGGCCAACGCCCTGGACGCCGCCGCGGGACCGGACTGGAACGCCGACACGGACTTCGACGTGCGCCTGCAGGACGTTCCGCTCACCAACCGCCGCCCCGACGTCACGGTCTACCGGGCGGAGACCATCGACCTCTCGCCCACCCGCCCGGAACACGTACTCCTGGTCGTCGAGGTCGTCTCGCCGGGCTCGGAGACCACCGACCGGATCGTGAAGGTGGACCAGTACGCCAAGGCCGGCATCCCCTTCTACTGGCGCATCGAGCAGGCCGCCACCGGCATCCCGATCGTCTACACCTACGTCCTCGACCTCGCGACCAGGACTTACCGCGACGGCGAGATGTTCACCGGCGTGATCAAGGCCGCCGCGCCGTTCCCGGTCACTGTCGACCTGGGAGCCGTCTGACAGCGCTGGAAGATCACTCCCTCATGGCTGAGCACAAGGGAAAGCGAAAATTCCGGGACCGTCGTGGGGGCGCGGGGCTACTTGCCGGGGGC